>NZ_JAMPRR010000032.1:0-68794 GCF_028483405.1 Providencia sp. PROV076 | reverse complement strand
CACACAGAGTCTATTGCAACATTGAATGAAACCACAACTCAGATTAAACAAACGCAACAGAGCCAGCACGAAGATACTCAAGCGAGCATTGGTAAGTTGACTGAAACGACGGCAAACACTGATAAGGCATTAACGGAGGCAAAAGAACAGTCAGAGTCACGTTTTGAAGATAATGAGGCATCAATCAATCATATCGAACAAACGATGAGTAATGAAGAATTAGCGCAAGTTGAAGCCATCGGGCAGTTAACAGCCCAGCAAAATGTGCAAGGTACGGAAATCTTACGCGCTAAAGCATCAATTACTCGTATCGATAAGGTTGTCGCTGATAATCACCAGGCATATGCACAATCTTTTGAAAAGATTGAGGCTCAGTTTGACAATCTCAATTCAAGTATTACAACTCTTAAGAAAACAGTTTCTGATAATGAGAAATCACAAGCGGAGGTTAATGAACTCATTAAATCAGAAGTGGGTGAGAATAAGTCCGCAATTGAATTGCGGGGGCAAACTGTTTTCGATCACAAAGGGAATGGCTCTGCTATCTACACAATTAAGACCGGTATTAACTGGAACGGCCAATACTATGACGCTAAGTTTCTTATGGGCGTAACTGTTCAGAATGGAAAAGTGGTTACACAAATTGGTTTTAGTGCCGATACCTTCGGTATTTTCAATCCATCCAGCGGCAAGCTAGAGCCCGTTTTCTTTGTCGAAAACGGGCAGGTGTTTATCAATGAAGCGTTTATCAACAAGGCCATAATTGAAAAAATTATTGTTGGGAGTGATTTGCGCTCTAAAAACTATGATCCCGTTAAGCGAGTCGGCTCAAGGATAGATATGGTGAATGGGATAGTCGAAATTTACGGGTCTGATAATGCAGGTTCGATGATCCAAAAAAATAATGAAATTTCGATGTATGACAAAGATGGAAACTTGCAATTGTTCATTGGCAACTGGAAAGGGGGGAATTTTGGCGTATGACGTTTATATGTTTAATAAAATTGGTTTGAAAAATCCCTACGGGCTTTCTGGAACACGGAGTTTTAATTATTTAAGAACGATTGATGTACCTAGAGCCCCGCTAGGAGAGTGGACTTACTCCCATGAAGTGACAGTGACGGAAAAATCACCTGACACTAAATTGATAGCAGTTCCCTTCCAAGCAACAAATGCTTGGCTTGATGACATGGGATGGTTCAATCATATCGTAATCGAAAATATAGGCGTTTCAGGCAATAAGGTGAGAGTTGGGCTAAGAACATCATATTTTTACAAGAATGACTATCGAGGATATACAGATCCAGCCGCTAGGCTGCATGTTTTTGAAACGCATAATGAGAATACGCGCTCAGGCTGGGGGGCTTACATAAAGGGGGCGACTGACTTTACGGCCATAACAAGTAACACTCAACTCGGTTTTATTGTGTGGTCATATAGTGGAACAATAACAGACGCAATGACATTACCCAGTAACTTGCCTAATCGTGATTCTCAACTGGTTCTTGCTTATTGGGATCACCCCAGCGCAGTGGTTGAGTATGACCATATTACTAATCGCGTATTAACACCCGGCAATACAGTAAAGATGGATATTATTATCATTCAAAGCGGGTTTACTCCACCATTAAAAAAAGGGGATAGTGGCCTGTTTTTGTTTAATAAAATGGGGCAGCCTGTTATTACTAATCACTATCCACCCATTAAAGCACCAGAAACTATTCACATAGGAAGAAGTGAATCAAAAGTGTACGACAGGCCATTAGTTCCCTTGGCTCGATACGGGGTGTTTTTTACAGGCTCGTCAAATAACAACCGGTGTTGGCATGGTGGATTAAGGATGCTCAATGGTGCAGTTAGCGTAAGGCAAGGGTCTTATTATAAATTTGGCTCGCATAAAACCGCTGCAGGTAATGCGTTTTATTCTGAGTGCGACACCATTGTTTTAAATCGCGATGACTATTTTTAATCTCTAAAAAGTTACTAAATTACAACTTAGGCCGCTTAATTGCGGTTTTTTTACGTCCAAATTTCGGAGAATTAACATGTCTTATAACATCGGTACAGTCACAACAACCGCAAACAGTACAAAATTAGTCGGTACAGGCACAAAATGGCTCAATAACATTAATCGTGTATCCGCAGAGCAGGCGATTCAAATTCAAATTGGTACTACAGTTCACAACAACAGTATTCAGTCGATTCAATCAGATACTGAACTCACATTAAATTTCCCATTACCAACATCAGTAACTGGGGCGAAGTACGTCATTCTCACGACGATGGTTCATTCTGTTTCCGATGCCATGAATAAGATTGTGTCCATGAACGGTGCGAATGTGCAGTTCAGCGACATATTAACGCGCTGGATGACCGAGCAGGGCATTATCACTGTTACATTGCCAGACCAAACGACTCAACAGCTACGCACAACAAAAGAAATGGATAAGCAGCTAGATGGGAAGTTTGATAAAGCGGGTGGGGATGTCATTGGTAATATTAGCGCTGTCGGAAGAGTAAAAGCAAAAACACAAAACACTAATGATTCAAATTATCTGGAACTCGAAGCGGGGCTATCGGGGAGTCGAATTAATTCATTTAGAGATGGAAAAACAACAAGTCACTCAATACCAGCCGCCAGCGGCACATTAATGCAAGTTGGAGACGGTGGGGTCGGTGGTAGTAGTAATTCATTAAAATTGACATCAATAACAGATTTTTCAAAAATGATATGTGCATTTTATCCTGTTAATCCAATCATAACAGAGGGTTTAGATTCGATAGGCTTGGCGGGGCTTTATGGGAATGCGATAGTCGTTAAAAATAACACAGCTGACGGTGTGACTGCGCTAATTATGGGGCAGACAGGTTCTAACGCATTATCTATTTTAAGAAAAAACAGGCCGCAAGATGCTCATGATTTAATCAAGGTGTATCACACGTCCAACACAACAAAAGACTCAAACGGAAACTTAAAAGCCGCATCACCAATTATTCGAGTATTTGCTGACCATATTGATCCAAATGAAGAAGCCGAAGGTGTAACACTCAAAAAACTGCATACGGGAATTTACCAGTTGCATGGCGTTCTTGGCCTACACTCTGATGCGAGCTGGGGCGGTATCAATGGCGGTATTACGATTCCATGCGGTATTAACCAGCTTCCACTGGTATATGCCCTTTATGATGTACTGGAGAAAGGTAAGCCACACCCATTTGATGGACGCATTGTTGAGCCTGATGAGGATGGGGATATTGTTTTGTACACATCTTATCGTCAGCATGATTTACCGCAAAACATACAGTATGAACGCTTCAAGCTATATCCAGAGTTTTTGCGTGATGCAACAGAAGATGAAGAATCAATACCGGGCTTTGATGGAAAGGTTGAATTAACACCAGGAGAGCCCTGCGATATTCCAGCGGGCCACTGGGTTGATGTTCGTGTAAATATGCCATCAAATTCTATCTACAATCAAAAGCAAGCTGAAGCAGAGAGACTCGCTAAGCTAGAAGCAGAGCGATTAGTGCAAGAAGAAGCTAAACGTGCAGTAGAGGAAGCAGAAAGGGCTAAGCAGGAATCTATCATCGATGAAAATGATGCAGCCCCGTAGCAGTAAATAAAAAAGCCCACCGAAGAAGTGGGCTCTTCATGAACTTAATAAGTCGCGTGTGATTTGTCTATTATTAGTGTACTTAAATATATACCACAGTGCTATCCTAATAAGGTTGCTTATGTAAATAGGGAATATTGCAGTTCATATTAAAAATTGGTTAAAAATTATTATGTTACCTTTATTTTTCAAGGTAGTACAAATTAAAAGGATGATAAATGAGCAGTGATACTACAGAAGAACGAAAAGACTCTCTATTAGATGATAAAATAACATTATTACTTGAGAGAAGGGCTCGTTTTGTAAGATGGGCAAACATTGGTTTAATTTTAATTCTTGTTAGTGCGGCTGTAATGGTTGCATTCTTAATTATCAGCGGAAAAGACTCTCAGCGTAGTTGGATTTCAGAGGCAATGACAGCGTTGAATAAAAATTCGCTTAAAATTGGTGATGCGGTCATATATAAACCAAGGAACGATGGAGAATATAAAGTTGGTTTTTATGATGGAAATGGTCTTTTTATATATCCAGATAACATCGCCTCAAAGGAGACTCATCTTTTACCTAAGGATATAAAAAATAGTGAGATTGACTCTCAATCTTCTAATGTATCTGGTGAGGATACATCTGAGCGTATATTAAATGCATATAAAAAATGGTCTAGTTTGGGGAAACCAGAAAAAAGTGAAAGTGAGAAAATTGCTGATTCAATTGCAACCGTTCTTCTCAACCTTTCTTTGATAATATTTATAGGCTTTGTAATGAAGGCGGTGTTAGTTTTTATAAAATATTATATGCAGTTAGGTACCGATTTTGAAAATCAAAAACTTGCATACGTGTTAAGTAAAGGTCACGTTGGTGATTTCTCAATTATTTTAAAAAACCTCCGTGAGAATAGTATCAATCTCGAAAAGACACCAACTCTACCACAAGAAAAAATAATTTTATCCCTAATCGAATCTATGGGGAAGTCGGGAGAAAAAAAATAGATATTTAATTTATCTATATGCTGTAGAAGATCATTAGAAGGCACAAGCTAGTTATTCGCACCATCAATTTTCAAAGCCTAAGTGGAAATTGAGGAATTACAGCTAATGCTTACTTGAGGAAAATGATGTGTAGCCATAACCTACAATAAAAAAGCCCACTGAAGTGGGCTTTTAGTGAACTTAATAATTCGCGTACGATTTGCGTATCATTTGTA
The DNA here is from genome assembly GCF_028483405.1 of Providencia sp. PROV076. Classification (NCBI taxonomy): domain Bacteria; kingdom Pseudomonadati; phylum Pseudomonadota; class Gammaproteobacteria; order Enterobacterales; family Morganellaceae; genus Providencia; species Providencia sp. PROV076. The sequence continues at coordinate 63,976 of NZ_JAMPRR010000032.1, read as the reverse complement.
GTCCTATTTGTGTCAGTGTGTAGTCCAACTGATTTTGCTAACTTCCTGTTTTTAAACCTGTTGTCCTATCACTGACCCACCAAATTTGGTGGAGCTGGCGGGAGTTGAACCCGCGTCCGAAATTTCTACATCCTCGGTACTACATGCTTAGTCTAGTCTTTAAATTCATTTGCCAGCTGCGGACAGACACGCCACCAACAAACTATCCTGATTAAATTTAACGCTTCAACCCCAGGCAAGGCATCCACGCGATCTCTTTTGGGTTTGACCTCTCTTGATCCCCGTCCTAAGAGCGGAGGCTAGGGAGAGAGGGCTCTAAGCAGGTTATTAAGCTGCTAAAGCGTAGTTTTCGTCGTTTGCGACTATTTTTTGCGGCTTTTTACGAGGCCAACCGCCCCTCGGCATGCACCTTGGGTTTCGCAAATCCCGTCGAATCCAGAATCAGCCCCAAGTTGTTGAGCGCAGTATAACAGAAAAATACTCTATAAAGCTAGAGGTTAGCGATTAGAATGTTTCATTATACGTGCTTTATCGAGTTGCCATTCACGTTCTTTAATGTCAGAACGTTTATCGTGAGATTTTTTACCTCTGGCAACACCAATTTTAACTTTACACCATGCATTTTTCCAGTAGAGGGAAAGTGCAATAACGGTATAACCTTCACGATTAACTTTACCGTAGAGTGTATCTAATTCACGTTGATTTAAAAGTAACTTACGGCTACGAGTTGGGTCGCATACAACATGCGATGATGCAACTGTCAGTGGAGTGAAGTTTGCACCGAATAAATAAGCTTCACCGTCCCTTAAAAGAACGTAGCTATCTCCAATGTTGGCTTTGCCTGCTCGGAGTGATTTAACTTCCCAACCCTGTAGGGATAGACCCGCCTCGAACTCCTCTTCGATAGAATATTCGTGGCGAGCACGCTTGTTCATAGCAATTGTTGCTGAACCGGGTTTATATGGTTTTTTCTTTGTCATAGTGCAATCATTATACTGTAAGCTGAGTTGAAAGAAATCTTTCTAAGCTGATATTTTTTTGATTGTGCAAATCTTGCCCTATGTGGGTTTTGTTTTTTGTTTAACCAATCAAAGGTGGTATTATACGCTCAGTTTTTGGGGATAGGAATTGATATGCCACAGATTAGCCGCTCTGCGTTAGTTCCGTTTAGCGCAGAACAAATGTATAAACTCGTTAATGACGTTATTTCATATCCAAGCTTCTTGCCAGGGTGTGTCGGTAGCCAAATTATTAGTCATAGTTCTGAAGAGATGACCGCCTCTGTTGAGGTGTCAAAAGCAGGCATTAGCAAAACTTTTATCACAAAAAATGTGCTAGAAGATAACAAGTGCATTCATATGCAACTTGTGGAAGGGCCATTTAGTAAATTAGCGGGTGGTTGGAGATTTATTCCTTTAAGTGCGGATGCTTGTAAAATCGAATTTCACCTTGATTTTGAATTTACAAATAAATTGATAGAGCTTGCATTTGGCAAAGTTTTCAAAGAATTAGCAAATAATATGGTACAAGCTTTCACTTTAAGAGCAAAGGATGTTTATAGTGTCTGAGCTGAACATTGAAGTGACATATGCGCTTCCTGAAAAGCAATTTTTGTTATCAGTTAAAGTTAAAGAAGGTAGCACAATAGAAGAAGCAATACTTGCTTCTGGCATCCTAGCCCTTAGGGATGATATTGACCTTAAAAAAAATAAGATTGGTATTTATAGCCGACCCGCTAAATTGACTGATTTAGTGCAAGATGGGGATCGTGTTGAGATTTATCGACCTTTGATTGCTGATCCAAAAGAATTAAGGCGTAAACGAGCCGAAAAATCTAAAGAAGCTAAAAATAAGTAACTTTATTCTATTGTAGCTAACCGAGCAAAAGCTCGGTTTTTTATTGAAATTTATTTAGTTAAAATGAGATTAAATAAATCTATAATAAAGGCACTCATAATAACAACCCGCCTGAATAATTTTTCAAAAGACAGGCTGTTATTATCATACTAGGTGGCCCTAGTGTCTTATGGTTAGTCAGCGGCTTTAGTTTCTGATACTTTTGTTTCAGCGGCTTCCATTGATTCCTGCGCGGCAAGATTTTTCTCGTTTTTGATGTCAGTCAGAATGCCATTACGATCAAAGATCAGAGTTAAAGTTTCTTGCTGAACTGGGTCATGACCAAGTTCTTGGCGGAAAACATAATACCAAGTCTGAGTACCAAACGGGTCAGATAACATTGGCGTGCCCAAAGTATAAGCGACTTGTTGCTGTGTCATTCCTTTTTGGATCTTAGCAACATCTTTCGCTGTGAGGTAATTACCTTGGTTAATGTCCGGGTGATAGACAAGACGTTCCATCATTGAACAGCCCGTAGACATTAATGCGAGTGATAGTGCTGCAGCAGTTAACAATTTATAACGCATGGATATCTCATTCCTTTTGGAGTCAGAACATCAATGATAATCGACATTGATACAATTTAAAACCTTCCTTATCGACTCTAAGACCACATAAGCATAAAAAAGTTGTCAAAAATTATGCTGCAAGTAACTCTTTCGCGTTGGCAAGCGTATTTTTTGTTACCTCAGAACCAGCAAGAAGACGCGCAAGTTCTTGTAATCTGGCTTTTTTATCCAGTAATTGCATGTGAGTTTCTGTTTCTACACCGTTTGTCTCTTTACTCACATAAAAGTGATGATGACCGCACCCAGCTACTTGTGGTAAATGTGTCACGCACATCACTTGCGTTGACTCACCTAGTTCACGTAGTAACTTCCCTACAATTGCTGCGGTTGGTCCACTAATACCGACATCGACCTCATCAAATATTAATGCAGGGGTATCCATTTTTTTAGCAGTAATGACTTGGATAGCTAATGCTATACGTGATAATTCACCACCCGATGCAACTTTAGCAAGCGCTTGGTGTGGTTGTCCTGGGTTAGTCGTCACATTGAATTCTACTTTACAGGCACCATCGATTTGTAGTTGTTCAGGTATAAATTTTACATCAATAGTAAATAGGCCATGAGGCATTGAAAGTTGATGCATACTATTGGTAATTAATGTACTTAACTCTTGTGCATAATGTAAACGTACATGGTGTAAGCGTTTTGCACATTCGAGAGCTGTATGATGATTCGCTTGTACTTGTGCATTTAAGACTTCTGCGTCTTCATTCTGATTGGCTATCTGTTCTTGTTCGCTTAGTAATTGCTGAAATAATTCAGGTAAGGCTTCTGGTGTGACATGGTGTTTACGCGCTAAGTTGATTTGTTTGGAGATGCGTTTTTCCAGTTCAAACAAGCGATTAGGGTCAAGCTCATATTGGTCACAATAGTGTTTGATTTCATCGCTGACTTCGCTGACTTGTATTGATGCTTCTTCAAGCATATCAAGTAACTCTGAGAATTTAGGATTGAGAGCAACCAAGTCAGTCAATTCATTTTTTGCCATATTTAATAAGCTAATAACATTCGAATCATCATTTTCGGATAGTATTTGTGTTGTTGTTTGCCCAATAGCTAAAAACTGCCCATGATTAGCGAGTTGCTTATATTCTTGGTCTATTTCTTCAAACTCTCCTTGAACAGGGAGGAATTCGTTTAGTTCTTTCAGATGATATTCCAGCAGTTGCTGCCGAGATTCACGCTCTTGCACCTGCTTTTGAAAGACGGCTAATTGTTGGCAGGAATCATGCCATGTTTGCCATGCTTTTTTCATTTGAACCAGTAGTTCTTGCTGGTTGGAATAGGCATCAAGCAAGGATTTTTGATGAGAGCTATCTAGCAAGAGCTGGTGTGCGTGTTGACCATGGATTTGAATCAGCAATGTGCCTAGTTCTCTAAGTTGTGATAAAGGAACTGAAACGCCATTAATAAAGCCACGGGAGCGACCATCTGGAGAGATAGTACGACGTAATAAGCACTCATTTTGGTTATCAAGTTGGTGTTCTGTAAGCCAATTGGCAGCTAATTGTGCATCTACTAAGGAAAAGCGAGCGCAAAGGTCAGCACGTTGTGCACCAGGGCGTACCATATTGGCTTCACCTCGATTCCCTAGACACAGGCCAAGTGCATCAATAGCAATAGACTTACCCGCACCTGTTTCACCGGTTATGGCGGTCATACCATTACGGAAATCAATTTCTAATTCACGTACGATTGCAAAATTATTAATTGTTAGTTGGGTAAGCATCTGCGCTCTCCTGTGAAAATACACACCTGTGTTTTAATACAGTGTATGACTGTTTTTTTATACAGTAAAGAGGCAGAATGAAAAAATTAGAAAGTTTTTTTAGCCCAGCCTAATTTTGAACTTAACGTATTGAAATAATTATAATCTTGTGGGTGAACTAAATTAAGATTTTTATTACTACGTTTAACAATGACTTCCTCGCCATCCTGAATAGGAAGCATGATTTGGCTATCACAGCTGACTTCATAATCAATATTTGTTCGTAAAAATTTCAGCCGAATACTGCTGTCACTGCTAATGACCAGTGGTCTTGAGGATAAGGTATGTGGAAACATGGGCACCAATACAATCGCGTCCAAGTTTGGGGTTAAAATAGGGCCACCTGCGGAAAGAGAATAAGCTGTAGAGCCTGTTGGTGTGGCGATAATCAAGCCATCAGAACGTTGAGAAAAGGCAAATTTTTCATCAATGTAGACCTCGAATTCGATCATATGCGCAACTTTGCCAGGGTGGAGAACAATCTCATTAATTGCGGTGCTTTTACGTGCTTTTTGGTTAGCTTTAATAACTTGTGCTTCGAGCAAAAAACGTCTTTCTTCACGATATTTACCGTCAAGAACACTCGAAAGTTGTTGTAATGCGTTATCAGGGTCTAAATCAGTAAGGAAACCGAGATTACCACGATTTACACCAATAACTTTATTATTATACCGAGATAAAATACGAGCAGCACCAAGCATGTTGCCATCACCGCCAACGACGACAACTAAATCAGCCTGTTGGCCTATTTCAGTTAATGTCCCAGTGTTGGCATTAGTTAATTTTAAATCTTTAGCAACTTGTTTATCGATAATGGCATGATAATTTTTTGAAATTAACCAATGGTATATTAATTCATGAGTTGCCAATGCCTCAGGGTGCCTAGGGTGCCCGACAATGCCTATCGTTTTAAAATGTGTTGGTGGTGTATTATTGTCCTTTCGCATACTTTTTTGGCCTCTGATTGTATGACTTCCCTTGAATCCCTGTATTAGATCCCCATAATACTCTCATATATGGGATTAATGCTAAATACGCGGAGATATTCATGAGTAGTAAAGACCAAAACATGCATGATGAGCAAGCTTCTGAGCAAAATGAATCACAAAAAGTTCAAGTAGAGCAAGAAGTAGACGTTCAACAAGCTGATGAATTACAAGCAGACGAACAAGCGTTAGCCGCGCGTATTGCTGAGCTTGAGCAACAATTAGAGGCTTCACAAAAAACTGAACGTGAAGCAATGTTGCGTGCACACGCCGAAATTGAAAATATTCGTCGCAGGACTGAGCAAGATATCGAGAAAGCACATAAATTTGCATTGGAAAAATTCTCAAATGAATTATTACCAGTGATTGATAACTTAGAACGCGCAATAGATGCTGCAGACCATGAAAGTGAAGAGTCTAAAGCGATGTTAGAAGGGCTAAATTTAACACTGAAAACCTTCTTAGATGCCGTGGCTAAGTTCGGTATTGAGCCTGTAAGTGAAGTGAATGTGCCATTCAATCCTGAAGTTCATCAAGCGATAACGATGATTGAGTCACCAGATCACCAAGCTAATCATGTGATCAATGTGATGCAAAAAGGGTACACGCTAAATAACCGTTTACTCAGACCTGCAATGGTTATTGTGTCTAAGTAATTGATAAAATGGGATGCATAAGTATCCCATTTTTTCTATGTCTACAATCTGAAATTATTCATTAATCACTGGCGCCCAATCAATGGGGGTTTTGCCCTGCTGAGCTAAAATTTCATTTGTTTGTGAAAAATGTCCACATCCTAGAAAACCACGGTGAGCAGAAAGCGGAGAAGGGTGAGGTGCTTTCAGAACATGATGGCGTTTGGTATCAATAATTTTACCTTTTTTCTGGGCATGCGAGCCCCAGAGTAAAAAAATCACACCCTCAGTATTTTCATTAATTGCTTCAATGACTTTATCTGTAAATGTTTCCCAACCTAAATGCGCATGGGAATGGGCATTGCCTTGTTCTACGGTGAGGACAGTATTAAGGAGTAAAACGCCTTGTTGAGCCCAACTGAGCAAGTAACCATGAGCCGGCCTTTGAAATCCATCAATATCCTTTTCGAGCTCTTTATACATATTCACTAATGATGGGGGTGGCTTAATTCCAGGAAGTACGGAAAAAGAGAGACCATGGGCTTGCCCTGGTCCATGATAAGGGTCTTGTCCTAGGATAACCACTTTAATATCGGAAAGCTCGGTATACTTAAATGCATTAAAAACGTCGTCTTGAGCAGGGTAGATAACCTTACCATTTTTACGTTGCTCTGCGACATACGCCAATGTTTCTTTGAAATAAGATTTTGATTTTTCAGGGCCAATAACATCGTGCCACGTAATGGAGTTTGACATGAAATATTCCATAACAATGAATTTATGAAGGAACAATTATATGAACCAGTTGATAGCTATAAGCTTACTGGTTCATGAGGGAGAGATAAAGCCCTGATATTGACGATTAATTTAAAAAAAATTGAAATTTTATAAAAATAGTTAAAAAAACAAATTATGAATTTTGATTTAAATCATAAAGTTGAGCTGAGTAAATTAGTTGCTAAGTGGAATAATTGATAAATATCAAAGAAAAAAGGGGTTCTAGCTGGTATAAAATACCTATATACATTGGTTAGACCAAATATCCAATTGCAAGTTTTCATAAGATTAATGGTTAATGTAGCTTCGATTTATTAAGCAAATCGAATGCAATCTAGCTCGAACGTGGAGGTCGACATGATTACAGGTATTCAAATTACAAAAACTGATAATGCAGCATTGTTGAATTCGTTCTGGTTACTCGATGACGAAAAAAATGAAGCTCGTTGTGTTTGTGCGAAAGCCGATTATAACGAAGGGCAAATCGTTGCTAAAGACGAATTAGGTGCTTTTGAGTATCGTGAAGTTCCTTTAGAAATGAAACCAACTGTACGCGTTGAAGGTGGTCAGCACTTAAATGTTAACGTATTGAGCCGTGAAACATTAGAAGATGCAGTCAAAAATCCAGAAAAATATCCACAATTAACAATTCGTGTTTCTGGTTATGCTGTGCGTTTTAATTCATTAACACCAGAACAACAGCGTGATGTTATTACTCGTACTTTCACTGAAAGCTTGTAATAAATATTAAATATAATTACATCTAGTAATGTATATTAAATTCTAAAGCCATTGTTATCAATGGCTTTTTATTTGTTACTAATAAAGTTGATTATTTCCCTCCTTGGTTATTTGTATTTCAATATTCTTCCAACAAATACACTTGTTAGGGAGAATTCATGTTATTATCTACACAACAAACACTATCAAAAAAAGATGAATATGTTTTTGTTAGAGAAAATTTAAATATTTATTTACGGCAAGAACACCAAGAGATTAAACCTTGCATAACAGAACAATGGCCTAAAAATATATTAAGAGAGGATTTTTTAGGAGGGCATGCTCAACAAAACGATTATATTTTAGCTTTACTATCGCAGGGGGCCTATCATAAAGATTGGCGGAATATACAAGGAGTTGAAAGATTAAATAATAAAGAGATTTATGATCTTGGAATTAACGCTGAATTATTAAATGACGATCAAACAGGATTTCAAGCTAATATCTGTCGATTTAATGATTTATATATTCTTTGTTTTGCTGGTACTAATGATATTATCGATTTTTACAGTAATATTCGTCAAGGCCTTGGTTTTTATGAGTTTCAATATTATCAAGCTGTTAACTTGATGAATATTTTATTCAATGCAGTAAATGGAAATACGATTTGCACGGGACATTCATTAGGAGGAGGACTAGCTTCAATTGCGGCGTTAGCGAGTCAATCCCCCTGTATTGCATTCAGTCCTGCAGGGTTGGCAAAAAACACTATTAATAATATTGGGATTGATTATCACATTGCTGAAAAAATGGCACAAGAAGGGTTGATACGCTATTACACGGTGCAATATGACTGGCTCGATAGATTACAAAACTCTTTACCGATCCCTTCTGCGTTGGGAAATTGTATTAAAATGGCTTATAGCGAACATAGTTCTTGGAAAGATTGGTTACCGACCCGTTTATTGACAAGAAGTTTTATTGCTCATTCAATGCTTAAAATTATTAGGGTTATGTGCAAGTATAAACCATGGAATAATTGGAATGCAATTACAGGTGAATATAATAAGGTAAAAGAAATACCATTAGAAACGTTTCCAATTAAAGAAGAAAAACAGGAAATGAGTTGGCAAGAGTGTTGTGAAAGTGCAATAAGAAAAGGGAATATAACTGAGTTTTCAGCACTTTTATCATTAGGCCATAAACCTTGTGACATTAATTTTCTGGCTCAACACTCAGTTAGAACGGCTAATGGGCAATTTATGAAAATTTTAATTGAATCCCGATATGGTCAAACAATTAAAATGTTTCAATCAAGAGAACAAAAAAGTATTCTACATTTAGCGGCGCAAAATGGCTGTTTTGTACAATCACAACTTTTATTAAAAAATGGGTTAGCAGTTAATATTAGAGATAATTTTGGGAATACTCCTTTACATGATGCCTTAAATAGCCATGCTCTCGATGTTGCTGCATTATTATTAGAGAATGGGGCTGATTGGCGAATCAAAAATAATAAAGGGTTAGACTGTAAGGATATACTTGGTAACCACATTATTAAATATGATTTATTAACGCCTGAAGGTAAACAAATGCGAGATAAAGCTTTTCAAATGATGAGCTAAATAAAAAACGGGCCTAAACCCGTTTTTAGTGACTAGCTTTTGTCGTTATCTGTTGATACGGAAGGGCTAGCAGGAGTACGACGTTTCCCAATATTTTTCTTGTCGCGATGGCGTACTTTTTCTTTTTTCTTGGCTTGTTCTTCTTTTTTCTTTTCTTTACGCTTAGCAAGTACTTTCTTCGATGGTTTTGGTTTATTTAACATCGCTTCTGAAGGGGCTTTAGTTGTTGGACGTAAAGAATCCACAACACGGATCTTGATAGGCTCTTCAATATAACGAGTAATTTTACCAAATAAAGGGAAATCATGCGCTTCGACTAAGGAAATTGCCGTTCCTTTACGGCCCGCTCGACCAGTACGACCAATACGGTGCAAGTACACATCAGCAGTTCTCGGTAAGTCAAAGTTAAATACATGGCTAACGTTTTCGATATCTAAACCACGAGAAGCCACATCTGTTGCAACGAGTACCTTAACTTGGCCATCAACTAGGCGGCGTACAGCTTCATTGCGTTTAGCTTGTGGCATTTCACCTTCGAGATAGCAAGGCTCGATACCGGCCTCACGTAACCATTGAACTAATTCGCGTAAACGCTCACGCTTACGCACGAAAACGATGGCTTTGGTGACTTCGTCTTGTTTTAATAAATGGCACAGTAAGGCTGTTTTATGCTCTAGCGTGTCAGCTCGGTAATGAAATTGCTGAATTTTTTTACGTTCACGACGAGAAGGGTCTGCATCAATTTCAATTGGGTCTTCTAATAAGCGCTCAGCAAAATCACGAATCGCTTCGCCTTCAAGAGTGGCAGAAAACAGCATGGTTTGCTTACGCCAGCGTGTTTCACCTGCGATTGTTTCTATGTCATTTGCAAACCCCATGTCGAGCATGCGGTCAGCTTCATCAAGGATCAAAATTTCAACGGCACGGCAGTCAAAGTTTTCTTCCTTAATATATTGGAGTAGACGGCCTGTTGTTGCGACGACAATGTCTTGATTTTCGCTGAAAACTTCAGCGTGATTCATATAAGCAACACCACCCGTGATTGTAGCGATATCTAAGTGATTATGGGCGCATAATTCTTTTGCTTGGTCAGCAACCTGCATGGCTAATTCACGCGTTGGCGTGACAACTAGAACGCGAGGCGGACCTGATTTCTTTCTAGGGAAATCAAGTAAATGTTGGATCGCAGGCAGTAAAAACGCGGCGGTTTTACCTGTTCCTGTAGGGGCTGAACCTAATACATCGCGGCCATCCATTGCAGCAGGAATGGCTGCCGCTTGAATAGCGGTCGGACGTTGATAGCCTTTGTCTGAAAGCGCATCTATTAGGCTTTCATCAAGTTCAAGTTCAGTAAAAGTGGATGCAGTCATGATATACCTCTATTTGGGGCGCTGATTATAAACAGGTTAGCAAAATTGTTCACCTGAAAAAATCAGCTTTGCTCAAGTGTAACTGTTTTCATTACGGACAGGGAGCGATATATCGATACATATGAATGAAATACAGGGAAGATAAATAATTGAAGGAGGAGAAAGCTCCTCCTTCATCATGCTTAGCTAAGTATATTAATTAACCATGTATGATAAGGAATACCAACTAAGTCAATGAGCACCGCACCACTGAGTGGCACAATCATGAAAGCTTTCATTGATACTTGTTTGTAACGTTCACATACAGAGGACATATTTGCCATTGCATTTGGCGTTGCGCCTAAACCATGCCCCATTAAGCCAGCACACATTACCGCGGCATCGTAGTTTTTGCCTAATAAGCGGAAAATGACAAAGACAACTAATAGAATTAAAATAATGACTTGTGCCAATAATATGGTGAATAGTGGCAAAGCAACAGCTTTTAGTTCCCATATTTTCAGTGACATCATAGCCATAGTTAAAAATAGGCCAAGTGAAACTTCAGAGATAAGGTCAACCGATTTTTGGTTAATACGGAATAATTCTACTTGGTCATTAACATTGCGAATTACGATTGCAATGATCATCGCCCCAACATAGCTGGGTAATGAAAACCCGGTTGCTTTAGTAAATTGCGCTGAAGCGAATTGGCCGATGACCATAATCCCTAGGACGAGCGCCAGCATTTTTAGAAAAGCATGAGCATCGATAGATTCAATTTTCCCTGCGATAGTTTCAGGAACTTGAACTCGCTCAACGTTTTCATCTGCTTTAATCTGCACATTAAATTTCTTAATTAAGAATGTTGCAATAGGGCCACCGAGTAAACTTCCTGTAATTAGGCCAAAAGTTGCCGCGGCAATTGCTGCAACTGTTGCAGATTGCACACCAAGGCCTTCAGCCATTCCACCAAAGGCAGCCGCACCGCCATGGCCCCCAGTAAGTGAAACACCACCAGCCATGATACCAATAACAGGGTCAACACCGAGTAAATGCGCAAGGCCTGCACCAAAGGTGTCTTGGAAGATAACCACAAACCAGCAGATAAACAGGTAGATAAAGAGTAACCGGCCGCCACTTTTTAAGATGCGGAAGCTGCCATCAATACCAATAGTTGTAAAGAAGGCGACCATTAAGAAGGTTTGTAAACTGGTATCAAAGTTGATTTCGGCTAGGTTAAATGATTTAAGCCCCCAAATGATCAAACTAACGAGAAAACCACCAATGACGGGAGAAGGGATACAGAAGCGTTGTAGCCATTCGATGCGTTTTTTTAAGTGGATCCCCATGAGTAGGCAGATCACCGTTAGGAAGAGGGTGGAGAGTGTGTCGAGGTGTAGAATCATATTTTTCCCTTTTTAACTGTTGTCTTTCACGCTACAGCGTTGTTGGCCGCGCTCCGTTACCCTAGTCACATACTTTTGTATGCTCCTAGGGATAACGTCACTTGCCGCCTAGCTGTAACGCGAAATTCAATAGTTAAAAACCATTAAGTTATTGCGCTACGGCTAGTTTGATAATCAACTTCAAAGCTATTTTTATTGTGGTGTTTGAAAATTAATTATCTTAACAGCGTGAGAAACAGTGTATTTATCAGTCGAGTTGTTGTGTTGTTTTATTAGAATAAGTATTGGTAAATCAAATAAGCCGCGAGTTTGGCAGTATGGTTGTCAATATCAAATTCAGGGTTGCATTCTGCGATATCAAAAACAGCAATTTTTTGGCTGTGCTTGATAATGGCAAATAGTTCATCAAAAATTTCAGTGGAAATGCCTTTCGGTGCAGGCGCACTCACACCCGGTGCGATAGCTGCAGAAAATACATCTAAATCAACGGTGACATATAAATAGTCTACAGCGTCAATGAAGTTTTTAATTTTTTCAATAGCTTGAGGTAGCTTGGAATAAGCTAACTCTTTATCGCGGATATATTGGCAACCCAATTTATCTGCGGTATCGAATAGAACTTTTGTATTGCCATGATCAGCGATGCCTAAACATAAATACTGGAAAGGACGTTGGTGTTGCTGACACAGCATGGCGGACTGTAAAAATGGGGTGCCAGATGTGGCGACAGGGGCTTCGCGTAAATCAAAATGTGCATCAAAGTTGATAATGCCAATCGTTTTACCTGTTTGATACTGTTCAACATAGTCAAACAAACCTTGGAAGCTTGCAAATGCAACTTCATGACCACCGCCAAGGACAATCGGCTTTTGGTTATCAGCGAGGAGAGCAATAAGTTGGTCGGATAAGCAGCGCTGTGCTGCTTCTAAATTGCCATCATCACAGCGAATTGTACCAACGTCTTTGATCGCAAGTGGTTGATGAATAGGCAACCCTGCCAGCTGGTGACGAATTGCATCAGGGCCTGCTTTAGCGCCTTGGCGGCCTTTATTACGTCGGACGCCTTCATCAGAGGCAAAACCAATTAATGCAAATTTGGCGGGTGTGTGTTTGTTCATGACTTGGTGGATGCGCAAGTGTTCTTGTGTTTCACCATCTGTGCGCCCTTGCCATTGGAAAGGTTGTGTCATAGTTACTCCAAGTTAATTAGTTTAGTGATGTTATGCGCGGCTTGGCAGGTGTGCGTGATAAATTCATCCACACGATGTGTAGAACGAAATTCAGGTGCCATAACTGAAACGACCGCTAATACATCATTCCCTTTGAAAATGGGGGCAGAGACACCCAGTACGCCTTCATCGATTTCACTTACAGACATGCCGTAACCTTGTTGGCGTATTTGTTGTAAATCTTGTTGTAGCTTTATTTTTTGTTGTTCAGTGGTTAATTGCTTTGTATGAGCTTCAACCACTTGTTTTTGATAGAGTTCATGGCGAAAAGCTAACAATGTTTTCGCACTGGCGCCTTTAATTAAGGTATTACCACGACCAATAATAAAGGAACAGCGCAGTGCTTGTTCACTCTCAATCATGTCGACACAAATGGTTTCTCGTAGATTTGAGGTGATAATCGCCACGGTTTCTTGGGTTTTTTTCGCTAAAGTTTGTAGCTCTTGTTTAGAGGCGCTCATCAATAAACTGTGGTGATAGTATTTTTCTTGATTTTTGATACTCTGCGAACCGACGCAATATGTACCGTATTGTTTTGCGTGAGATACAAATTCCCAATCTATGAGAATTGTCAGTAACCGATAAACGGTTGATAATGGGATATCTAGCGCTGACGAAATAGACTGTGGTGTCACCGGAGAGGCGCAAGTTGTAATGTAAGACAAGATGTCTAAGGTTCTATTTATACTGTTCATGGCATCTCCTTTTTTTCGAACTTATCAGTAAATTTTTTCCGTCTCAAATATAATTCCCGTAATATGAGAATTATATTGTAGCAAATAGGTTAAATTATCACTTTTATTTGCTTAAAATGAGAATGATCGAATAAGTATTAACCAATTAGAGTGCCTGAATGTGTAAGCAACAAAAGAATTACCGCAAAGGCGGTTTTACGTTTAAACAGTTTTTTGTGGCTCATGACCGATGTGCGATGAAAGTGGGAACGGATGGTGTGCTATTGGGTGCTTGGGCCCCTGTAGAGGGTATCCTGTCTGCTTTAGATATTGGGAGTGGTAGTGGGTTAATCGCGTTGATGCTAGCACAGAGAAATACAATATTACGTGTTGATGCCGTTGAGTTAGATAGTGATGCAGCAGCGCAAGCGCAAGAAAACTTTATTGGGTCACCATGGGCTGAGCGTTTACAGGTTATCAACCAGGACATTGTAAGTTACAGCCAGTCGTCTCCCGCGCAATATGATTTAATTGTCAGTAACCCACCTTACTTCGAGCCTGCGGTTGCATGTCGAGATGAAAAACGAGACCAAGCAAGATATACATCAACGTTAACACATGATGTTTTACTTGAAAGTGCGAAAGCTTGCCTTGCTGCTCATGGACTATTTTGCTTAGTGCTACCACATGACGCAGGGGAAAAATTACAGAAGATGGCCGAAGATTCTGGCTGGTTTACTGCTTTTCGCATCAATGTGAGTGATAAAAGGGTAACACCTTATCATCGGATGTTGTTAGGTTTACGATTACAGAATATTGAAACTAAGGTGACATCATTAGCGCTCAAGGAAGAAAATGGGGAATATACCGATGAATTTCGTAAACTAATCCAACCATTTTATGTGAAATACTAAATTAGGTAAATACTAAAGCCGGCACTAAGGGCCGGCTAAAGTTTTGGTTATTCAGGCTGTAAAATAGTGGGGCCTGAATTAGGACGTGGCTCTGGGTAATCTAAGGTGTAATGTAACCCACGGCTCTCTTTGCGTTCTAATGCACAACGAACCATTAATTCAGCGACTTGAACTAAGTTACGTAATTCAAGTAAGTTATTTGAAATACGGAAATTTGCATAGTAGTCATGAATTTCTTGCTGCAATAGATGGATGCGACGCAGTGCGCGTTCAAGGCGCTTTGTGGTTCTTACAATCCCCATATAATCCCACATGAATAGACGTAATTCATGCCAGTTATGTTGAATAACAACCTGTTCATCTGAATTATGTACTCTGCTTTCATCCCATTCAGATAAATAGGGGATTTCATCGATCTGTTTGATCGTTTTATTAATGTTTTCTGCCGCAGCCCAGCCGTATACCAAGCATTCTAATAGCGAATTGGAAGCCATACGGTTTGCACCGTGCAAGCCTGTGTAGCTAACTTCGCCAATAGCATAGAGATTCGAGATATCAGTCATACCGGCTTCATCTACAATAACACCACCGCAGGTATAATGGGCTGCAGGAACGATAGGGATAGGCTCTTTGGTCAGGTCTAGCCCTAAAGTCATCAATTTCGCATAAATAGTTGGAAAATGATTTTTAACAAAATCGTTAGGCTTATGGCTGATGTCTAAATACATGCAATCAGCCCCAAGACGCTTCATTTCATGGTCAATAGCACGCGCAACAACATCACGAGGGGCAAGTTCACCACGATCGTCGTGATCAGGCATAAACCGGCTTCCATCAGGGCGCTTGAGGTAAGCCCCTTCACCACGTAATGCTTCAGTTAATAAAAAATTACGTGCTTGTGGGTGAAACAAACAAGTCGGATGGAATTGATTAAATTCAAGGTTAGCAACACGGCAGCCAGCTCGCCATGCCATTGCGATGCCATCACCAGAAGAAATATCTGGGTTTGTGGTATATTGATAAACTTTAGCCGCTCCACCTGTGGCGAGAACAATCGTTTTCGCTCGAATGGTTTCAACTTGTTCTTTTTGGCGGTTCCATACGTAAGCGCCTAGAATTCGTGGTGATTCAACCTCATTAGAAAGGATAAGGTCGACGGCATTATAACGTTCTTTAATATGAATATTTGGATGGGCAAAAGCGAGGTCGACTAAGGTGGTTTCAACTTCTTTTCCTGTCGCATCTGCATGATGTAGGATCCGACGATGGCTGTGACCACCTTCACGTGTTAAATGATACTGTGTTTCACCGTTCTCGGTAATTTCAGTATCGAATAAAACACCTTGGTCTATAAGCCATTGAACACAATGTTTCGCATTGGAGGCAATAAACTCAACCGCTTCTTTCTGGCAGATACCAGCACCCGCAATTAGCGTGTCTTCTACATGAGATTCGATGCTGTCAGTGTCATCAAAAACAGCGGCAATACCGCCTTGTGCGTAATAAGATGCCCCTTCACTGAGGCTACTTTTACTGAGAATGGTCACTTGATGAAAAGGGGCGAGCCGTAAGGCAGCTGAAAGTCCTGCGACACCACTCCCAATGATTAAAATATCAGTGTAATGCTGTGTGGATCCGTTCATAAGTGTTTGCATGTATATAATAGTATGTATTGAGTTTTTTATGTTAGCCTATCGAGTGCCCTATTGCTATTAGTGGATGGCTGTTAAGACACAGTATATTGACCTAGCGCTATTTACGTATTCAAATGGTTTTACTGTGATAGCTATCGCATTCGTATTTAAAATCTGTATGCTGTCATATGAGTCTGCAAGATTATTATAGGCAGTTGTTTTAATAAGGATCTTTAAGATCATCTAAGTAATTTTTTTATCAGTTTTGTAAATTTTTGACTATTTTTTTAGATTAAATTGAACTTCAACGAATTCTACTACTCAAAGTAGTGCTTGCTTTAGGAAGGGAGAACATGATCAAGTTAACATATTATCGGCCTGAATTCGGGAGATATTTCCTGGAATGAGCGAGCAACTGACCGACCAGATTTTGGTTGAAAAGGTACAGAAAGGCGATCAACAAGCTTTCAACTTATTGGTGATAAAATATCAGCATAAAGTCGCGAGCCTAGTATCCCGCTATGTACCGCAAGCAGATGTGCCTGACGTTGCGCAGGAGTCATTTATAAAAGCCTATCGTGCCATTGGTTCGTTTCGTGGTGACAGCGCGTTTTATACTTGGCTTTATCGGATTGCGGTAAATACAGCTAAAAATTATTTAGTTGCCCAAGATAGACGCCCACCTGCGTCGGACTTGGAAGCGAGTGATGCAGAAAACTTTGAAACCGCAGGTGCCTTAAAAGAAATTTCGAACCCAGAGAACTTAATGTTGTCTGATGAATTAAAGAAAGTTGTTTTCCGAACCATCGAATCGCTGCCTGAAGATCTTAGAATGGCAATTACGCTTCGCGAGTTAGATGGATTGAGCTACGAAGAAATCGCAGAAATAATGGATTGCCCAGTTGGCACCGTACGTTCTCGAATTTTTAGGGCAAGGGAAGCAATTGACAATAAAGTTCAGCCACTGATTCAACAATATTGATATGTTAAATCAGTCAATTAAATATAATTGTGATGCAATTAACTGAAGGTAATTGGGCATGCAAAGAGAGAAACTTTCCGCAATGATGGATGGCGAAGTACTAGACTTAGAACTGGTCAACGCTATTTCACGTGATTCAACGTTAAAACAACGTTGGGAGAGCTATCATCTTATTCGTGATACTCTGCGTAACGATACTAGTGAAGTCATGCACTTTGATATTGCAAGTAAAGTTGCGGCAGCATTAGAGAATGAAGCTGTGCGTATTAATCCTCAGGTAGTTGTCGAATCGCAGCCAGAACCTGCGACTTGGGGGGCTTTCCCATTCTGGGGCAAAATTCGTCCTTGGGCGAGCCAGTTAACTCAAATTGGTGTTGCAGCTTGTGTATCTTTGGCCGTGATTGTTGGTGTTCAACAATATAACCAAAGTAGTGCTGTTGACTCTCCTGTTGACGAGCCAATGTTCAACACGATCCCTGTTGGTAGTGGGGCGCCAGTTAGCTTGAATATCTCAGATAACCAATTATTTGGTAATGAGCAGCAAATTCAACAAGTTGAACAACAAAATCAACGTATTAATGCGATGCTTCAACAATATGAAATTGAAAGACGCTCGATGCTTAACCAGCAATATCAAGAGTCTGCACAACCTGCGTCTTCAGCAGGAGTTAAATTGCAATAATGAACAAATGGTTATCCGTCATCTGCCTGACGGGCAGCCTGATTATTTCTAATCAAGCTTCGGCATCTGAACTAGATGCCGATGTTCTTTTTAAAGAAATGGGAAATGCTGCCCAGAACCTTTCTTACGAAATGTCTTATATGACATTCAGTCCGCAATCAATAACACCAGTACGTTACCGCCACGCAATCATTAATGGTGAGCCTGTTTCACAAATGATCCAAATGGACTCATCGCGTCGTGAAATTGTTCAAAAAGGCAATAGTATCAGTTACTTTGAACCTGGTTTTGATGCATTTAGCTTAAGTGGTAAATATATAGTTGATAATTTACCATCAGTAGTTTTTGCCAATTATCAACAGATTAAACCTTATTATAATTTTATTGATGCTGGGCGTACCCACATTGGCGATAGGCCAGCATTAGTAATTCGCATAATATCGAAAGACAATTCTCGGTTTAACTATGTAGTATTGATCGACGAAGAAACGAAATTGCCATTACGTATCGACCTTCTCGATAATAATAGCCAAACATTAGAACAATTTCGTGTGATCTCGACGGTGCTAGATAGCCAAACAGTTAAGGATTCATTACTTGCGTTAAGTAAGGTAAATATGCCGCCATTATTGATTTCCCCTAAAAATGGAAATCCTTCCTTTAAGTGGCAAGTTGGCATGTTACCACCTGGTTTTGAAGAAATATCCCGCTCTTCGCGAAAATTAGCTGAAGATGACGTGGTAGAAACCGCAATGTTTAGTGATGGTTTATTTACCTTTTCTGTAAATGTGACAAAATCGACTAAAGGCCCGTTACTTGACCAACCGCTTCAAAATGGGCGTCGGACTATTTACACCATGACGCAAAAGCAAAATGTCATCACTATCATCGGTGAATTACCGTTAGCAACAGCACAAGTGGTCGCAGGTAGTATTCAGTTTCGGGAGTAAATTATGGTAAAAGAGTGGGCAACAGTAGTCCGTTGGCAAAACGGTAGGGCTTTATTGCGCTATGGTTCTTCGTCCGGGTGTGGCAGTTGTGGTGCTCGTAAAACCTGTGGTTCTTATGCTTTAAGCAAAATAGGGCCAAATACGGAACATGAATTAGAAATTGCGATTGAACAACCGTTAGTTGAAGGACAAAAAATTGAAGTCGGTATTCCTGAAGGAAGTTTGATTCGTTCAGCGCTATTAGTTTATCTAACGCCTATTTTGGGGTTATTTATTTTTGCTGGCTTAGCGCAGGCGTTTGATTTTGAACAGTTCTGGATAGCGATTTCAGGTGTAATTGGTGGTATTATTGGTTTTTATGTCGCGCGTAGGCTTGCATCAAATTGGCGTGATGATGAAGCTTTTCAACCCGTCGTTTTACAGATTGGGTTACCTCCAAACGAGCTTTCAGTGCAAATTAATTGCTAAATTTCAATATGTTGAGTTAGAAGGTTAATTTGATATTATCAATAGAAGGGGAACATATGTTTCCCTTTTTTGTGGATGAGAGTTAGTTAGCAGGCAAATAGTATTATGACAGATATAGTATTATGACAAATCAAGTCATTAACATATTTTGTCAGTTTTGAGTTAGAAATTACAATAGATTGATTATGGCTATAAAAGTGGTTGATGTGGGTCGTATCAATGATGAATTACGGCAACTAACCTATTAACCTGATGCAGGTTTACAGTTGTTTTACATTGAATCTTTGTGTTAGCGGGTTCTTATATGTAAAATGCAGCTAATTAACAATCTTGTGATAATCATAGCATTTTAGTTTTGTTGCGATATTTGCACAAAACTGATTTTGTAAGGCAATTTAAAAGAAGATATTACCTTGAAAATCAATAATATAAGAAACTTTTCCATCATTGCTCATATCGACCACGGTAAGTCGACCTTGTCAGACCGCATTATTCAAATTTGTGGTGGTTTAACCGACCGCGAAATGGCGGCACAAGTTTTAGACTCGATGGACTTAGAGCGTGAGCGTGGGATCACCATTAAAGCACAGAGCGTGACGCTTGATTATAAAGCTTCAGATGGTGAAACTTACCAATTAAACTTCATTGATACACCGGGTCACGTTGACTTCTCTTATGAAGTATCTCGTTCATTAGCAGCCTGTGAAGGTGCTTTGCTGGTGGTTGATGCAGGGCAAGGTGTTGAAGCTCAAACCTTGGCAAACTGCTATACCGCTATCGAAATGGACTTAGAAGTTGTTCCGGTTTTAAATAAAATTGATTTACCCGCTGCCGATCCTGAGCGTGTTGCCGATGAGATAGAAGATATTGTTGGTCTTGACGCACATGATGCAGTTCGCTGCTCTGCAAAAACAGGTATTGGTGTTCAAGATGTGATTGAGCGCCTCGTTAAAGAGATCCCACCGCCTATTGGGGATGTGGATGCACCTTTACAAGCACTGATTATTGACTCATGGTTTGATAACTATTTAGGCGTTGTTTCATTGATCCGTATTAAGAACGGAACATTGAAAAAAGGCGACAAAATTAAAGTCATGAGCACAGGGCAAGTGTATAACGCAGACCGTCTTGGTATTTTCACACCGAAGCAAATTGACCGTGATGCTTTGAGTTGCGGTGAGGTGGGCTGGTTAGTTTGTGCGATTAAAGATATCACCGGCGCCCCAGTTGGGGATACGTTAACTGGCGCTCGTAATCCAGCAGATAAAGCATTACCTGGTTTTAAAAAGGTTAAACCACAGGTTTATGCGGGTTTATTCCCCGTAAGTTCTGATGATTATGAATCATTTCGTGATGCATTAGGTAAGTTAAGTCTAAATGACGCCTCTTTATTCTATGAACCGGAAACCTCGACAGCGCTAGGCTTCGGTTTCCGTTGTGGTTTCCTTGGCTTACTGCACATGGAAATCATTCAAGAGCGTTTAGAACGTGAATATGACCTTGATTTGATTACCACTGCACCGACTGTAGTATATGAAGTGCAGCAGACCAACGGTGATATTGTGTATGTTGATAGCCCATCTAAGCTACCAGCATTGAACAATATTGAAGAATTACGCGAACCAATCGCAGAGTGCCACATGCTGATGCCTAAAGAATATTTAGGTAACGTTATTACACTTTGTATTGAGAAACGTGGCGTTCAGACCAATATGGTCTATCATGGTAATCAAGTATCGCTGACTTACGAAATCCCAATGGCAGAAGTGGTATTGGATTTCTTTGATCGCTTAAAATCAACATCTCGTGGGTATGCATCTTTAGATTATGCATTTAAACGCTTCCAGACATCAGACATGGTGCGTGTTGATGTTCTTATTAACAATGAGCGTGTAGATGCTTTGGCCTTGATCACTCACCGTGCGAATTCTCAATATCGCGGCCGTGAACTGGTTGAAAAAATGAAAGAGTTGATCCCGCGTCAGCAGTTCGATATTGCGATCCAAGCAGCGATTGGTAACCACATTATTGCTCGTTCTACAGTTAAACAATTGCGTAAAAACGTACTCGCCAAGTGTTATGGTGGTGACGTTAGCCGTAAGAAAAAACTGTTGCAGAAGCAAAAGGATGGTAAGAAACGTATGAAGCAAGTTGGTAACGTTGAGCTACCACAAGAAGCGTTCCTTGCTATATTGCACGTTGGTAAAGACTAAGTTTACAAGGAGCCTCAATGGCGAACACCTTTGCCTTGATCCTAACACTGGCAACATTAATCACAGGGATTATATGGTGTTTAGACAAGTTTAAATTTGCACCTGCGCGTAAAGCAAAACTCAAGCAGTTACAGGATGCAGCGAATGGCGCAGTGAGTGAAGCGGATGTGGCAAATGCTGTCCGCCGTCCATCTTGGCTTGAAACAGGGTCGTCTATTTTCCCTGTGTTAGCGATTGTATTGATTGTGCGCTCATTTATTTATGAGCCATTTCAAATACCTTCAGGGTCAATGATGCCAACATTGCTAGTTGGTGACTTTATGTTGGTTGAGAAATTTGCTTATGGGCTAAAAGATCCAATTACCCAAACGACACTAGTCGAAACGGGTAAGCCAAAGCGTGGTGATATCGCGGTATTTAAATATCCGAAAGATACTAACGTGGATTTCGTGAAGCGTGTTATTGGTCTACCGGGAGATAAAATTGTTTATAACCCGGATGCTAAAGAGCTAACAATTTACCCTAATTGTGCTGACAACAAGTGCACAGAGAAACTGCCAATTGTTTATGGCCCTCTAGCCCCGAGTGAGTGGACAATGTTCCTTGATATCGGTTCTGTTGTTGATAACCAAAAAGGGAATTATGAAGTTCCGTTAGATCAAGCATTGCCAAGAAATGCACTACGTCAGTATGAGCGCAGCGAAAAATTAGATACCGTAGAGCATCAAATTCTTATTATTCGCCAAGCGATTACTGAAGCAAAATATTTGCAACCAGGCATGCCGAAGAATGAATGGATTGTTCCTGAAAAGCACTACTTTATGATGGGTGATAACAGAGATAATAGCTCTGACAGCCGCATGTGGGGCTTTGTACCGGAAGAAAATTTAGTTGGTCGTGCGGTATTTATTTGGTTAAGTTTAGATAAGCAAGAAAACGAATGGCCGACGGGTGTACGCTTTAGTCGAATTGGTCCACTATAATTTGATTAGTCGGTTAGCTAAATATTGAAAATGCGGGTTTTCGTTTGAAAATCCGCATTATCCGAAGCATTATTGTTTTACCCAGTGTACAATATAAATTAATTAATATTATTGGCTCCTCAATTATTAACTCACCTATTTTAATTTATTGTAACTAATGGTTTTTTATAATTAGTTCCACTGAGCTGCAAAAAATGTGGGAAAATAAGGTGTCAGTGCAAACGCAACAGTTTTGTAAAATGGGACATTTTACAGGTCTGTTGCGTGTGCTTTTTTATCAAATAAAAATGGTTGGGCGCACATGAACCCCTCTTTATTAGAAAGATTACAGCGTAAGCTTGGTTATCAATTCAAACAGAACGAATTATTAATCCAAGCATTGACACATAGAAGTGCAAGCAGCAAACATAATGAGCGTCTAGAATTTTTAGGTGACTCGATTTTAAGTTTTGTGATTGCAAATGACTTATACCATCGTTTTCCAAAGGTAGACGAGGGGGATATGAGTCGTATGCGAGCAACGCTTGTACGCGGAAATACATTAGCAGAAATCGCACGTGAATTTGAACTCGGTGAATGTTTACGTTTAGGGCCGGGGGAATTAAAAAGCGGTGGTTTTCGTCGCGAATCTATCCTTGCTGATACTGTTGAAGCACTGATCGGTGGTATTTTTTTAGATAGTGATATCCAAACGATCGAAAGAATTATTTTAGATTGGTATCAAAGTAGACTGGTTGAGATCAGTCCGGGTGATAAACAAAAAGACCCGAAAACAAGGTTACAAGAATATCTGCAAGGGCGCCATTTACCACTACCTAATTATTTGGTTGTTCAGGTTAAGGGTGAAGCTCACGATCAAGAATTTACGATCCACTGTCAAGTCAGTGGTATTGACCAACCGATTAATGGCGTTGGCTCAAGCCGTCGTAAAGCGGAGCAAGCAGCAGCAGAACAAGCATTGAAAATTTTGGAGCTTGAATGAGTGAATTACAATCCCACTGTGGTTTCGTCGCCATAGTTGGACGGCCAAATGTCGGTAAATCGACATTATTGAATCAATTACTGGGGCAAAAAGTTTCGATTACATCGAGAAAGCCACAGACGACTCGCCATCGTATTATGGGGATCCATACAGAAGATAATTACCAAATTATTTATGTTGATACCCCAGGACTTCATATTGAAGAAAAACGTGCAATTAACCGTTTAATGAACCGCGCTGCATCCAGTTCAATCGGCGATGTTGAGTTAGTTATTTTTGTTGTTGAAGGGACTAATTGGACCGCTGATGATGAGATGGTACTGACCAAGCTATCTAGCTTACGCTGCCCTGTGATCTTAGCGATTAATAAGATTGACAACGTCACTGATAAAACGGTTTTACTTCCTCATATTGGTATGATCAGCCAGAAAATGAATTTCTTGGATGTTGTTCCTATCAGTGCAGAAAAAGGTGTAGGTGTTGATACCATTGCTAAGATTGTAAAACAGCATATCCCTGAAGCAGTGCACCATTTTCCAGAAGACTATATTACTGACCGTTCGCAGCGTTTTATGGCATCAGAAATTATCCGAGAAAAGCTCATGCGTTTCTTAGGTGACGAACTGCCATACTCAGTTACAGTTGAAATTGAACAATTTAAAGTAACAGATGCCGGTATTTACCATATCAATGGCTTAATTCTTGTTGAGCGTGAAGGCCAAAAGAAAATGGTTATTGGTAACAAAGGTAGCAAACTGAAAACTATTGGTACCGAAGCGCGTATCGATATGGAAAGAATGTTTGATAACAAGGTTCACCTTGAGCTTTGGGTTAAGGTTAAATCTGGTTGGGCTGATGACGAAAGAGCATTACGCAGCCTAGGTTATGTTGACGACCTAAAATAGTAGGTGGCAAAGTGAGTGGTTGGCAGCGTGCGT
This sequence comes from Providencia sp. PROV076, assembly GCF_028483405.1. Classification (NCBI taxonomy): domain Bacteria; kingdom Pseudomonadati; phylum Pseudomonadota; class Gammaproteobacteria; order Enterobacterales; family Morganellaceae; genus Providencia; species Providencia sp. PROV076. The sequence continues at coordinate 39,590 of NZ_JAMPRR010000032.1, read as the reverse complement.
TTGTACTCCATTCAAGGCCTTACAGTGAGACGAGTTTACTGCTCGATTTTTTTACTGAAGGTGAAGGAAAAATACGTTTACTTGCAAAAGGCGCTCGCCGTAATCGCTCACCATTGAGGGGCTGTTTACAGCCCTTTACACCTTTGCTTATCCGTTGGGGTGGCAAAGGTGAAATCAAAACCTTAATTAATGCTGATCCCGTATCTTTAGCCCTCCCTTTAACAGGTACCGTTCTATATAGCGGTTTATACCTTAATGAATTAACCGCGCGTGTATTAGAGTTTGGTACACCATATTCCGCACTATTTTTTGATTACCTCTCCTGCTTACAAATTCTGGCTGCAAGTGAGCACACTCCCGAGTTTGCATTGCGTCGATTTGAACTAGCTTTGCTTTCTTACCTTGGTTATGGTGTTGATTTTTTACATTGTGCTGGTAGCGGGGAACCTGTTTCTGACACAATGACTTACCGGTATAGAGAAGAAAAGGGGTTTATTGGCAGTCTAGTTGTTGACCAACTTAGTTTTACGGGGAAACAACTGAAAGCATTGGCGAGTCGAGAATTCCCTGACACAGATACGCTTAAAGCAGCAAAACGTTTTACCCGGTTGGCATTAAAACCCTATCTTGGTGGTAAGCCATTAAAAAGCCGAGAATTATTTCGTCAGTTTACTTATTCACCCGTTGAACATAACAAACAGAGTTAAAACTGTTTTTAATTTTATTTTTATCTAATTTGTCACGCCGTTATTACTACCATACATCCTTTTCTCATGTGTCTTTTTAGCTGAATTAGCGTAATCAGACAACGCAAATTTTTTGCCGATATAAAATCTTACGAAGCGCTTCGCAAAAATAAAGTTCAAATACTGAAACAGAGCGTGCGGATTGGAATTTGCTTCGAATGGTGAGAGATTTATTCCCTCAACAGAGAAAATTACAGTAGGATAGTGGGTAGATAAGTTTATTAGCGTTTATTAATGGGGAATAAAAAATGGCAGAGCTTTTGTTAGGCGTAAATATCGACCATATTGCAACGGTTAGAAATGCAAGAGGAACTCAATATCCAGACCCTGTACAAGCTGCATTTGTTGCGGAGCAAGCCGGAGCTGACGGTATTACAGTGCACTTACGCGAGGACCGTCGCCATATTACAGATAGAGACATCGCTTTGTTGAATGAAACTATTCAAACGCGTATGAATCTTGAAATGGCAGTAACTGAGGAAATGGTTGAAATTGCATGCCGTATCAAACCAACTTTTTGCTGTTTAGTGCCAGAAAAGCGTGAAGAAGTCACTACTGAAGGTGGTTTAGATGTTGCGGGCCAAAAGCAAAAAGTGGCTGATGCTGTAAAACGTCTAACTGATGCGGGTATTCTTGTTTCATTATTCATTGATGCGGATCATCAACAAATTGATGCTGCTCAAGCGTGTGGCGCACCATTTATTGAAATTCACACTGGAGCTTATGCTGATGCGAAGTCAGAACAAGAGCAAGAGTTAGAATTTCGTCGTATTCGTGATGGCGTCGTGTACGCAGCAAGTAAAGGCATTAAAGTCAATGCAGGTCACGGCTTAACATACCATAACGTTCAACGCATTGCGCAGTTGCCTGAAATTTATGAGCTTAATATTGGCCATGCAATTATTGGTCGAGCTTTATTTAGTGGGTTGGCTCAAGCCGTTGCTGACATGAAAAAAATCTTATTAGAAGCACGCAAATAATGGCAATTGTTGGATTGGGAACGGATATTGTTGAAATTGCACGTATTGAGTCTGTTCTTGAACGAACGGGTGATAGCTTAGCAAAAAGGATCTTAACGGAGACTGAGTTAGTTCAATATCAACAACAGTCAAAGCCAGCTCGCTTTTTAGCCAAACGGTTTGCAGTGAAAGAAGCAGCAGCTAAAGCATTAGGCACTGGGATCCGTAATGGCTTAGCATTTAACCAATTTGAAGTCAGCAATGATAAATTGGGGAAACCATTACTAAGCCTAACAGGAGAAGCATTGGCACTAGCAAATCGGTTAAGAGTCACGCATTGCCATGTTTCTATTACCGATGAGCGGCACTATGCATCTGCGACAGTTATCATAGAAAGTAATTCTTAAACCGATGTCATATTGAGCTGCCAGTAAGAGTTACTGGCAGCATTTAGGGGCAACTAGGCGAATAATTGAAAACAAAGTGAAGTTAAGCCTAAATTTTATCCGCATGGTGAATGGCGACAAACTTATCCCAAAGCTGTTCTTCAGTTTCGATATGTTGCGGATCAGTGATGATCGTATTAGTAATTGGGCATACGGACTGGCAAGTAGGTTTGTCGTAATGGCCTACACATTCAGTACATAGAGTTGAGTCAATTTCATAAATTTCATCGCCCATAAAAATTGCATCATTTGGGCACTCAGGTTCGCACATATCGCAATTGATACAGCGTTTTGTAATTAATAAAGACATATCAGTGATTTACATTGTATTAAGTTAAAAACTAGTAACTTATACCTTGCACCTATTCGTTACTTTCGTTTGGTTTTTATATTTTTATGCCGTGTATTTTACCTTTAAAGTTCGAAAAAAGTAACAACAAATCATAATGTAGATGCTTTATATCATTTAAACGATAAATTTATGTTTTTTGCGTTCAATTTTTGTTACATCAAGATGTTGGCAGTCTTTTCTGTTATTTGAGTGATATCTGGATAGTTACCTTCTGATTTTACAATAATCAGTAAATTAGAATATAATAATAATGTAAGCTTAGATGAGGATATAACTAGACTTGTACTAAAAAATTGAATTTAGATGTGTGAAATAAAATTTATTATTTTAAATTAATTACTCATGATAGAGTTTTTTACGCTGATAAATTTATATTGTTATGATTAATATTTTTATTTATTTTTTATAAAAACATAATTTAAAATTAGTTATTTTAAATAAGGGGCATAGTGCCCCTTGGAAACTAATTTAAATTTTCATAAAATATAAGGCTGATATTATATGATACTATAGCTATGAGTTCTCCAGCTTTTATCTTTTTCAGCTTGACTAAATATATGAATAAGCCCATTAGCGATAAACAGAGTTGCTGATTGAATCGTACTTCCAACAGTAAATTCATCAACATAGAGTAGTTTTATACCTGCTTTATCGTCGATTTCATATAACTCGACAATTTTTTCACTTAAATTATATCCATATAAATATTGTTTATTCTCTACCGTATCATAGAATGCTTGAATGTTACCAAGGTAGGATCTTAATTTTCCTTTTTGTGCTGGAGCATTTGGGTCAATTTTACCATTTTCAGCCATAGAATATACAACGTAAGTTTTATCTTTTGAGTGACCTAAAAAATAATTACGCTTTGCAGCACTGAACGTCATTGTTGTTGGGTAAAATTCTTCAAATGAACCATCTTGTACTAATCGTCTAATGATAGCCATATATTTATTCCTTCTAATGTTAATAATGAATAATAATGTGATTGCCTAGTTATCATAAATAAATAAGTTATATTTAAAATAATCTTTATTATTAGTTCATTTCATATATCTAATTAATAGAATAAACATTCACAAAGATTGAAAGTTATGATAGAAATAATAAAAAAGATAAAGGGTTAAAAATATGTTCGAAAATCTTGGCGTTCTTAACTTCTGGACTTATTTGGCAGGGCTTGTACTAATCATTATCGTACCAGGGCCTAATTCATTATATGTATTAAAAACAAGTACATCGAGCGGCACACGGTTTGGTTATCGGGCTGCGCTAGGGGTATTTACTGGAGATGCGATATTAATTTTCCTATCATTTATCGGTGTCGCGTCAGTGATAAAAGCATCTCCAACGCTATTTATGATAGTGCGCTATTTAGGTGCGGCTTATCTGCTATATTTAGGCGGTAAGATTTTATATAGCACCTTTATGCGTAAAAAATCGAGTCAAGACGGCATTGACGTTATCTCAATTAAAACAGAAAAACATTTTACTCGTGCCCTTGTACTTAGCTTAACAAATCCGAAAGCTATTTTATTTTATATCTCTTTCTTCATTCAATTTGTCGATTTTAATTACTCTCATGCATGGGTGCCTTACCTTGTACTCGCGACGATCTTAGAATTAGTTAGTTTTTTGTACTTAAGCTTATTAATCTTTAGTGGTTACTTGATAGCGCGTTTTTTACGTGAAAAACAACTCCTTGCAAAGCTTGGAAATTGTACGGTAGGTGCTTTCTTTATGGGTTTTGCCGCTAAATTAGCGATTTTTAGTAATTAAAATTAGGCTGTTATTATAGAGGCAAAAGCATTTTAATTGCGGTCACTCTAACATTTAAGGATAATTACGTGTAAACGCATTGGCCAGAGGTAAGAGTGACGCAAATAGAAATTGATGAATATTGGATGCAACAAGCCATTGAACTTGCGCTAAAAGCACAAGATCTCGGAGAAATTCCTGTTGGTGCGGTTTTAGTTAAAGATAACCACTTAATTGCTTCGGGTTGGAACCGCTCTATTATTGATCACAATCCGACAGCACATGCTGAGATCATAGCTTTGCAACATGCAGGGCAAGCGCTATCAAATTATCGGCTATTAGATACCACGCTATATGTCACGTTAGAGCCTTGTATTATGTGTGCAGGTGCAATGATCCACAGCCGCATTAGCCGTGTAGTTTATGGCGCGAAGGACTTTAAAACAGGAGCTTGTGGTTCTTACCTAAATATCATGGGGCAAGCTGGGCTAAATCATTATGTTGATGTTACTGGTGGTGTTCTAGAAAAAGAGTGTTCTTCAATGCTGAGTGCTTTTTTTAAACTGCGTAGAGCCCAAAAAAAAGAACAAAAGCGCTAACACAATAAAATTTAGCGCTTTTATTTTTTATTTCAACACAACTTATAGTGGGTTTTCAGGTGCTTTTGGTGGAGAGACAGCGGTATCACCATCGGCCTCATCGGTATTTTGCGATGGGTGCAGTGAAAGCAAATATTTTCCTAATGGCAGTCTTTTTTCTTCAAGAGTTTTAGGAGGTTGCGTCGTAGAGCGCATTTTCTCTAAGTGCGAAATACTCACTTTTTCAGGAACAGGGGACTGGTTTTGAATCGTTTGAGCCCCTGCTGGGGTAAGATCTTCTGGAGAAATTAAATAAATAAGTGATTTTTGCGCAATATCAAGCGCATGTTGCTTTCTTTCTTGGCTTTGTAGGTAACCAACTAGGCTTTGATGATAACGACGAATGTTTTCAACGTAACGATAAGCTTCATGGCCACGAGCATAGCCATAAGTGAGTTGTGAGTAATATTTTTTCTGCGTTAATAAGGGTAAACGGGCTTTTACGTCTAACCACCTGTTAGGGTCTCCACCTAACATTTCAGTTAATTTACGCACATCCTGCATATGCCCATATCCCATATTATAGGCAGAGAGGGCGAACCAGATACGGTCATCCTCTTCGATGGTTTCAGGTAAACGTTCCATAATATAAGCAATATACGCAGCCCCACCCTTGATACTTTCTTCAGGGTCTAACCTGTCCACAATACCCATTGTTGTTGCTGTTGGCTTGGTTAGCATCATCAAACCGCGTACCCCTGTAGGCGAAGTTGCTAAAGGATCCCAATGGGACTCTTGCCATGCGATAGCCGCTAACAGTTTCCAGTCAATGACTTGAGCGTATTTTTCAAAAAGTGGTTGATATTCAGGGAGTTTGCTATCAATTGCTTTTATAAATGCCATTGTGTCGAAATAATCGAAAGACTCTACATGGCTAAAATATTTTTCATTAAGACGTGCGAGTAATTCGGTTTCATGGCTGAGATTGAAGAAATCAAGCAATGCAGCGTCTAAACTGTTTTCTTTGCTACGACGCATGTACCAAGTGACAGCATGTTCATCCAAGAGATCAAAAGCAACGGCAATTTGAGGGTGAATGCGTTGCTGTAGTGCAACAGCGATAGAGTCTTCTAATGTGTAGTCAACCTCACCATCGGCAACCATTTCAAGGATTTGATTGGTATTGTATTTTGAGGTTTCTTCCCATTTTAGGTTTGGGTATTCTTTGGCCAGTTCTTTCAGTGTACTTGCATGAGCCGTACCTGCTGTAACTAACAATTTACCATTAATTTCATTGAAATTTTTAGGTCGATTGGTCCCTTTGCGATAGACAAGCTGTTGAGTGACATTAAGATAACTTGGACCTGTTTTCGTTTTGGCTAAACGATCTTTGTTATACAGCAAACCCGCGACTGCGATATCAGCATCACCATTTTCAAGGTCATCGAATATTTGCTCGAATGTTGGGCGGATGGTTATTTTAAGCTTAACTCCTAGGTATGAGGCAAAGCCTTGAGCCAGCTCGTAGTCAAACCCACGCAGCTGTTTTTGCTCATCAATATAGATAAGTGGTGAGCTAACGGCACTAATACGTAATTCACCTTGAGAAATAATTTTATTAATTTGTGAATCTTGCGTATTGGGCCAACGGACGTTAAAACCGATGACCATAGTAGCCAGTAGCGCGATGACCACGACAATTAAATAGTTAACTTTTAAGTTATTCAAATAATAGTTTCTCGTGCATTGACTGGTGTTGTATGTCCATAAAAGAGTATGGCTAAGTAATGGTTATAATTCCAGTGGTCGGCTATTTTGCTCAACATTTAGGAACGGTGCAACCTATATTATCGTATTTAGCACAGAATAATATTTAACTAATCGCTTTATTTTTAATCACGCAAACGGTTTCGTATTGATGAACATTGCTCTATAATGTGTTCCGGTTTCCCTGCTTTCATGTTCAGGGCTGGCGTTTAAAAGAGAGAAATTAAGACGATGGAAATTTTGCGTGGTTCACCTGCTCTATCAGCATTTCGTATTACCCGCCTTTTGGCGCTGTTTGCAGAAAAACAGCTTCCTGTCACGGATATCTATGCTGAATATATGCACTTTGCTGAATTATCAGCGCCGTTGAGTGATAGCGAGCAAGGCAAACTAAGCAGTTTGTTAAAGTATGGTCCTTCTCTAGCAGAGCACGACCCATTCGGTAAGCTTATTTTAGTCACCCCTCGTCCGGGTACTATCTCTCCATGGTCTTCAAAAGCAACGGATATTGCCCATAACTGTGGCCTTAGCCAAGTAAAGCGTATTGAGCGTGGGATTGCTTATTATATTCAAGGTGATGAACTGACCCAAGAACAGTGGCATGAAGTGATCGCGGCTTTACACGATCGCATGATGGAAAGCATTTTCTCTTCTTTTGAACAAGCGAGCGCATTATTTGTGCAGCAGCAGCCGGCACCAATGAAATCCATAGATGTGATTACGGGCGGCCGCCTTGCATTGGAAACAGCAAATAGGGAAATGGGTCTAGCGTTAGCTGATGACGAAATTGATTACTTGCTAGATGCATTTATTGGGTTAGAACGTAACCCAACGGATGTTGAGCTTTACATGTTTGCTCAAGCAAACTCAGAACATTGCCGCCACAAAATCTTTAATGCAGATTGGGTTATTGATGGTGAAGAACAGCCTAAGTCGCTGTTTAAAATGATTAAAAACACCTTTGAAAAAACACCTGACCATGTTTTATCTGCTTATAAAGATAATGCTGCGGTGATGGAAGGTTCATCTGTTGGGCGTTTCTTCCCTGAGCCTGAAGGGCGTACATACCGTTATCATCAAGAAGATGCTCATATCTTAATGAAGGTCGAAACTCATAACCACCCAACAGCGATTTCCCCTTGGCCAGGCGCAGCAACGGGCTCTGGCGGTGAAATTCGTGACGAAGGCGCAACGGGCCGTGGTGCTAAGCCAAAAGCCGGTTTAGTGGGTTTTTCTGTTTCTAACTTACGCATTCCCGGCTTTGAACAGCCTTGGGAAGAGGATTTCGGTAAGCCAGAGCGCATTGTGACCGCTTTAGATATTATGATGGAAGGGCCATTAGGCGGCGCGGCATTTAATAATGAATTTGGCCGTCCTGCGTTATTAGGTTATTTCCGTACTTATGAAGAAAAGGTCAATAGCCACAATGGTGAAGAGTTACGTGGTTATCATAAACCTATCATGTTAGCGGGTGGCATCGGCAATATCCGTGCTGATCACGTACAAAAAGGTGAAATTACGGTTGGTGCCAAACTCATTGTACTGGGTGGCCCTTCGATGAATATTGGGTTAGGTGGTGGAGCTGCTTCATCCATGGCATCCGGCCAATCAGATGCAGACCTCGATTTTGCTTCGGTACAGCGTGATAACGCAGAGATGGAACGCCGTTGCCAAGAAGTCATCGATAGCTGCTGGCAACTGGGTGATGATAACCCAATTTTATTTATCCATGACGTAGGCGCAGGTGGTTTGTCGAACGCAATGCCTGAACTGGTCAGTGATGGTGGCCGTGGTGGGCGCTTTGAGCTACGTAAAATTCTCAATGATGAACCAGGAATGAGCCCGCTAGAGGTTTGGTGTAATGAATCTCAAGAACGTTATGTAATGGCAGTTTCACCTGAGCAACTCCCTGTGTTCACCGCGATTTGTGAACGTGAACGTGCTCCGTTCGCAGTGATTGGGGAAGCCACTGAAGAGCGTCATTTAACGCTTAATGATGAACACTTTGCTAACCAACCAATAGACATGCCACTGGATGTTTTATTAGGCAAAACGCCAAAAATGTTGCGTGACGTGAAAACATTAAAGGCAGAGCCGGATTCATTAGACAGAACGGCGATTAATTTAAATGAAGCGGTAAAACGTGTCCTGCATTTACCCGCTGTAGCTGAAAAAACATTCTTAATTACCATTGGCGACCGCACAGTTACAGGTATGGTTGCTCGTGACCAGATGGTTGGCCCATGGCAAATTCCTGTCGCTGACTGCGCGGTAACCACTGCTAGCTTAGATAGCTACTATGGGGAATCCATGTCAATTGGCGAAAGAACGCCAGTAGCTTTAGTGGATTTCGCTGCGTCAGCGCGTATGGCGGTAGGTGAAGCATTAACTAACTTAGCGTGTTCTTATGTGCAAGATCTTAAACGTGTAAAACTTTCTGCAAACTGGATGGCAGCAGCTGGGCACCCGGGGGAAGACGCAGGTTTATATGAAGCGGTTAAAGCGGTTGGGGAAGAACTTTGCCCTGCGTTAGGGTTAACGATCCCAGTTGGTAAAGACTCCATGTCAATGAAAACCCGTTGGCAGCAAGATGGCGAAGAGCGTGAAATGACATCGCCACTGTCCTTGGTGATCAGCGCATTTGGCCGTGTTGAAGATGTCCGCTTAACAGTGACACCTGAGCTAAAAACAGGCCATGATAACGCCTTGTTATTGATTGACCTTGGACAAGGCAATAACGCACTGGGCGGTTCTGCACTTGCACAGGTATATCGTCAATTAGGTAATAAAGCCCCTGATGTACGCAGCCCGGAAGTCTTACTCGGCTTCTTTAATACCATTCAGAAGTTATTATCAGAGCAAAAACTATTAGCCTACCATGACCGCTCAGATGGTGGTTTATTCGTCACGTTAGTGGAAATGGCCTTTGCGGGTCATTGCGGCATTAATGTTGATATCAGCTCTTTTGATGAAGACACGCTGGCAGCGTTATTTAACGAAGAGTTAGGTGCGGTCATTCAAATTCATGAAGCTGATAGAGCGTATGTGGCAGAATGCTTTGAGCAAGCAGGGCTTGCAGGTTGTGTTCATCATCTAGGTTCTGCAATAAAGGATGATGCCGTGATCATCAATAGCCGAGATACCGTTGTTTATCGTGAGTCTCGCAGCTTACTGCGTCAATGGTGGGCTGAAACGACTTGGCAAATGCAGCGTTTGCGCGATAACGAAGTGTGCGCAGATGAAGAACACGCATTAAAACAGGATAACCAAGACCCTGGTTTGAATGTGAAACTGACTTATGACATTGAAGAAGACATTGCAGCACCGTTTATTTTGTCTGGTGTGCGTCCTAAAGTGGCCGTTTTACGTGAACAAGGCGTGAACTCCCATGTGGAAATGGCTGCCGCTTTCGACCGTGCTGGTTTCGACGCAGTTGATGTGCATATGAGTGATTTACTTGCAGGTAACTTGTCTTTGGAACAGTTCCAAACATTAGTGGCTTGCGGCGGTTTCTCTTATGGGGACGTATTAGGTGCAGGCGAGGGTTGGGCAAAATCTATTCTGTTCAACAATAAAGTCCGCGATGAATTTGCTGCGTTCTTTAACCGTGCAGACACCTTATCACTGGGGGTATGTAATGGCTGCCAGATGATGTCGAATTTACATACGCTTATTCCAGGTGCAGAGTTCTGGCCGCGTTTTGTGCGTAACCGTTCTGAACGCTTTGAAGCGCGTTTTAGCTTAGTTGAAATAGCAAAAAGCCCATCGCTGTTGCTGCAAGACATGGCGGGCTCTCGTATGCCAATAGCGGTTTCTCATGGGGAAGGGCAAGTGGAAACCCGTGCGGCTGCACATTTACAGCAGTTAGAAGATAATGGGCTGGTGGCAATGCGCTTCGTAAATAACTACGGCCAAGTGACAGAACAATATCCAGCTAATCCGAATGGGTCAGTTAATGGTATTACTTCGGTGACCTCGAAAGATGGCCGAGCAACGATCATGATGCCGCACCCAGAGCGTGTTTTCCGTACCGTGAGCAATTCATGGCACCCTGAAAATTGGGGAGAAGATAGCCCATGGATGCGTATTTTCCGTAACGCACGTAAGCAATTAGGTTAATTAGCATTTAAGCAAATTAGTCTCTAAGCAAATTTTGAATACAAGCACTCTATCACTAGGTATAAAGCCAACGTGATAGAGTGCTTTTTTATTATTTAAATATTAATTAATTTCTAATTTATTTCATGAATAAATTTATTGATATATCAGATTAACTTTTTAATTAAAAAATAAATTAAGTGCTAAATTGTTGAATGTTAAATAGTGCTAAGGCAGTGAATGACTTAGTTATTTATATTCACAGTAAAATTCTAGAGAGTTAATATGGATGCTATAAATAAATTAAAAATGATGATGTCTTATGATAAGGAAATTGAAGGTTTGGATTATATTGATAAGAAATCAATATACATTAATTTAATGAGAGATGGCCTTAATTTAAATGAGGAGGAAGGGCATGAAGTTAAACTGAAAAATACTAGAAATGTTGTTTTTTCAGGGGAGGTAAAATCAAATTTATTTATAAAAGGGAATAAAGAAAACAATGTATTAGATGCAGGTAAAATGAAAGCTTCGATTAATGGGTATGATGGAAACGATCATCTTATTTTTCGGTCGGGTGTTGCACGAGGTGGAGATGGCGATGATAATTATTATTTACGCCGTTATCAATGGGAGAATGTTAAAAATAAAAAAACAATTAAATTAAATGCGAGAATTGTTGAAAAAACTGAAAGCCAGAGTGAAGTTAACTTAGGTTACACGCTAAATGAGATAACTAATGTAAAACTCATTGATAATGACCTGATGTTAACAATTAAGACAAAGTCGCCTTATAAAACGACGGATACTTTAGAGTTGAATTTAACATTAAAAAATGCGTATCAAAATTCAGCAGATGGAAAAGTATTAAAACATCATTATCAACTTTATACCCATGATGGTTTCTGTTTAACACCTATTCTAAAAAATTATAGAAATAAGGAAAGTTTTGATAAGATTTATGAGATTAGCTATTTTCAAGATAAAGATTATCTTAAGAGGCGTGCTGAGAATGACAAAGTTATCATCAATCAAGAAAAGAAAAATATTATTATCAATAATCAGGGGTATTCATCTCCGTCATGGGGGGATTTTAATCCTAATGGGAATGTTAAAAACCTAACGTACACAGGTAGTCATAATGATGATAACTTAACTATGGTAAATAGAGATAGCTATATTATAGCAACAAAAGGGAATGATATTTATCAATTGAAAATAGGTGCTCTTGCACAGTCAGAATTGACCGTTGATCTTAGTAATATGAAAGGAAGGGATGGTCGCGATAATAGCATTATTATAAAGCTGTTTGATGAATATGGAGAGCAGTTACGTGCAGAGGGTCAGTCAATATATTTTTCCAATATGTTTAATGATAAAAAACTGAATATCAAATTCGTAGGTTATGAAAATAAAGAATTCCAACATATATATATAAAGGATGCGAATGATAATCTATTTAAGATTAACCTAAAGGTAGATGGACATGAAATAGTTACTGAAAAAAGACCCGATTTATTTACTCAGCAATCTGATGAACTTTACCATAGAAGAGGAGAGATTTATCAAAATGCGATTATTGATGCATTAGATGGAGATGATAAAATTTATAATTATAGTTATTTTGGCATGGTTGTTAATGGTGGAAAGGGTAACGACAGAATCGCTGCACATGAAGGAATGAATGTTTTATATGGTGGTGCTGGGAATGATTTTTTAGAGGGCAGTGTGCAAGGGGACTTATTATTATCAGATTTAGGTAATGATACCTTAAATGGCAATGATGGTAATGATCACTATATTGTTGATGGTTCTATAGGCCGCGGAATAACAGTTATCAATGATAACAATGGAATTAATAATATCCATTTAATGCATTTTAATAATAAATATAAAGATATAGAAGAAAATGGGGTGACGTATCAAGTTTTTACGTCAAATTCAAAGTTACGCGAGGTGAAAATAAAAAGAATATCCTCTGATGAAATAAATAAAAATCATATTCACCATTATGATAGGCTTCCTGATAATATCTCAAATGCTGTAAAGGAAAGTATGAGTCATATGGTAAGGTACTTGGCAGAACATAAACAATATTGGAAAAGAGAATCTCCATTATTACCATGGCAGCCGATGTTTGCTTTTAAAGGTTTTTTCGAAAACTCGGATCACGCAATAATCGATTTATCTTTACCAGAGGTCCATATTACAAAGGATTCCAAACCTTCTCAGTTAGTTATGCAATTTACTGGTAATCAACATAAAGTAATAGATGAAAGTAAACACGGACGAGTATTTAAAGCCAATATGGGCACTGGAAGTATATCTATGGCACACAATAATACTGGCCATAATGTCTTGTATGCAGAAGAAGGAAATATTGATTTATACGGTGGTGCAGGAAATGACGTACTAATTGCTAATGGCCATAGTGGGTTGTTAAGTGACCAAGAAGGAGAAAATATATTTATTGTTAATGGGGAGTTCAGAGGGGAGAGTATTATTCACCACTATAATGATAAAGACAAAATACACCTAATTAGCTTTAATCGAATACCTGAACTAATAGAGCCTGATAACCAAAATGAAATAGTTCACTATATTTATAGCTCTGAGTCTGGTTATAAAGTCACGATTATCCAACACAAAAATAGTCAAGAGCCAATCGTTATTCATCATAATTCATTATCAGGGGCTCGAAAGTATACAACAGCCCAAAAACTTGAGTATTTAGTGAATACTTTAGCAGAAATGCGGTTGCAAGATGAATATAATAGCGGTGGAATTAATGATTTTGAAAGAATAAATAACCATTGGCAACCAGCTCAACTTGTTAATAATTTTTTGTCAAAAAGGTAAGTACAAAAAAATATTAAGTACATGAGCGATTTATTTTTAACGTTATAGAGCGAATAAAATATGAAGCCCTAACCTATTGATAGTATTAGGGCTAGCTGTATTATAACAGACTGTATTCGAGCGAATATAGCAGTTTAATTAAAGCTCATTATTTCCAAAAACGGTCAATTTGTTCCCTTAATGCTTCCGCCGTTTTTTTGCCTTTTTCGCCAACTAATGCACGGCCAGCAATAAAGGCTTTTGCTTTGATACCGTTAAATAGATGAAGGTCTTCAGGGACTATTCCGCCTGTAATCGAGAGTTCTAACCCTAAATCAGACAGTTTACGCATTTTTTCGATATCTTCATTTGTCCAGCCAATACCAGCAAGTTCGGCATCGCGGGAACGATGGTAAATTGCTTGCGTAATACCAAGTTCGACCCAATTTTTGGCATCTTCAAATGTCCAATTACCATAGATTTCAATTTGGATCTCACGATTAAACTCATCGGCAACTTTTTTACAGGCAGCAATAGTGGCAATATGCGCTGCGGCTGAAACCGTGATCCAGTCTGCTCCCGCTTCAAATGCCATTCTCGATAAAATGGCTCCCCCGTCGGTGGTTTTCATATCGCAAACCAGAATGTGGTTGGGGTACTTTTGACGTAAAGTCGAGACCGCATTCATGCCATCAGCGAAAGCCAAAATGGTACCCACTTCAATAATATCAACAAAAGTGTGTACATTTTCAGCCACTTCGAGAGCAGCGGGTAAGTTGGTTTGGTCTAAAGCAATTTGGATCAAAGGCTTTGTCATTGTGATTGTCCTAAAATATTTTCATGTATTAGACGCGCAAGGCCATCACCATTGTTATCTGTCGCACAAACAAAATCCGCGTGGGACTTCACGGTGTCATCGGCATTTTTCATTGCAACTCCTAAGCCTGCTAGCTCAATCATGGAGATATCGTTGTGATTATCACCAACAGCAATAACTTGGTTTGAGTCATAACCCAGAGAGTTAAGATACTCAGCTAAACGCGTTCCTTTGTTATTGCCTTTAGCAGCAAAATCGAAACGGTTTGACCATGATTTTTCTGCATTAAAAGTTTGTTTTATCCAAGGCAAGTTTAAGAAACGCGCTAACGTAGCGGGTTCACCTTCGACGACAAATTTCCAAATATAGTCAGCGTGCTGGACTTGTTCTTCAAATGAATCAATGCGATAAATTTTTGGCGGATGTGCCATGGTTGGGTTGTTAGCCCATTGCTCCATCGCGCTCATGTAATCGATAGGGTCGATTTTTGAATACACCATGGCGTCGGTGATATACATCACCATTTTTAGTTTGTCCTGTTGCGCTAATTCAATAAAAGTAAGCGCATTCTCTTTGGTGAGAGCATTGTGTGTGAGAACTTTTTCATTTTGGTAATCATAGATATAAGTACCATTGCAACAAATAATTGGCGTGGTTAAACCAAGCTCATCATAATAGGGACGGGCTGCGGTGTGGTGGCGCCCTGTGACTATCATGACATGGCATTGCTTTGCTGCGTTGTTAATAGCTTGTTTGACAGCGGGATGGATAGTGTGTTCTTGGGTTAAAACTGTGCCATCTAAGTCAAGCGCTAATACGTTATACATAGTTGATTACCTCTATCGCTAATTAATGATTCTTTTATTATCATTAAATTAGCATAATGCTTGATCAATAACCTGATAAACATCATCAATGGTGCGGCAGCGACGTAATTTATCAAGGTCGACACCGGTTTCGCTGTCTTCATCATCGAGGACGCGAGTCACCTCCATCAAGCCCTCCATATGTTCATCGGATGAACTGCCTGCTAAAGTGATCAGCACATCAACCGGTTCATCTTCACCCTCAAAAATAATCGGTTTTTTCAGTGTGACTAAAGCAAAGGCGGTTTTTAGCACACCATCTTCAGGTCTAGCATGGGGCAGGGCCAAGCTAGGCGCGATGCAAATATAAGGTCCGAGTTTTTCGACGCTGCTGATGATTGCCTCATGATAACTGGGTTTTATTGCACCTGAAGCGATGAGCAGGTCTGTACCTATCTTAATGGCATCACGCCAGTTATCAGCGGATGCTTGAAGCTGTATCGAATTATTGTCGATTAGTGATTGTTTAAATCCCATCATTGCGTTCCTATTTTTTAATGTTAAGGAAATCGATACCGCCATGAGCGATATCTATTCCTATGACTTAGGCTATTTATTTACGATAAAATTGGTATGTATGATATCGAGTAGTTCATCACCGAATGAGTTGGGGTTGAGCATATTTTGTACGCCAAGCACAAATTTTCCATCACCGGGATCCATCTCTGAGCTTAAATGCTTAGAAGAGACAATAATGTCTGTCGCTGTTAATTTCGATTTATAGTCAGATACTGCGCAGGAATCCATGATGTGTGGGATCCCCTTTTTCTCAAGATACTGGCCAATTTTCATTTTCATCATCATGGACGAGCCTTGCCCATTACCACAAACGGCTAAGATACGTACAGGTTTAGCTCCACTATGTTCAATAGGCGCTGATTCGGCTTCTTCACTAATACTAACGACGGGTTCGCTTGTACTCTGTGCATCTTCTTCGGCACGCAATTTCTTTGCCGCAAAATACATATAGACAACGGCTAAGGCGACAATGACAAAGAAGAACATTTTAGTGAACGACAAACCTTGCATAATGACAGGGAAGGCGAGTGCCCAGTCGGCCATGCCCATCCAACCACTGAATTCAGTTCCGTGGTTGTTAATTAAGCTGATTGCCCAAGCTGAACCCAATACTTCGATGATGCCCATCACGAAACACACTTTCATGACCGCTTTCCAGCCGCCAAAATGGTTTGCAAAGATACCAATAGTGGCATTGGAGAAAAACATTGGGATAAAACCAGGGATAATCATAATTGGCGAATTAAATGCCAACATACCCAGAACGGCAACAAATTGCCCGATAGCACCCCACATAAAACCAAATACCATAGCATTAGGGGAGAATGCATAGATTGCCGCACAATCGATGGCGAGCACTGCATTAGGAATGACACGCTCGGAAATCCCTTTAAAGGCCTCAGAAAGCTCGGCAACAAACATTCGCACGCCAGTGACAATGATTTGGATAGCGACGGCAAATTTTAGGCCGGTTTCAATAATATAAATGGTCCAGTGGGTGGTTCCTGCCATGGTTTGTAGGTTGGGGATACCAAAGGAAATTAAGATCACACCAAAGAATAAGGTCATTACAATGGCAGTGGCGGAGATACTGTCGTGGAAGATATGCAGCCATTTGGGCAGTTTTAAATTATCAACACTGTCATTTTTATCGCCCAATTTCGGGGAAACTTTGGTTGCTATCCATGAAGCAAACTGTTGTTGGTGGCCGATAGAAAAACCTGCACCACCCGTAACTTCTTGTGTTGGCTTGAACATAATATTGGAGGAAATACCCCAATACAGCGCCATTAAAACCGAGGAGTATAAAATGGTTTCCCACATGCTTGAGCCGAGAACAAAATAGAAAACTGCGATCAAGCCAGCTTGTTGAAACATAATATGCCCCGTCAACATAATGGTACGAATACCCGTCACGCGGCGAAAAAGGACTAAAAGAATGTTAAGGGCGAGGGCTAATAAGACGGTATAGCCCACCCAAGAGTAGTTATCCCCCATCGCTTCCATCGTGGCCATCATGGAAGTGTAAGGGTCAATAACTGAGCCTGTCAGTCCGTGGTATTCAGACATTTTTTCTATGACGGGTTTAAAGCTGGAAACTAAGGTACTAGCACCCACGCCAACTAGCATAAACCCAACAATTGTTTTGATTGTACCCTTGAGGATCGTCGTACCATCGCGCTTTAATAGCCAATAACCAATAAATGTGACTAAGCCTAATAATAGAGGCGCTTTTGTCATTACTTGGCTGTAAAAAATATAGAAAGCGTCGTATAAAAAATCCATATTTTTACCTCTAATCAAATTGTATTTGTAATTTATCTGGGTCAGAGATGATTCATATTGATCGTATCTGGTGTTATTGCGATATAATCATTTAAAGCGGTCAAACAGTCTCGCAAAAATCAAAGGTGATCATATGTAATCACGAATTGCTCTTTTATGATTGTTTGCATTTGTCTGTTTTTTTACCAGTAAAAAAATGAATAAATGGCGACTTGATCACGTAAAATTTAAATTATCAATATATATCAATATGTTAATTTTTACTTATGTCAAATGTTGTATTTTTGCATGAGCAAAGGTTGACAACATTAGATGAGATAAATAGAATCAAAACTAATCACAGATAATCATTTTGAATCATTTGTCATCATGGTGGTGATTATTAACAAATAAGGCGATGATTATGAATGAAGTGCAAAGACACAATGAAATATTGTCGTTATTGGAATCACATCGAGTGATCAATGTTTCTCATATAACCGAACAATTTAGTGTGTCTCCTGCAACTGCTCGTCGTGATATTTCAAAGTTAGATGGGCAAGGTAAATTACGAAAAGTCCGTAATGGTGCTGAACGCATTGAAAATAAAAAGCGTAAGTGGTCACCGTTAAACATCAATAGCACTGAGCACTATGAAGAAAAATCAGAAATCGCGATTAAAGCCGCGGAGCTGTGTCTTCCTGGGGAAAGTGCTGTCATTAACTGTGGTTCAACAGCTTTTATGTTAGGACAGCAATTGTGCGGGAAAAACGTACAAATTGTGACTAATTATTTTCCATTAGCGAGCTATTTGATTGACCAAGACCATGATGACGTTATTTTAATCGGTGGGCAGTATAATAAGGCTCAGAATATCTTTCTAAACCCCGCATTGAACACGTTAATGGGTTACGCAGGTAACTGGATGTTCACTTCAGGTAAAGGATTAACCGAAGCTGGCTTATACAAAGCTGACATGCTAACCGCGGTAGCTGAGCAGCAAATGCTTGACCAAATTGATAAATTAGTCGTTGTTGTAGACAGTTCCAAGGTGGGTCATCGAACCGGAATGTTATTTTGCCCAGCTAAGAAGATAGATGTTCTTATCACTGGGAGGAATGCCAACTCTGAAGTTATCAAAGCGATTGCTGCACAGGGCACGCGAGTGATACTGGTTTAATTCCGTCGAATACCTGATTTTTTAATATAGACAAATTCAGCCGCCATGCCTTAATTTCTCGATTAAGGCATCAGGCTCCCTACATCTAAAATTCTAGAAAAGGTATTGTTACTATGAGCAAAGTAAATGAAATCACACGTGAATCTTGGATTTTAAGTACGTTTCCTGAGTGGGGAACGTGGCTAAATGAAGAAATTGAAAAAACGGTTATTGAACCCAATACCTTTTCAATGTGGTGGCTTGGGTGCACAGGAATTTGGTTAAAAAGTGAGGGAAATACCAATATTTGCATCGATTTTTGGTGTGGAACTGGGAAAAAAACGCAAAAAAATCCACTGATGAATAAACAGCATCAAATGATGCGTATGGGGGGGGTAGAAGCGCTGCAACCTAATTTACGTACTGCAATTTTTCCTCTCGACCCGTTTGCCATTAAAGAGGTTGATGCGATTTTAGCGTCTCATGACCATGCTGACCATATAGATGTCAATGTTGCTGCTGCGGTAATGCAAAACTGCGGTGACCACGTTAAATTTATTGGCCCTCAAGCCTGTGTGGATTTATGGACGAAGTGGGGCGTACCCGTAGAGCGCTGTGTGGTCGCCAAAGTGGGGGATGTGATTGATATCGGTGATATGAAAATCCGTGTATTAGATTCATTCGACCGTACTGCGTTAGTGACATTGCCACAGGGCGTTTCTTCCTATGATAAGCAAATTTTAGATGGTATGGATTCACGTGCAGTGAATTACCTGATTGAAACGACAGGTGGCTCGATTTACCATTCAGGCGATTCACATTATTCAAACTATTATGCGGCTCACGGTAACCGTTATCAAATTGATGTGGCATTGCTTTCCTATGGCGAGAACCCGCGTGGTGTGACCGATAAAATGACTTCATCAGATATTTTACGTGCAGCAGAGTCATTGGATTGCGAACGTGTTATTCCATTCCACCATGATATTTGGGCGAATTTCCAAAACGACCCACGTGAAATTGAAGTTTTATGGAATATGAAAAAAGAGCGTCTTCAATATAAATTTGCGCCGTTCTTCTGGCAAGTAGGTGGAAAATACACTTATCCAACGGATAAAGACCGTATGCATTATCAACATTTCCGCGGTTTTAACGATATATTTAAAAATGAACCTGAATTGCCATATAAAGCATTTTTGTAATTAATTGGTTTGTTAAGAAAAGCAGAAGGGGAAACTCTTCTGTTTTTATTTGGGCTTAATAACGAAAAAACCGCCACGATGAAGTGACGGTTTAAGCTATTACATTTGAGATTATTCTTTTTCGTTTAAGATAAACATGCCGTATGGGTGGATCTGCAAATAGAGGTTTTCCCCAACAGAAGGTTGTAATTGAGTGGCATTGATTTGCAGCAACATTGATTGACCATGCCAATCAACAGTAACCTCATATTGAGGCCCCATATAAGCAACGTGAGTCACCGTACAGCGTTGGCTATCGTCGCCTTGTAAACTCAGTGTGATGGCTTCAGGACGAACCCCCACAGTCACCGCAGTTTTATCAGTCACAAACTGTTCTGGGCGTGGTAAGCGATAATTGAAAATATCCACAGAATCCGCACTGAGTGTTGCAGGGAAAATATTCGCATCACCCATAAAGCTCGCCATAAATTTTGAGGCTGGCTGGCGGTAGAGTTCTTGCGGTGAGCCTAGCTGCATGATTTTCCCTTTATTCATCACTAAAACCATATCCGATACCGCAAAGGCCTCGCTTTGGTCATGAGTGACATATAAAGAGGTGATATTAAACTGCTGCTGTAACTCACGAATTTTTTCACGCATGCTTCGACGTAAATTTGCATCCAAGTTACTTAATGGCTCATCGAATAACAGGACTTTTGGTTTAAGGATCAATGCACGAGCCAAGGCCACGCGCTGTTGTTGGCCACCTGATATCTGGTCAACGAAACGGTCAGCAAAACCGGCTAAATCCACTAATTCTAATGCTTCCTCAACCCGTTTTTTAATTTCAGCTTTGGATAATCCTAACATTTTCAAGCCGTAACCGACGTTGTCACCCAAGGACATATGCGGAAACAGGGCGTAGGATTGGAAAACCATACAGATATCGCGTTGTTGAATGGAACGGTCTGTCACATCTTCACCGTCAATAAACATACGGCCTTCAGAGGGTTTCTCTAAGCCAGCCACTAAGCGTAATACGGTAGTTTTACCGCAGCCTGATGGGCCGAGTAGGGTCACCATGCTACCTTGCGGAATTGAAAGACTTAAATCATCGATGACGGTATTGTTGCCAAAGCGTTTAGTCACATTTTTTAGTTCAACAAAATGATGTTGTGTCATGTCAGTTACTCCATGATTACTGTGCATTTTTGGCTTTGGAACGTGAAACACGGGCTTCGCCAATCAAATAGTCAAATAAGAAAATAATTGCCAACATTACGACAATCAGGATTGAGCCGTAGGCAATGGCAACGCCATATTCACCGTCTTCGACACGGTTCAATATATAGGCCGTTGCGACGCGCGTATCTGGGGTAACCAAGAACACAATCGCACTGACAGTAGTGATCGCGCGGACAAAGCTATAAATCAACGCGGAGAGAATGGCTGGGCGCAACAGTGGCAACAGGATAAAGAAGATGGTGCGCATTGAACCCGCTCGTAAGCTGAGTGATGCTTCATCCAATGATTTATCAATTTGGCCTAAACCTGCGATACCGGCACGGATCCCCACAGGGACGTTACGCATGGTCATTGAAATAATTACGATGGCAGCCGTTCCTGTTAAATAAAACGGTGAGTCGTTAAAGGCTAAAATGTATGACACACCTGCCACGGTACCCGGTACCGCAAAGCACAGCATCGTCGTGAATTCGATGGTCTTTTTACCACGGAAGTCTTGGCGAACCACGATATAGGCAATCAGTAAACCAAGGATCGCGGTAATAGGTGCGGCAATACCTGCGTACAGAAGGGTATCCAACAATGACGGCCATGCCCCATCACTCATGCCTTGACCAAATAATTTAATAAAGTTATCAAAGGTTAAGGTGTAATCAACTCCCCAGTTAACAGTGAAACTGCCGTAGAAAATACTGCCGTATAACAAGACGTTAAATGCAACCCAAATGGCTAAGAAAGTTGTTACGGTGGCAATTAACGATGTCGGTAATGGTTGAACATCACCACGGTAAGATTTCCCTGACACAGTGACATAGGAGCGCTTGCCTATCCACATATACTGAACGCAGAATACTAATAGTGAGAACACCAATAGTGACGCACCTAAGGTACTGGCGGCTTGATAGTCCAGCTGTGACCCGGTGATATAGAAGTAAATTTGTGTTGCGAGTACGTCGAAGTTTCCGCCTAAAACTAATGGGTTACTAAAGTCAGCCAATGATTGCACGATAACGATTAAAAATGCGTTTGCCAAAGCAGGTTTCAGTAATGGCATAAATACATTAAAGAAAGTTTGGTAACGGTTGGCTCGTAAAGTATAAGACGCTTCTTCTAAAGATGGGTGAATGGTTTTAATCGCACCATCTAAGATCATGAATGACATTGGCGTGAAGGCGAGAACTTGCGCTAACCAAATCCCTGTAAAGCCATACAGCCAGTTGGTATTTTCAAGGCCCATATAGGTCGCAAGGAATTCAGTAATATACCCTGAGCGTCCCATCATCAAGGTAACTCCGAGACCGACGACAAATGGTGGAGTGACGATAGGCAAAATAGAAAAAACACGGCCAATAATGGCAGAGCGTTTAGCAATACGCGTGGTATAAATGGCTAAAATTAAGCCAAAGAAGGTACAGCCAGCTCCTACTGCTAACGATAAAAATACTGAGTTAATAATAACTTGGACAATATGAGATTGTGTCAAAATTGCCACAAAGGCGAATGGCGCAAAGTCGCCATTTCCATCCGTAAACATTGGGATAAAAATGGCAACACTTGGGAACACAATAAATAGTGTTATCAACGCAACAACGGTGATCAGCGAGCCAATAACAAACTGGTCTCCACCGAGCCATTCAAGGCGGGTTAACGCCAATGTCATCACCATTCCCAAGGCGATAAATAGCACAATAGCGGAGTAACCTAACCCTTTCCCTTCAAAGTAGGAGGTTAAGATCACCACCGCAGCGGTGACAACAGCCACGCCAATATCGAAATAATGGCGTGTTTTGTGATAACGGTCCGCTGGTGTTAACGGGCGAATAAATAAAATGGAAGGTAATAAATACCAAAGCCAGCTAATGTTTAGGCTACTCCAACCGTAAGCCGCTATGATTTCGTCTTGTGTTGAGTCAAGAACGCCATAATCTAGGCTCCAAGAAGGTAGTAATGCGAAACCTAGCCAAGCAATCAGCAGCCAAAAAAAGATGCTATCTTTTTTGGTTGGGGTCGATAAGGTTAGGGTTTGAGACATAGTTCCCCCTAAGCTCGTCATATTTTGCATTGTCACGGTGTTGGCTTATTTCGCTAACCCTAGTCACATACTTTTGTATGTTCTTAGGGATAACGTCACTTGCCGCCTAGTGACAACGCTCATAACTCGAAGCTTAATTAAATTAATTTTTTATTTTAGTTTAGTAAGTGCTCAAGTGCGGCGTGCGAACGCCGCACTTAACAACTATTTGCTCATTTTGACTTCGGTGACCCATTTGTTGATAAGGTTTTTACGGACGTCAGCATCGCCGTATTTATCCATATCGTAATTAATTAGGTTCAACTCATTGAGTTTCAATGAGATAGGTGAGGATTCAGCCGTCGTATTGGTCAGGATTTGATAAGATTTCCCTTCTTTCCAGCTCAGCTCTTGAGCTTCTTTCGATAAGACGAAATCGACAAACAGTTTCGCGTTGTCCATATTACGTGCATTTTTCAGGATACTGATCCCACCGATTTCATAGCCTGTTCCTTCACAAGGGGCGATAAGTTCTAATGGCGCACCGTTTTCCACTTCTAATGAATAATCATGTAAGAAGCCAATACCAATTGCCGACTCACCACGAGCGGCATTACGTGCCGGGGCAATACCAGACTTAGTATATTGAGAGATATTTGAGTTTAGTTTTTTCAGGTAATCAAAGGCTTGCTCATTTCCCCATAATTGGTCGAAAGTGGCTAATGCGGTATAAGCAGTTCCTGAGCTTTGTGGATCTGCAATTTGAATTTCGCCTTTATATTCAGGTTTAGTTAAATCTTTCCAGCAAGTTGGGATTGGTAAACCTTTCTCTTTTAAGCGGTCTTTATTGACACCGAAACCTAAAATACCGATGTAAACAGCGGAAGAGTAGTTGCCTTTACGTTTTGCAGGGTCTTGGAACTGCGGCATGATCTCAGACAGATTCGGCGATTTATATGGCTCAAGTAAATCCATTTCCCCAGCTTGTGAATGTGGGTCTAATGTACCGCCATACCACACGTCAGCTTGTGGGTTACGTTTTTCTGCTTCAATTTTGGCTAAAGTACTGCCAGAACCATTACGTACAAAGGTGGTTTTGACATCGTATTTCTTAGCAAAAGCTTGCGTTTCAGTTTCGCACATGGCGTTAGTGGCGCTACAGTAAACAACCAAACGGCCCGCAGCATTTGCAGTGGTAGAAATAGCCGCTAGTGATAAACCAGCAGCGATAAGCGTAGAGAGAGTTTTCAGTTTCATTTTCAGTCCTTTATTCAGGTTTTATTATCAGAGGGTGAAACAGTGCCTGCTAAATGCTCTCGTTTGCTGACATTGGCAATCAAAAGAGGCATTAGCAGTAATCCCATCAAAGCCGCGGCACTGGCTAGTAAAGAAAACATCCCTGACCAACCATAGTGTGCAATGACTTGAGAGAGTGGCCATCCAGCGATTGCAGCCCCTAAATAGGCATACAAACCCAGATAGCCCGTTACCGCTCCAGCTGCTTTTTTATGACAATATTCTGTTGCAGCTAGACCGATTAACATTTGGGGCCCAAAAACAAAAAATCCGATAGCAAAAAAACATACAGCCAATAAAGCGTAGTGATGAATTGGTGTTAACCATAAGGCGCTCACGGAGACACAAAGCCCCAATGAAAACAGTAGGATCATAGGTGCACGTTGGCCACGAAATAGGATATCAGAGCCCCAGCCCGAGCAGAGCGCACCTAATAATCCCCCTAATTCAAATAACGACAGTGTGGCATTTGCACTGAGTAAGTTAGTGCCATGCTTTTCTGTTAACCATAAATTCCCCCAATCGTTTATCGCCATGCGAATCAGATAAACCAAAATATAGGAGAAGCCTAGTAACCAAATCATTCGGTTAAAAATAATGGCATCTTTTAAAATCGTTAACATCGGCATGGGAGGGGACAAACGCTCTTGGCGTAACTCCAAAACATCTTGTCGCCATTGCCCCACGCTTGGTAGCTGTTCTTCTTGTGGTGTGCCACGTAATTGGCGGCACAGCCATAACCCAATGATGACACCAATAATCCCGGGGACAATTAACGCCATTTGCCAGCTGTACTGGGTTGCCAATAGTGCTGTTAGCAGAGGCAGTAACATTCCCCCTAGGTTGATGGAAATATTCCACAGCCCCCACCAAAACCCACGCTCATTGCGTGAATACCAGTGCGTTAGAATGCGTGCGCAAGGTGGCCAACCCCAGCCTTGAAAAAAGCCATTTAGTGTCCAGACAATTAATAACGCGGGAAACGATAAACAATAGGCAAAAATAATATTCAGTAGCCCAGTCATCACTAAACCGACGCCCATAAACCAACGGTATCCGGTAATATCGTGGAAAATTCCCGATAAAAACTTAGAAATACCGTAGGTTAAATAAAAGGCAGTCGCTATCCAGCCAATATCGCTTTTATCGAGAAACAGCTCGTTTTGCATGACAGGCATCACGAAGTTAAAACTCTTTCGCGTAAGGTAAAAAGTGGCATAACCAATAATCATTGATAGCATTAAGCGGCGACGCCAAAAACGATACGTGTTATCCAGACTCAAGGTGTCTTTACCTGTCATAGGGCGGTTTCTCTTGTTAGGCAGAATGTAATCAAGTTTTTAACAAAAAGGATGAGAGAAGGTATTAGAGGACTAGGAATTATTCCTAGTTTTGCGAGGTTTTATCTCAAAATGTGGGCAAGTTAACACTTATTTGTGTTCCATTTTGGGTGGTCAGTGTCCAGTCACCGCCTAAGGCTCGAACTCTCTCCTCAATACCGCGCAAACCAAAGCCACTCGTGCGTTTGCTAAATGGAATACCAACGCCATTATCATCAACAACTAGCTGGATCGAGTCACCTATTTGCTTAAGAGATATGTGGATTTGTGTGGCTTTTGCATGTTTACTGATATTGTTTAGTAACTCTTGGACGAGACGATAAAGTGTAAACAAAACCGTTTCATTGATCGGTGTTTCTTGTAAGCCATAATGAAATTGGCACTGGATATTATTTTGTGGGAAAGAAAATTCAGCAATTAAGTGCTTAAGTGCATTTTCAAGGGACATTTCATCTAATACGGGAGGGCGCAATTGGCGTAACATTTGCCGCGTAGATTGGTGAATTTGCTGGGCTAATTCATTTATTTGGCTTGCAGCTTGGTGGCTGATATCATCTGGCGCCGTTTTTTTCACTAGCATCGACTGAATTTGGATGGCAGTAATATTTTGCCCAATCTCATCATGCAGCTCACGGGCAATCGCTTTTTTGATATCCTCCTCTGTGTGCACGAGCTGCCGCATTAAGTCGCGGCGTGCTTTTAACTCCTCTTCTAGGCGTTGGCGATAACGCTGTAAATTACTGGCTAATTGTTTCTGCCGGCTAATTGCTATCCCAAGCCCAATGCCAATTAAGGCCTGGGTGCTGAGAAACATTTCTAACTCTTCTAAATCGGCAAATGCCCCGTGAAATTGCCGTGCAAAAGTAATAATTAAACTGCCTAATAATGCAGAAAGTACGCCACCTTGCCAGCCATAGCGGTAGGCCATAAAAACGTTAGGAATAAATACCAGAAGGACAATTAACCGTTCGATTTCGGGGGCGAAAAAAACTTGGACACTGAGCCCGACAACACAAAATAGAAAACACCAAACAATTAAGGATGTGCGCAATTGTTTATCTGGCGTTCCATAATCCAGTAACATCTGGTAGTGCTGTTCGTGGAGATACTCATAAATAAGGTAAACAAAAGGAGAAAGGAGTATTCCCCCTGTGAATGTTGTTAGAAATAACTGGCTAATGGAATAGGGTGATAACCCACTGAATAATAAGGCATGTAATACACTATTTGCGGCAACACCTGCGAGCAATAATAATAATCGTTGCCAATATAACGTATAGCGCCACCAGATGTTTTGAATAACAAAAGCAACACCGAGACTTAATAATGGAGACAACAGCAAAACAGGTTGAAAGAGAAGTTGCTCCGATGATAACCAAAAATTCAATATTCCTTCGCTAAGCAGCAGTGTTGGCCAGTAGCGCCGCCAAAGGATAATCATCAATGCTAGGCGCAAGCCTTGTGGAAGAAACAACGTTGCCTGAAAACTGTTTTGACTTAAATAAAAGCCGATGATCCACAACCCAATCCATAACAGGGAATAGGTAAAAAATAAAAAGATGGATTGCAGCGTTAACCGTAAGCTTTTATTCATGCCTGAATTACCTTGAAATTAGGTTATGTTCTAACGCGTAATGAACAAGGTCGATGGTATTTTCACATTGTAGTTTGCCTAAAATATTTGCGCGGTGCACATGCACAGTTTTATGGCTTAGTTCAAGTTGCTCTGCGATCACTTTTACACTCAAGCCAGCCACTAATAAATCAAACACTTCCCGTTCTCGGGGCGTCAGTTCTTGTAGGCTTTTTTGCTGTTGTGGTGAATGGCGTAGCGCTCGCATAGCATCAGAGCATAGGTAGCAACCGCCTTGGTGTACAGAGCGAACCGCTTGGACTAGCTCTTCAGGGCCACAACGTTTTGTTAAGTAAGCACTGGCACCTGCATCCAATGCGCTTTGTACAAAGGCTGGGGTATCATAAATGCTCAAGATAATAGTGCGAAAATCAGGCTTTTTTTGGCGTAACCGTGATAAAAGTTGTAAACCGTTTTCATCTGGCATCGAAATATCCATGATGGCAACATCAATATCTAAATTAAGCAAATTAAGCCAAGCCTCTTGAGCATTGGCATATTGCCCGACAACCGAAATATCAGGTTCAAGTGTCAAAAGTTGTGCGAAACCAGAACGCACAACGATGTGGTCATCAACTAACGCGATTTTTATCATATTTTTTATCAATTTGATGAGTAGGGTATTGGGAAATCTTATATCAATATAGGAAAAGATAAGCTAGAAGCAGAATGTAAAATTCTGCTGTTCATCCATAATGACGAGCAATTTTTTTATTGGGGTAAAATTTTCACGCAAACTTATTTATATTGAATAATAAATAACCAAAAAACAAGGTGTATAAAAATAGCGACAAACCCCTCATAGGAGTGTCTCCAAAAGGAGACATTTATCTTATTGATAAATATAGACTTATAAGATTGGTGTTTAGGGTGTCTTAAATTAGCGACAATACTGAGAAAGAGATAAACCGTTTCAGTGTATCCAGAATCACTGAATAGACTGTAAAAAATAAATTGTCTTATTTTTTAATATTTTAAAAAATAAATTGAAAAGTTGGCACGGCATGTGCATAATAATATTCAGTTGCTCATTCAACTTCTTATGTAGGTCCAAAATTAGTTGGGTACATACCACATAAACCAAGAATGACGCCAAAGTAAGGTGCCTACCGTCCAACAGCACAGATATTCGCCTTAGGGCCTTATCAAACACAGGGCGACACGTGGAGTGAGGCACCACCTATATAATTATCTTTAATGTAAAGACATAATTATATAAAAGCAGTAACCATCAGAGTAGTTGTTATCGCTGGCGGGGTAAAGGTGAGTCCTTTACTCCGCCTTCCTGTTTTATGCCCATCATAATGCCCGTCATACTTCGAACCGCAGCGTTGTTACCTGCGTTCAGCTACTCTAGTCACATACTTTTGTATGCTTCATAGAGATATCTTCTCTTGTCGCCTAGCTGCAATCCGAATTATTTAGGGCATAGCTGAAGATATTTTAGGCGAGTCAGATATTAAACAATTCGCTTTATAGAATATACCTACCTGAAAACTATTGTCTTTTACCAATTAACTTGGCACGTTCATTGCTATTTCACTCTTATACTTAGTCTGATTTTAACGCTATGGGACACAGAATTTGGATTGTGCTTTTCGCATTACAGGGAGTTCTGCTACCATTGCAATACGTTTAATGGGTATGAGATGAATGTATTGAGTAAATGGCGTTTTTTCCCTCGCTCCTTGCGTCAACTAGTTGTGATGGCATTTTGGCTTGTACTGCTTCCTTTATTAGTATTAGCCTATCAAGCATATCAAAGCCTTGAGCAACTGAGTAACCAAGCAGCCAATATCAATAAAACCACGTTACTTGACGCACGGCGTAGTGAAGTGATGAGTAGCCTCGCATTAGAAATGGAGCGGAGCTATCGTCAATATTGTGTTTTGCAAGATGCCACATTGAAAACCCAATATCAGAAACAGTTTGCTGACTACCAGCAAATGTTTGAACGCCAGAGTACTATCTTACCCGCCTCGTCAGATACTTCCGCGTTGACTAAAACATTGGATGCGCTTAAGACGGTCACATGTGAAAACAATGAACCAACAGAAAAAATCACACGGGCTTTAGAACAATTTTCTACTGAGAATGCCTTATTAGTGCAAGAAACTCGAGATGTGATTTTTAGCCGTGGGGAACAGTTGCAAAAAGCGATTGCGAATAAAGGCCAACTATTTGGTTGGCAAAGTTTAATTTTATTCTTATTAAGCGCATTGCTAGTGGCACTATTCACTCGGATGATTATTGGCCCCGTTAAAGCTATCGAGCGAATGATTAACCGTCTCGGTACTGGGCGTACGATAGCCAATAATATTGATCGCTTTAAAGGCCCTAGGGAGCTACGGACAATCGCACAGCGCATTATTTGGTTAAGTGAACGACTCGCATGGCTTGAATCACAGCGCCACGAATTTCTCCGCCATATTTCACATGAATTAAAAACGCCTCTTGCAAGCATGCGTGAAGGGACGGAGTTACTCGCGGACGAGGTTGCTGGGCCATTAACCGTGTCTCAAAAAGAGGTTGTAGAAATTCTTGATCACAGCAGTAAGCATCTTCAGCAACTTATTGAGCAATTACTTGATTATAATCGTAAGCTTGTAGATGACCCTCCAGAAGCACAGATCGTTGATTTACAAAAACTCATTGAAGATATCGTCAAAGCACATAACTTACCTGCACGGGCTAAGAACATCAAAACAGAAGTGCGTTTAAAAGTGGATAGCTGTTTAGCTGAACCCTCACTTCTTGGGCGAGTTATTGATAATATCTATTCCAATGCGGTGCACTATGGTGGCGAATCAGGTAATATTTGGATCTCTAGTCGCCAAACAGGTAATAAGCTTCTGATTGAAGTTGCGAATACAGGAACGCCAATTCCTGAATCTGAGCAAAGCATGATTTTTGAGCCGTTCTATCAAGGCTCATTACAAAGAAAAGGTGCTGTTAAAGGAAGTGGGCTAGGGCTAAGTATTGCGCAAGATTGTATTAAACAAATGGGAGGAGAACTTTCTCTCGTTCCCAATAAATCAGCAGATGTCTGTTTTAGAATTGAACTGCCTCTAACCGCAGAGAATGAATAATGGTAAATCGGTCTACAGGTGTTTGGGCGGTACTTTACCGTAACGCATCGTTAAATAAACATAATCAAAGAGTACCTTATGTGATGAGACGTACGGGGCTCAATTTTGGGGCGGTTTTATTTTCCCTAATTTTAAGTGGTTGTGTAGTCAAGAATGGTCAGTCACCACTCGAAACTCTGGCCCAAGTCGTTGTGCCAGAAGTTAAAGTTACAGACTACCGTTATACATCATGTGAAACGATTTGGAATAATGACCAGCCAACTGCACGGGAAAATGCACTATTTTGGTTGCGAATGATGGACTGTGCTGATCGCACTGAAACCAGTCAAGCACGTGAAGACGCAAGCAAAATAGAAGTAACAAACTGGTCGAGCGCATTTCAACATAATATTTTGTTGAATTCTGCGGATCCGTCCATTGCAGAGCGCCGTAAAATGCTTGATAGCATAAATACGTATAGTTTGAATTTTCCAACAGCCGTAAGGCCATTATTACAATTATGGCGTGAGCAACAAGTGCAAATTATCAACTTGTCAGACTCAGGGGCCCGCTATAAACGCTTACAGCAAGAAATGGATAGCAAACTCGACCGTTTAAAGGAAGATAATGCTAAATTGGCTTTCGAGCTGAATACGACCTCCCGTAAGCTTGAAAATTTAACGGATATTGAACGTCAGCTTTCTTCTCGCAAAAAAAGCACGAACGAAACCGAAAAAGATGTGGAAAATGGGGGGGAAGGAGATAAACCTATTTCCTCAGAAGAGCCAAAGCCGGGTAACAGCGTATCTTCTCCAGTAGAACAAAATTCATCGGAGAATGAACAAAAATGACGAATCGCAAGTCAGCAAGTTTATTGTTAGTTGACGATGACCCAAGCCTTCTTAAACTGTTAGGTATGCGCTTGAGTAGTGAAGGTTTTAAAGTCACTACAGCAGAAAGTGGTCCAGAAGCACTAAAAATCTTACAAAAAGAAAAATTAGATTTAGTGATCAGCGATTTACGCATGGACGAAATGGACGGCATGGCGCTATTTGATGAAATTCAAAAAGCGCATCCAAATATGCCTGTCATTATATTAACGGCACATGGCTCTATCCCTGATGCAGTAGCAGCAACGCAGCGGGGCGTATTTAGTTTTTTAACTAAACCTGTCGATAAAGACGCGTTGTATAAAGCGATTGATGAGGCACTCGCGCTCTCCTCGACACCGATTAGCGATGAAGAGTGGAGCTCTGGCATTGTCACGCGTAGTCCCTTAATGATACGGCTATTAGAACAAGCACATATGGTGGCGCAATCTGATGTTAGCGTATTGATTAATGGGCAAAGTGGTACAGGTAAAGAGGTATTAGCTCAGGCTATTCATAAAGCTAGTCCTAGGGCTCGTAAGCCATTTATTGCCATTAACTGCGGTGCACTGCCTGAACAATTATTAGAGTCTGAATTATTTGGCCATGCGAAAGGGGCTTTTACCGGTGCAGTCAGTAACCGCGAAGGGTTATTCTTTGCAGCCAGTGGTGGTACGTTATTTTTAGATGAAATTGGCGATATGCCAATGCCATTGCAGGTTAAATTATTGCGGGTATTGCAAGAGCGCAAAGTTCGTCCTTTAGGCAGTAACCGCGATTTAGACATTGACGTGCGTATTTTGTCTGCAACTCACCGTAATCTTCCTAAAGCGATGGAAAAAAATGAGTTTCGTGAAGACCTCTACTATCGCCTGAATGTGGTTAATTTACGTATTCCTGCGTTAAATGAGCGTTCAGAAGATATTCCTTTATTAGCTAATCACTTATTACGTGAATCTGCATCACGACATAAACCTTTCGTACGCAGTTTTTCCAGTGATGCAATGAAATGCTTAATAACAGCAAGCTGGCCGGGTAATGTCCGCCAATTAGTGAATGTTATTGAACAGTGTGTTGCATTAACTACGTCCCCAGTTATCAGTGAAGCGTTGGTTAGCCAAGCCCTGCAAGGTGAAAATACGGCCTTGCCGACATTCGTTGAAGCACGTAATCAATTTGAATTGAATTATTTACGTAAGTTATTACAAATGACGAAGGGAAATGTCACCCAAGCAGCTCGAATGGCAGGACGAAACCGTACAGAATTTTATAAATTACTTGGCCGCCATGATTTAGAAGCCAATGATTTCAAAGAATAAATAAGAATTATTTACCACATGGTTGTTATCGATTACATTATGTGGAATAAGGCAATTCATATTCACGCTCCGGGAGAAAAAACACCTTATGAGCCGTAAGCTTAATATTTCACTAGCACAACTTAATTGGTTAGTCGGTGACATCGAAGGCAACTGCGAACGCATGTTGCAAGTTGTGAGTGAACAAGCACCAAACACAGATATTGTCATGTTTTCAGAGCTGTCTTTGACAGGCTACCCACCAGAAGATTTGATTTTTCGTGGCGATTTTGAAGATCGTTGCGTCGCACAATTAGAACGTTTACAAAAAGCAAGCTCAGAGACAGCGATTATCGTTGGTCACCCATGGTATGAAGGGGATGATATCTATAATGCATTATCATTTTTCTACCAAGGTAAACTGCACGCACGTTATTTTAAACAAGAGCTACCCAATTATGGCGTGTTTGATGAGCCTCGTTATTTTACCGCAGATGAAAAAACCTGTGTCGTTGAATTTAAAGGCTATCAGCTTGGCTTATTGATTTGTGAAGATATTTGGTATGACGAGCCGGTAGATGCAGCCAAAGGGGCTGGCGCTGAAATATTATTGACAATCAATGCATCTCCTTATGACATTAATAAAGAACATATTCGAACCGATTTATTAGTCGAACATTGTAAACGTACTCATATGCCAATTGTGTATCTCAACCAAGTGGGTGGGCAAGATGAATTGGTGTTTGATGGTGGCTCAAAAATCATTGCAAACAAAGGCAAGCAAACCTTTAAATTGGAAGAGTTTAAAGAGCAGGTTATTACAGTGCAATTTGATGAACTTGCACTGGTGAGCGATGGTAGTGTATTTATTGAAAATGACCCTGTTGCACAGGTATACCAAGCCTTAGTCATGTCAACTCGTGACTACATCAATAAAAATGGTTTTAATGGGGCTATTTTAGGGCTATCAGGGGGTATTGACTCGGGGCTGACAGTGGCTATTGCTGTTGATGCAATAGGGAAAGAGCATGTGCAAGCAGTGATGATGCCATTCCGTTATACTTCTGAAATGAGTATTCACGACGCTAAAGAACAAGCTGATTTGCTTGGTGTTGAGTTTGATATCGTATCTATCGAGCCGATGTTTGATGCATTTATGGCGCAGTTAACGCCTATGTTTGAAGGGACTGCGGTTGATACAACTGAAGAAAACTTACAAGCGCGGTGCCGAGCGGTTATTTTAATGGCGATGTCGAATAAACGCCGTCGCTTAGTGCTGACTACCAGTAATAAGAGTGAGTCAGCAGTCGGTTACTCAACGCTTTATGGTGATATGGCGGGTGGGTTTGATGTGTTAAAAGATGTGCCTAAAACCCTTGTCTTTGAGTTGGCTAAATACCGTAATACATTATCTCCTGCAATCCCACAACGTGTGATTGATAGGCCGCCATCAGCAGAACTTGCGCCAGGCCAATTAGATCAAGACAGTTTACCGCCTTATGATGTGCTAGACGCCTTATTAGAAGGTTATGTGGAAAAAGACTTGTCAGTGAATGACCTAATCAAACTTGGTTTCGATAAAGACGTAGTACGCAAAGTTGTGCGTCTTGTCGATATTAATGAATATAAACGTCGTCAGGCTCCGGTTGGGCCACGTATTACGATGCGTAATTTTGGCAAAGATCGCCGCTATCCGATCACCTCAGGTTTTGGCCGTAAAAACTGGTCATAACAGGAATTATTTATGAAAAAAATTGATGCAATTATAAAGCCATTCAAACTTGATGATGTCCGTGAAGCGTTGGCAGAAGTCGGTATTACAGGAATGACCGTAACTGAAGTGAAAGGTTTTGGTCGTCAAAAAGGGCATACTGAACTTTACCGCGGTGCAGAGTATATGGTCGACTTTTTACCTAAGGTAAAAATTGAAATTGTTGTCCCTGATGACATTGTTGAAAACTGTGTCGAAACCATTATGCAAACGGCACAAACAGGTAAAATCGGTGATGGGAAGATCTTTGTTTATGATGTCGCTCGCGTGATCCGTATTCGTACTGGTGAGCAAGACGAAGAAGCGATTTAGTCAATTTAAGTTGATATGAAAATGCGGTAACGGAAAATACACAGGAATGGGATTAGAATTGCGTATTTATTATGCGAGCCCGTTACCGCTAAATTAGAAAACTACGAACATTCCACTAGTTAACCAATTTCCTTCAGTTAATATGTTTCATAGAATGCTCTCCTAAACAGAAGAGCATTTTTTGTGCATTAATTGAGGGGCAATACCTTGTGTGGCCCAAAACATTCATAGTGAATTGCATCGGCATTGACACCCATTGCAATTAACTGCTTACCTACGTGCTGCATAAAACCAACAGGGCCACAGAAATAGAACTGCATATTCGGTTGCTCAATCCATTCACGTACCAATTCTAAATTCATTAAACCTTCATATTGGTAATCAAACCCGAGGCGATCTTCCTCTCTTGGTTGATTAAACCAAATCGCAGATTGGCTAATTTGCTGTTTTGCTAGTAGTTGTTGAATCTCGTGCCTGAAGGCATGAACTGCACCATTCTCAGCGGCATGGAACCAATTTACTTGTGCGCTGTGAGCTTGTTCCGTTAGATGATTTAACATACTTAACATTGGGGTTAAGCCAACCCCTGCCGAAATTAGCGTAACAGGCGTTGTATTATCAACATCGATAAAGAAATCCCCACATGGAGGTGCGAGATGCACGCTGTCACCTTCATTTAATTGTTGATGTAAGAAATTAGAAACGGCGCCTTGGTCTTCACGTTTTACCGCAATACGGTAGCTACGACCATTAGGGGCAGTAGTCAGTGAGTATTGGCGGATTTCTTGGTTTTCAAATCCCGGGTTGTTGACATAAATCGTGATATATTGGCCTGGGCGGTAATCAGCGACAGGTTGCCCATCGACAGGAACAAATTCAAAACTTGTGATCACATCACTTTGTGACTGTTTTTGCGCTAATTTAAATTCACGTAAGCCTTCCCAACCCCCATTTTTATCTGCATTTTCTTGGTAAATCGCAGCTTCTCTACCAATAAAAATATCGGCTAAAACACCGTAAGCTCTTCCCCATGCATCAAGCACCTCTTGGCCTGGGTTAAGGAGTTCATCAATAGCCGCGAGTAAGTTTTCCCCAACAATGGGATAGTGCTCAGGTTTAATATTTAAGCTTACATGCTTTTGGGCGATTTTTTCGACAGCTGAAATGAGAGCTTCAGGAGTTTCAATATGCACAGCATATGCGCAGATAGCATTGAAAAGGGCTTCACGTTGGTCCCCATTCATTTGGTGAGTCATGTTAAAAATATCTTTTAACTCAGGATGCTGTTTAAACATCCTATCATAAAAATGTGCGGTCAGTTTTGGCCCTGTTTCAGCAATGGCAGGAATGGTGGATTTAACAATGGCGATGGTTTGGCTATCTAGCATACAGGTGCTCCTGAATTATTTTCATGTTCTCGTTATCGTTAAGGTAAAAAGCTATTTTTTGTAATATCAAAAATATCTCTTTGTACATCAGTGAGATAATATTATTTCATCTCAGTTAACCTCTATTTTTTGAGATCCATGAAGGCGATTTATAAAGATGTATTTTAAATACAACTTATAATATTTAAGGGTTTATGTAAAGACTCAAACCGGGAAAATAGGGTGAATTTAGGCACATAATGAGAAGGGGATTACAAATCTGGAGGTTTGTCCGTCAAAAATTAAAATTTGGGCTATTTTATAATGAAGCCTTCAGAAGCAAATGAAGTGAAAAAAATTAATGCAATCGTTTGCGTATATTTTTTCTTTAGGGCTATCTCAAGAGTGAAAAAGAGTTTACACTGTGTGTCATTGCGATGAATCGATTTTCAACCTATTGAATTGCTGAGGCAGGAGAAGCGAATGTTAAAGCGTGAAATGAATATTGCTGACTACGATCCAAAATTATGGGAAGCAATGGAGCAAGAAGTACAACGTCAAGAAGAACATATTGAATTAATTGCTTCTGAAAACTATACCAGTCCACGAGTCATGCAGGCTCAAGGTTCTCAGCTAACCAATAAATATGCAGAAGGTTACCCAGGCAAACGCTACTATGGCGGTTGTGAGCATGTTGATGTGGTCGAGCAATTAGCAATTGACCGTGCAAAAGAGCTATTTGGTGCTGACTACGCAAACGTACAACCACACTCAGGTTCACAAGCTAACGCTGCAGTTTATATGGCGTTATTACAACCAGGCGACACCGTTCTGGGGATGAACCTTGCACATGGTGGCCACTTAACCCACGGTTCACCAGTTAACTTCTCTGGTAAACTGTATAACATCGTACCTTATGGTATCGATGAAAGCGGTAAAATTGACTACGACGATATCAAAGCGCAAGCGGAAAAACACAAACCAAAAATGATTATCGGTGGTTTCTCTGCGTACTCAGGTGTGGTTGATTGGGCAAAAATGCGTGAAATCGCAGACAGCATTGGTGCTTACCTGTTTGTTGATATGGCTCACGTTGCAGGTTTGATTGCTGCGGGTGTTTATCCAAACCCAGTGCCTCACGCACATGTTGTGACGACAACGACACATAAAACTTTAGCGGGTCCACGTGGTGGATTAATTTTAGCTAAAGGTGGTGACGAAGAATTATACAAAAAAATCAATTCAGCAGTGTTCCCTGGTTCTCAAGGTGGCCCTTTAATGCATGTTATTGCAGGTAAAGCGGTTGCTCTGAAAGAAGCGATGGAACCTGAGTTTAAAGTTTATCAACAGCAAGTTGCTAAGAATGCGAAGGCGATGGTCGATGTTTTCCAAAAACGTGGCTATAAAGTGGTATCTGGCGGCACTGAAAACCACTTATTCTTAGTTGATTTAGTTGATAAAGACATCACTGGTAAAGATGCAGATGCAGCACTTGGCCGTGCGAATATCACTGTTAACAAAAACAGTGTACCGAACGACCCTAAGAGCCCATTTGTAACGTCTGGTGTACGAATTGGTTCTCCTGCGATTACGCGCCGTGGCTTCAAAGAAGCAGAAGCGGGTGAGCTAGCTGGCTGGATGTGTGATATTCTAGACAACCTCAATGACGAAGCGACCATTGAGAGCGTGAAGCAAAAAGTATTAGCAATTTGCAAAAAACACCCAGTTTACGCATAACATAACGTAATATTAATTACCTAAACCCGCTTCTACATGCATGTATGAGCGGGTTTTTTGCATTGAAAAAACGGAGGAGTGATGGTCATTCCATCAACGCGTTGGCTAGCTATTGATTATTTTACCTACTTTTTTGCCTACAGTATTTTCTTACCATTTTGGTCAGTTTGGCTACAAGGTGAGGGAATTGATGCAGAAATGATTGGCGTTTTGTTAGGGGTTGGGCTAGCAGCCCGTTTCCTTGGCGCGATGTTTATTACTCCTTTAGTTAAAGAGCCCTCGAAGTTGATCACGGCTCTACGCTTACTTGCTGGGCTTTCGCTCATTTTCTCTGTTGGCTTTGCTCTGGGGTCTCACTGGGCATGGCTATTATTTGTGATGATTGGGTTTAACCTATTCTTTGCGCCGATGGTTCCACTGGGAGACTCTCTGGCGGGGGCATGGCAAAAACAATTTACCTTTGACTACGGCAAAATTCGCGTCTGGGGGTCGATAGCCTTCATTATTGGCTCCTCATTGATGGGGTATTTAGCTGGTGTTTGGGGTAATAAAGCCATCATGATGGCCTTGATAGTAAGCTGTTTAGCATTATTACTAGGCGCAATGCTGAAGCCAGCAATTATGCCAATGGGGGCGGCGAAAGCGGATGGCGGTAATAAGGTTACATTTAAACAATTGATAGCAGACAAAAACGTCGTTAGGTTTCTCATCTGTGTCACGTTACTGCAAGGGGCTCACGCGGCTTATTATGGCTTTGCTTCCCTATTTTGGAAAGAAGCTGGCTATTCAGACTTAGTGATTGGTAATTTATGGTCGCTCGGTGTCGTTGCTGAAGTCATTGTATTTATGTTAAGCCACCGTTTATTTAGGCGTTGGAGTGCTCGCAATTTACTGCTGTTATCAGCCTTTTGTGGAATTATTCGCTGGGGCTTGATGGGCGCGTTTACGGCATTACCGGTGTTAATTGTGGTGCAAATCCTGCACAGTGGTACTTTTACGGTTTGCCACTTAGCGGCAATGCGTTTTATAAGTGCAAGAAAAGAAAATGAAATTATCCCATTACAAGGTGTTTACTCTGCACTTGCAACTGGTGGTGGGTTAGCTGTACTGACTATTATTGTCGGATACATTTATGAACGAGTACCTGCTCATCATGGCGTAGTTTTTTATTTAATGGCGCTTCTTGCTGTTCCTGCATTATTTATTCGGCCTAAAGTTGCCGCTCAATCCTAAAATCACCAACCAAGCTATGAAAGGTGTTAAACCTATTTTATAGCTTGGTTTGGTATTGAATTTGTTTTCCAGTATCGTCAATATAAATTATTGTTATATTTTCTCCGTGATTAATATCAGCGGTTGAAAAGTAAGTTTGTGATGAAAATGGCTCTACCATCGAGCTTTTTGCAATAGAACGACTTTTATTATTAGCCAGATAGATATTGGCAATATTTAAAAAATAAGGGGTCGGGTTGTTGACGACAATACCGTCTTTAGCTAAATGAAATTGGATGTTTTTGATGACATTGTTTGGCTTTTCTGTGAGGTTTGTAGGGCGATAAAAAACTTTAATTCGTGTTTGAATGGCAAACTGTAGCATATTGGCACTATTTATTTGTTTTGGCTTTGGCGCAATGTCTAATACATTTAAATAAAATACAGACTCTTTATTCGTAGGGAGTTTGTCACCAATAAAACGTATTTGTAATTGAACTCCGTCATTTGCTGCGATTTTAGTGACGGGGGGCGTTACAATAAATAGTGCGTTCGTCGTTTCTGGTGTCGAGTCCGGATT
>NZ_JAMPRR010000031.1:0-77372 GCF_028483405.1 Providencia sp. PROV076 | reverse complement strand
GCAATCACTCAACGGACGCGATAGGTTAGCCATTAGAACAGGTGTAGCGCAGACGATACAGGCTAAAGAACGGCACAGACGGAGAATGACAGCACCTACCTACCAATGGACGAAGCCAGCACAGAAACGGTGATGCGAAGATAATCGCAATGGTCAAATATTAAGCGATGCAAGAAAAAGTGCGACGGTATACAGGCTATAGGTTGCCTTGAAATCAAGGGCACTTAAGGCGACTGAATAGGACTCCTTGATATTAAGGAGACATGAGGCTCTGAAATCGGAGGCTCGTCACTGGCTGGCAATATTCCAATAATGCCCACGAGATAAAAGTAACCACTCTGGTAACCACCAAAAGTAACCACAGGACAAATTTGTCCTCAGGGAGTAATCCCACAGTGCAAATAAGCACTCTGAATAAAAATCAACAACTTAAACTATGCTACCCTCATCAATGAGGGAGCCAAAATAAACATTACCGCAAAATTTAAAAATTGATGTTGCCCTCACTAATGAGGGAGAGATAGGTAGCGACAATAACGAACTACGGCAAGGTTACGGCAAGGTTGAACGGTGAGATTACGGTGAGGATTAAGTCGATAACGGTAAGGTTACGGTAAGGAATCAGGGCGAGATTACGGCGAGGTTTCCAGTGAAAACGCACTTTAGCAAATGGAAACTAACACTAAGGTTACGCTAAGGTTTCAGGCGGTCAATTTGACCGTTAGTAATGAAAACAATGTATTGCCACCTATTACCATTGGTCACTGAAACGATGACCAATGAGCGTTAATCTGGTTTTGTGACAGAATTAAGCGTTATCAATCAGTTATATTTTGATTCCGTCGATTTAACGGAATTAAGTATAATCAATAGGTTATAGCTACATACGGGATTATCCCGTATCATCATGGATAAATTAACGTTTAGATCACCATAGAAATTAGAATTATTATCCGATCTTCCAGAATCCCACTAGCATTATATTTTAACCACTGGCTTATATTGTGATGGTATCAAGATGAATAAACCAGAAATGAGAAAAGCAAAATCAATCAGGATCACCACATCAGGAACGGTAATAAAAGCTCCTGAGCGAGTTAAAACAGCCACAGGTAAAGTTATGGCCACAATGACTATTCAGGCTGAGAGTGACAAGCGTAGCCCGTACCCATTAAAGATAGTGGCATTCGATATTAACGCGCTGGAGCTAATGACCTGCCAGAAAGGAAACAAAGTAACTGCTACAGGTCGTTATGAATGGTTTAATGGTTATCAGCTAACAGGGGCGCAGATAGTTACAGGTTAGTAAAAGTTAGTATCATCATAAGCCGATTTGAAATCGGAAAATCTAAATAGGCTATTTCTCCTCTTTAAACTAACCCACAATTAGTTACCTACCTTTAACTGACCCTCTTTAAGATGACCAGTTCAACTAACCCGAAAATATCGGGGCAGTTCGAATAGGTCCACCAGCCTACCTATTCTATTTTGTATAACCCATATTGAGGTGCGCAAATAATCACTGCCGTCATTTAAATCTCACAAGTGTTAATTTTACAGTTCCGTTTGAAACGGAGTCGTGAAAAACACGGGGAGGGTTATTTCTGGTTGGTGTTTCATTATCTGCAATGAAGTTGCCATTGATGATATTTATGCAATGATGTTACTGGAAAGTGTAGGGCTAACATTGAGATTAAAAATCACCTCAAAACAGGCATGACAAAAATATTAGGGGGTACATTTGGGGGTATCTATAAAGTTAGAATTTAAATAATTATTTAATATCAATGAAATGAGTGATGTGTATGGTTCTCTCCTCCGCCATCTTCACTTCTAGCAACATCTTCTAAAGTCTTCCAATCCCAAGTAAATCAAGCATTCTAGCGAAATTACACACTACCGAACCTACTAACGTCTTTCTAAATCCTCTACAATTTGTTGTATAGTTTTTTGTATAGAAATTCCCTCTACAATTTTCCTGTAGATAAATCCTACACGCTGGCATTATCGCTGCTATCATCTTTTATATCGTTTTGATTGGTGCAATACTGGGGTATTAGGTTACTTTTACTTAAATATCGGATGATTCTCATATGTCTAATAATTACTATAGTTAGTATAAGATACACTTAAATTTTATATCTATATGAAATTATTATAAATTATTAATTTTGAGCTATCTTCGATGAATAGAAAATTTAATTTAAGTATTATTTGGTTTCACTGATTATATTAAGTGGTTGCACTCAGAAATATAGAGATACCATATTAGATATCACTTATGCGTTAACGGGTGCCCCTGGTGCAAAGCATAAAACTAATGGAAATAACACCACCACCACAATGAAATCAAAAGCACAATTAGAAAGAGAAAAAGATGAATATGAATTCAAAAATCGCCGCCAAAGTTGGGTTGGTAAATCTATAGATGACCTAATAATGCAAAGGGGCAGCC
This sequence comes from Providencia sp. PROV076, assembly GCF_028483405.1. NCBI lineage: Bacteria > Pseudomonadati > Pseudomonadota > Gammaproteobacteria > Enterobacterales > Morganellaceae > Providencia > Providencia sp. PROV076. Next base: position 74,917 of record NZ_JAMPRR010000031.1, on the reverse strand, counting down.
CTTTTGGGGTTCATAAGAGACAAGATGGGGCTCTCAGTATACCTTTAAGAAAACGCAAAACAGTTCTAATGACCCGTACCACTAAAGAAACATTATATTTCAACCTTTGTCATAATGGAAATATCAAAGCGGGAAGATATCAAGGAAGCATTGATGTCTAATTTTTCTTAGAGTAGTCACTCTATTTTATAATTAAAATGGTAATATCCACTTCGGCGGATTTTTTAAAATTATTGCCGAACTGTCATTTTAATAAACTATGAATATATTTTCATTGTTTTAAGGCTAATTATTACTTATCCATCTACGGTGGCTTCATGGGTAATTGTTCTAATTCGCGTAGTTCTTTTTTGAGTGGCTTTCTTTGATTAAAATGTTGATGTGCATTAAAAGCAATTGCTTGTGTTATTAATATCTCATAAGGTGGATTATCCATCTGTAAAATGGTTATTTTGTACATTTATAACTATTAATGCTTCGTTTATAACATTTTATTAATTTAAATATGAATAAGACGGAATAGTTACAGTATTTTTTAGTATTCAATATAAGTAGAGAAAAATTCAAACGGAATGATAAACCAAAGGTTTGATGTGTATCAGAGGATACAAATAGTAACTTGTTGTAACTGTTTTATAAATATATTATTTAGTATCTTAACTCCATGGATTTATCAAGATGAATAAATTATTAATTCCTGCTTTTTGTATTGCTTCTTTATCTGGGTGTGCGGTAACTGAGTATAACTATGTCCCTGACTCACAAAAAATCAGTGAACCTAAAATAGGCCAGGTCAACCATATTACAGTAGGGCAACCCTTAGTAAGAGAAGGCAATATTAGTGAAATAGACGGAATTAAAGTATTAAACCCAATACAGATAGATTTGGCTTACAAAATTATCCCCGGTGTATTCAAAAAAGTGGGTTCAAGTGATAAAGGCGATTTTTATATGCCAGACCAAATCGTTGATTCTGGCTCGGTCACTGTTGAGGTTTTAGGGCAACCGTGGAATTCACTTTTAATTAAAAAAGGGTCTGGTCCTAATGAGATCTGTATCGTGACAGATGTTAATGTCGCTGTTTGTAGTGATAAAGCACAAATCGAACAGGTAAAACTAAATAATTCTGATGGTGATTCATTTGAACAAGCCTTAATTTTCAATGGGATAAATGACAAGGTTGTCGATGTTAGTTATCAGAGAATAGGTTCAAATATTGAGAATCAAGGATTTGGAGATAATATTCAGTATAACCTTAAGAATAGCGATATTATTTCTTATCGAAATGTAAAATTAAAAATTATCGATAGTTCAGAAAATTCATTAACCTATACGGTGATAAGTAATTTTTCTGACAATTAATGTGCATCACATTAATGAACTAGTTGAAAACAGCGTTAAACTAAATTTAGTCTCTAGTTAAGCGCTGTCGCAGCATCTTTTCTCACTTTATTCTTATTTTAACTTCAAAATATTTGGATCACATCGACAATTGAAGAATATTGTCTTTTCAGCATACCTCACATACTCTAAGTTAAATTGATTTAACGTAGAGGCGTTATTTATGATGAATATCCAATCCAATCACAATAGCTTTTTTATTTTATCTGATGACAAGCAAACGCGCCTTGCCGAAATAACTTTTGTTTATACTGGTGACGACTTAGTGATTATTGACCATACAGTGGTTGATGAAAGCTTAAAAGGACAGGGCATTGCAAAGCGATTAGTTGCTAAGGTTGTTGAGCGAATGAGAGAAGAAGGGCGAAAAATTATTCCATTATGCCCTTTTGCAAAAGCAATATTCGATAGAACACCTGAATACAGTGATATCCGCCAATAATATCTGTTAATTACTGATGAGGTAAGCATGAGTATTCAACATAATGATAAAATACCTGATTTACAGTTGATTACAGCACGTTCGAAAGATGTTGGTGGGCTTCCTGTTGCACGAGTTTTACCGACAAGAGAGCGGAGACTAATAGGTGCTTGGTGTTTTCTTGACCATGCAGGGCCTACGGTTTTTAAAGGCGATTCAGAGGGGATGAAGGTATCACCTCACCCTCATACAGCTTTACAAACATTCACTTGGATGATTGAAGGTGAGGTATTACACCGAGACAGTCTTGGCTATGAACAGGTTATTCGGCCAGGGCAGGTCAATTTAATGACAGCGGGTCATGGGATCAGCCATTCTGAAGATACCCATGGAGAGAGTCGCCAGTTACATGCAGTGCAATTGTGGATTGCTTTACCTGAAGCAGTTAAAGATATTGCCCCTCGTTTTGACCATTATCCTATATTGCCACGTTGGTCTGAAGGTGAAACATACTTCAATTTACTCGTTGGGGAATATGGAACTTATAAAGCACCAACATTAACATTTTCTTCGTTGATCGGGCTCGATATTGTTGCGAAGAAATCCGCTCGACAAATTTTAACGTTACGCTCTGAATTTGAATACGGTATTTTTGTGGTAAGTGGCAGTGCTGTTATTGAAGGGCAGCATGTTAATAGTAATGAATTAGTTTATTTAGGCAAAAATATAACTGAAGTTTCTGTAGAACTCGCCACAGATAGCCATATTTTATTACTGGGTGGTGAGCCTTTAAATGAACCTGTGTTGATGTGGTGGAATTTTATTGGCCGAACTAAAGCTGATATTCATACCGCAGTTGAGGAATGGAACCAAGGAAGTTCTCGTTTTGGGAACGTTTTTAATGATAGGCGCGAGCCAACACCAGCTCCAATTATGCCGTAATCAGTTTAAGTTACTTCTTTGTTTATTATATGAAATGAAGGACTAAGTCATTCTAAATACGACTATAACGCTAAGCATATTGCTTATAAATGCGATTTTGTTTTGAATCTTAATTCAAATGGCAATAGTATTAAATTACTAAAAAATAATCTTACTGAAGTCGTATTTTATTAAAGTATAGGAGATGTTTAATGGCTATTTCTGCAAGAAACCAACTTTCAGGTGTTGTTGAGTCCATTGTTATGGGAGCGGTAAATGATGAAATTATACTCGATTTAGGCAATGGTGAAAGTATTGCGGCAGTGATTACTAAAAATAGTACCAAACAACTTGGTTTAGAAAAAGGTAAAGTGGCAACGGCAGTAATAAAAGCACCTTGGGTTGTGCTTGTGTCCAACGCTGAAGAATATAATTTCTCTGCTCGTAATCAATTTAATGGCGTGATTGAATCCATTGAAAAAGGGAGCGTTAATTCTGTGGTAAATTTAAAAACCAGTGCGGGAACTTTATTATCTGCAGTGGTAACAAATAATAGTACCGTAGAGTTGGGATTAAATGTTAAAAGTAAAGTAACTGCCATTATCAAAGCTTCCAGTGTTATTTTGGCAACTAAGAAGTAGTAAAAATTGTAGAAAGGCTGTTATAACAGCCTTTTGTAATTCACTTTCAGTCAGTTAACCTTTTCTAGGTTAATGATTTTAATTTTTTTACCTTTAAGCTCAATAAGCTTACCTTCAACTAGTTTTATTAATGTGCGGTTTAGTTGCCTGACAGACACACCAAGCATGGCGGCTATTGAATCGCGATTTTCCAATTTAAATTCAGATCCATACTGGTTTTCGGCAAAAACTAAATAACGTCTTAATTTATATTCAACAGAAAATGCAGAAGAAGAGTGTAGCTGCGATGCGTTAAAAAGCTTTTTGCTAAGATGTTGACATATAAATTGTAAAAAAATAGGGGAGCTAAGTTCTTTCTTTTGAATAATTTGTAGTGGAAATGCGAGTAATTCACAATCTGTGACTGCCTGTATCGTACTGTAAATACGGGGGTTTTTGGCATCATTGTTCTGAAATAATTCTAAGTCACCAATAACTGAAAACGCATTTTCAAATGAAAAAACAACATGCTCGCCATTTATTTCATAGCGTTCAACTTGTAGTTTTCCCTCTAAAAGAAAGTAGATAAATTTAATTGTGTCATTTTGCGACATTAAGTACTCAGATGAGCTGATTTTAATAAATTTTGCTGACTTTATTGTTTCTTCAGTCAGAATTTTATCAAGCTGATAGAGAGTAAAATATTCTTTGATTTTTTCAGAAGAGATAATTTTTTTCATTATTTATTCTATCAATGTGCGTATTTACAGTGAGCAGTATGGCATAGATTCGCAAGTGTAAAAAAGGACGTATGTCCTTTTTTTATCTATTGATGAACTGTTAGTTTAGGTGATATTCAATAGAAGGAGATATACATGAAAGAACAATTATCGAATAGAGTTGGCTGTACTGATGATATGCATGAAAAGATAAATTTAATGCCTAAAGTCGAATTACATGTGCATTTAGACACTTGCTTAAGTTTTCACTATGTAAAGCAAGCTAACCCATCCATTTCATTTAACGAATTTGCGAGCACATTTATTGCGCCTGAAAAATGTGAAGATCTAGGTGACTTTTTAAAGTGTATAGAGCCACAACTTGATATTTTACAAACTAAAATGGCAATTTCTCTTGCTGTAAATGATTTATTTGAACAACTACAGAACGATAATGTTATTTATGTTGAGCTACGTTTTGCTCCGTTGTTACATCTTAGAAAAGGTCTGAAAAGTGCAGAGGTAGTCGAAGTTGTTTTGGACGCCATGGAACAAGCCAAAGAAAAATACGCTATCGAAGCTAGGCTAATACTATGTACCTTACGCCATTTTACAGAGCAACAAAGCTTGGAGACGGCCCAATTAGTTATTGATTATCAAGGCCGTAATGTTGTTGCATTAGATTTAGCTGCAGATGAAGCTCGGTTTACACTGAATAACCATCAAGCTGCGTTTGATTATGTTCGCTCATGTGGTGGCCAGGTGATTGCTCATGCAGGGGAAGCTTTAGGGTATGAAAGTGTGCTTGAAACACTCGATAAATTGAAAGTATCCCGAATTGGACACGGTGTAAGAAGTATTGAAAATGACGAAATAATTGAACGATTAAAGCTTGATAAGATATTACTTGAAGTTTGTCCTAGCTGTAATATTACCTGTAATGTTTTTGACAGTATTCAAGTACACCCAGTTAATGAATTAAAGAAACGTGGTGTAAGGCTGAATATTAATACTGATGCGCGAACAGTTGCGAATACGACACTAAATCAAGAATACCAGTTATTACACAAGGTTTTTAACTGGACTATTGACGATTTTATTCAGTGTAATGTGCACGCGTTAGAGGCAAGTTTTCTTAATGATATTGTGCGAGAACAATTAACTAATAAAATCAAAAATTGGCTTTAAGCATCCTTGAGGGGAGCGGTGGAATACCACTTTTCCCTTTTAACTCATTAAATCTCATAGTGTGATTGTACAAAGCCGGATGGGAAGGTAATGGTTTGGATATGTTTTAGGCGAATATCTTGTTGTATTGGGCCAAATAGTGAGCGCCCGTTGCCAAGTAATATAGGTAATCGTGTAATAATCAGTTTATTGATTAACCCGCTGTTTATAAATGATTGAACTATTTGCCCGCCATCAATATAAATATGTTGATGTCCTTCTTTTTCTAATAGGGCCATGGCTTCTTCGGGGAGGTGATTGAGGAAGCGAACTTTGCCAATTAAATGTTCAGGGATTGGCAGACTGGCTAATGATGAAGAAAGCACTATAACTGGCAACTCATATGGCCAAGGGGTCATATGAGAGAGTGTTTCATAAGTACCACGTCCCATAACGATAGCATCAATATGACTCATAAAATCATGATATCCGTGATCTTCATTTGTTGAGTCGAAGGATTGTAGCCAATCAATATCACCATTTTTTCGGGCGATATAACCGTCTAAGCTGGTTGCTATAAATACATGTCCTGAAATCATAATATGGTACCTATTCGAATTGTTTTACAGCTTATAATAATGAATGAAAGTGTAATAATACAGGTGATATAGTGCTTTATGTGCCCGCCAACCTTGGAGTTTTTATGTCACATCAAGACCGTAATTATGTTTTAGGTATTCCCAAGTTACCCGCTCGTGCAATGATTTTTCTTGTTCCTTTCTTTTTATCCCTTGTCATGAGTGGAATTGTTTCGCTGATTAGTACGATAAGAGCCTTGGGCTTCACCAGCGAAGTGTTTTTTCCTTGGTTGAGTTCGTGGATGCTCTCTTGGATGATTGCTTTCCCGACCGTATTTTTTGTCTTACCGATTGCAAGGCGAATTTCACTGATGTTAGTTAAAAATGCATAACAGTGAGTGTTAAAATTGCTAATATAAAGGTGAAATTTATGGGCACTATTTTGAATGGGATTTTATGTCGATAAAAATTATTGGTTTGTTCTTTATTACAGCATTGGCTGAAATTGCAGGTTGTTACTTTCCTTATCTTTGGATGAAAAAACAAGGTGGGGCTTGGTTATTAATTCCTGCAGCCTTAAGTTTAATGCTGTTTGTTTGGTTGCTGACATTACACCCAGAAGCGAGCGGACGAATTTATGCAACCTATGGCGGGATATATATTGTCACAGCGTTAGTCTGGCTGAAAGTGGTTGATGGTGTCTCTCTTACCGTGACTGATTGGGTGGGTGCTCTGGTTGTACTTGTAGGGGCAGGGGTCATTATTAGTGGTTGGAAGTAGATGATAATGTTATCTTATTATCTTAAAAATTTAATTATTTATTTTAAGGTAATGAGGGGACTAAGATGGCTACAGAATTATCTCTTTATGTTTATTTCATCAAATAAATGCTAGATCCACATTTGAATTTTAAATTAAATGTAAGGGTTATTGTTTTACGAAATTAAACTATTCTCTTTTATGAAATGTTAATTAAAACAGCATTTAACTAAAATATTTTAAAATGTAACATTTGATCTAAATCAATTTAACAATAAATACTCTATTGGTAGTAATTTTAATTGATGTTTAACTACTCAGTTAATATTAATTAAACTTTTATTTTCACTTTCATTGATTTTAGGCAATATCTAATCATATTAGGCTGCTATTCTCTCATCGATTTATACAAAAAATATAAAGAGGTAGCAATGAACGTTAGTCGCAGAAAGTTTTTTAAAATCTGCGCTGGCGGGATGGCAGGTACAACTGTAGCTGCGTTAGGTTTTATGCCTGGAATGGCAATAGCTAATGTACGTGAATATAAATTACTTCGCTCTAAAGAGACGCGTAATACTTGTACTTACTGTTCTGTCGGTTGTGGATTACTAATATATAGCATGGGCGATGGCGCCATGAATGCTAAATCCGCGATATTCCATGTCGAGGGTGATTCAGACCACCCGGTAAACCGTGGTGCTTTATGTCCTAAAGGGGCTGGCCTACTCGACTATATCCAAAGCGAAAATCGTTTACGTTATCCAGAATATAGAGCGCCAGGCTCTGATAAATGGGAACGCATTAGTTGGAATGATGCCTTCACACGCATTGCACGCTTAATGAAAGATGATCGCGATGCGAATTTCATTGAAAAAAATGCGGAAGGAACAACTGTAAACCGTTGGTTATCAACAGGGATGCTTTGTGCATCAGCTGCTAGTAATGAAACGGGAATGTTGACGCAAAAATTCGCCAGATCGCTAGGAATGCTAGCGGTTGATAACCAAGCGCGTGTCTGACACGGACCAACGGTAGCAAGTCTTGCTCCAACATTTGGTCGCGGTGCGATGACCAACCACTGGGTTGATATCAAAAATGCCGATGTTGTCGTCGTTATGGGCGGTAATGCTGCGGAAGCACACCCTGTTGGGTTCCGCTGGGCAATTGAAGCGAAAAATAACAATGATGCCACACTGATTGTCATAGACCCGCGTTTTACGCGTACTGCATCAGTTGCTGACCATTATGTCCCTATCCGTTCAGGAACCGATATTACCTTTTTATCGGGCGTTTTGCTGTACCTGATTGAAAACCAAAAAATCAATGCTGAGTATGTTCAGAACTATACCAATGCATCGTTGATTGTTAGAGACGATTTTGACTTTAACGATGGTTTATTTAGTGGTTATGACGCTGATAAGCGTAGTTACGATAAAACCAGCTGGAACTATAAGTTTGATGAAAATGGTCACGCATTGCGCGATGACACATTACAAGATCCACGTTGCGTGTGGAATTTACTTCACAAACACGTATCACGCTATACGCCTGATATCGTTGAGCAAATTTGTGGAACGCCAAAAGCCGATTTCTTGAAAGTCTGTGAAATTTTAGCCACAACAAGTGCGGCAGATAAAGCTGGGACTTTTCTGTATGCATTAGGCTGGACACAACATACTGTTGGCGCACAAAATATTCGCACCATGGCGATGATCCAGTTACTGCTAGGTAACATGGGGGTTGCGGGTGGCGGTGTGAACGCATTGCGCGGGCACTCGAACATTCAAGGCTTGACAGATTTAGGGTTACTATCAACCAGTTTACCGGGTTACTTGACGCTGCCTTCTGAAAAGCATCAAGACATTGATAGCTACCTGACTGCGAATACACCAAAAGCGACATTACCAAATCAGGTGAATTTCTGGAGTAACTATCCTAAATTCTTCGTGAGTTTGATGAAGTCTTTCTATGGTGATTCAGCTCAAGCAGAAAACCAATGGGGTTATGACTGGTTACCTAAATGGGACCAAGCTTATGATGTCATGAAGTATTTTGACATGATGAGCAAAAACCAAGTGACTGGCTATATCTGTCAAGGGTTTAACCCAGTGGCTTCATTCCCTGATAAGAACAAAGTGGTTAGTTGCCTCAGTAAATTGAAATACCTGATTGTTGTAGACCCATTAGTCACTGAAACGGCTAATTTCTGGCAAAATCACGGTGAGATGAATGACGTTGATACGGCTTCGATTCAAACCGAAGTGTTCCGTTTACCATCGACTTGTTTTGCGGAAGAAGATGGCTCGATAGCAAACTCAGGCCGTTGGTTACAATGGCACTGGCAAGCCGCAGATGCCCCAGGCGAAGCGCGTAATGATGGCCAAATCTTGACCGGAATTCTGTATAAGATCCGTGAATTGTATGAGAAAGAAGGTGGCCAAGGCCAAGATCCTCTGATGCAAATGAAATGGAATTATAAACAACAATTCCATCCTGAATCAGAAGAAGTGGCAAAAGAAAACAACGGTGTTGCACTGGTTGATCTTTATGATGCTGACGGCAATTTACAAGCGAAAAAAGGTGAATTACTCAGCTCATTTGCTTTATTGCGAGCCGATGGTTCAACAGCCTCTTCTTGCTGGATTTACACCGGTAGCTGGACTGAGAAAGGCAACCAGATGGCAAATCGTGATAACAGCGACCCATCCGGTATCGGTAACACATTGGGCTGGGCATGGGCATGGCCTCTGAACCGCCGTGTGATTTATAACCGTGCGTCTTGTGATACCCAAGGTAAACCGTGGAATAAAGACCGCGTGCTTATCGAGTGGAATGGTAAAAAATGGGTCGGTAATGATATTCCTGACTTTAATGCTTCTGCACCTGAAGTAGGAACAGGGCCATTCATCATGCAACCAGAAGGTTTAGGTCGTTTATTTGCTATCGATAAGATGGCAGAAGGGCCATTCCCTGAGCATTATGAGCCATTTGAAACACCACTTGGCACTAACCCGTTGCACCCGAATGTGGTTTCTAACCCAGCGGCGCGAATTTTTGATGAAGACAAGAAACGTCTTGGCGACCACAAAGATTTCCCTTATGTAGGAACCACATACCGCTTAACAGAGCATTTCCACACATGGACCAAGCATGCTCGCTTGAACGCGATTGCTCAGCCAGAGCAATTTGTTGAAATCAGCGAAACACTAGCGAAAGCCAAAGGAATTGCGTTAGGCGATAAGGTCAAAGTCAGTAGTAAGCGTGGGTTTATCAAAGCAGTTGCGGTTGTCACTCCTCGATTACAAACGCTGATGGTGGATGGGAAACCAATTGAAACTGTTGGATTACCGATTCACTGGGGCTTTGAAGGCGCGACTCAAAAAGGGTTTATCACCAATACGTTAACGCCGTCTGTCGGCGATGCTAACTCTCAGACACCTGAGTATAAGGCATTCTTAGTTAACATTGAGAAGGCGTAAGGGAGGGAACATGTCCATGCAATCTCAAGACATTATTAAACGTTCCGCGACCAATAGCATTACGCCTCCGCCACAAGCGCGTGATGATAAGCTTGAAGTCTGTAAGCTCATCGATGTGTCATCCTGTATCGGCTGTAAAGCTTGTCAGGTGGCATGTTCTGAGTGGAATGATATCCGTGACGAAGTTGGCCACTGCGTTGGGGTTTATGATAACCCTACGGATTTAAGTGCAAAATCGTGGACGGTGATGCGTTTTAGCGAAACCACTGAAATGGGCAAGCTAGAATGGCTGATCCGTAAAGATGGCTGTATGCACTGTACCGATCCTGGATGTTTGAAATCTTGCCCATCAGCAGGAGCAATCATTCAGTACGCAAATGGTATTGTGGATTTCCAATCAGAGCACTGTATTGGTTGTGGCTATTGTATCGCAGGTTGCCCATTCAACATTCCTCGATTAAACCCGAAAGATAATCGAGTATACAAGTGTACCTTGTGTGTTGATAGGGTGAGTGTTGGCCAAGAGCCAGCATGTGTGAAAACTTGTCCAACAGGCGCTATTCGTTTCGGTACGAAAAAAGAGATGTTGGAATACGGTGCAGAGCGCGTAACGAAATTGCAAAATCGGGGTTATGCGCAAGCGGGAATTTATGATCCTGAAGGCGTTGGTGGTACACATGTTGTTTATGTACTTCACCATGCTGACAAACCTGAACTGTATCATGGCCTGCCTAAAGACCCACAAATTGATACGCCAATCAATCTGTGGCAGGGCATCTTGAAACCACTTTCTGTCGTTGGATTTATCGCGACCTTTGCAGGGTTGATTTTCCACTATGTGGGAATTGGTCCGAACAAAGAAGTGAGTGATGAAGAGGAGAAAGATGACCATGAGTAAGAAAAGCAAAATGATTGTGCGGACTAAGTTTATTGACCGCGCGTGTCACTGGACGGTTGTCATCAGTTTCTTCTTGGTTGCTTTGTCGGGGATCGCGTTATTTTTCCCAACACTGAAATGGTTGACGGAAACCTTTGGTACACCACAAATGGGACGGATTTTACACCCATTCTTCGGTGTACTCATTTTCGTCGTGCTGATGTTTATGTTTGTTCGCTTTGTAAAACACAATATTCCAGATAAGAAAGACTTACCTTGGATTAAAAATATTGTTGAAGTACTCAAAGGTAACGAACATGAAGTGGCTGATGTCGGTAAATATAACGCCGGTCAAAAAATGATGTTCTGGAGTATCATGAGCCTGATTTTTGTGCTCTTGGTCACCGGTATTATTATTTGGCGCCCTTATTTCGCACATTTATTCCCAATGTGGATGGTGCGTTGGGGGCTGTTGATCCACGCTGTTGCTGCGATTGTCTTGATCCATGCCATTTTAATTCATATGTACATGGCATTTTGGGTTAAAGGTTCAATCAACGGAATGATCGAAGGGAAAGTTAGCCGCCGTTGGGCGAGAAAACATCACCCTCGTTGGTACCGCGATGTTGAAGCGAAAGAAGCTAAAGCCGAAGCTGAAAGTAAAAAATAATTTATTTTTAGGTTAACGAAACCGCTGTTGTGTGACTAAGCATGGCAGCGGTTTTTTATTGGGTGTAAATAAGCATGAATTGTGAGCAATTTCATTGTGGCAAACTAACGGTTGTCAGTCGCTAATCGATATAGCACATGTTCTTGCAACCAATGGCCATCAGGGAGTGCAGGGTGATAAAAGTTATTTGGATGTTTTATCATTCCAAGTCTTTTCATAACAGATTCTGATGGAGAATTGACCACCGCGGTGAACGCAACAAGCTCTTCTAGTTTTAGTTGTTCAAATGCAAATTTGATCGCGGCGTGAGCCCCTTCAGTCGCATAGCCTTGGTGCCAATAGTTGGGATGCAAGCGCCAACTTAATTCAACACAAGGGGAAAAAGGTAAATTAGCGGCGGGAATATTTAAACCGATAAACCCAATGAATTGTTTATTGGATTTTAATTCTACAGCCCATAATCCCCACCCCCCTTGTTGAGCGAATTTATCTATGATGGTTTCCATAAATTGTGCATTTTGCTGTTCATTTAGCACAGAAGGAAAGTAGTGCATGACATCGGGATGGCTATTCATTTGGTAAAGTGGGTGCTTATCTTCTTCTTGCCACCCACGTAGCCGTAAACGTTCTGTTTCTAATTTAATGATTTTCATGGTTATTGTTTATTAAGGCGCATGTGGAGAATAGGGAACGGATTACCTTCACCATCGAGTTCAGAACGTGCGTATTGTGTAAAACCCATGTGCTGATAGAAGCCGATGGCTTGAGGGTTTTGTTCATTAACGTCCAGTTCAGTAATGCCTAACATGTCAATGGCATATTGAAGGAGTTTTTTCCCAGTACCTTGGCCTCTATTTTCTTGAGAAATAAACAACATTTCGAGGCGGTGTTTATCGCAGCCTAGAAAACCAGTCATGTTTCCTGTGTTATCGAATGCGACAAAAACAGCTAAATGTGGTAAATAAAGCTGTTTGATAGCAACTTTCAGCTCTGCAATTTTTTCTTCAGTTAAAAAATGATGGGTGGCTCTAACTGAAGACTCCCAAACACGAATAATATCATCATCGTGTGCACGTGTGGCACTTTGGACTATCATTATATTATCTCCATGTATTAACTGGAAATCTTAGCTTTTGGTTTTTTTATGTCAATCGCTTATTTTAAATTTACGTTAAGGTTGTTTTTGAGATATTTATCGCAGAAAAAAAAGCTAACTACTTCATTATTAGACTAGCTACGGCGTAATTTTTTCGCCAATTATTTAATATAGCGATAAAAGTACTTTTCTTTGTTAATTTAATCGTAGGGGTATCTTAATGAAATATAAATTATTAACTCTCTGTTTATCTACGGCACTATTAACACCAATTGCACCTGTATTAGCCAATACAGGCACCGAATCAGATATGATTTTGGACCAAGTTTTAGTCCTTAGCCGCCATAATTTACGTACACCTATCGTAAATACCGGTATTCTTACTGAAGTGACTGATAAAAAATGGCCTGCTTGGGATGCGCAAAGTGGTTATCTCACAACGAAAGGTGGCGCACTTGAAGTCTATATGGGGCATTATTTTAGGGAATGGATCGACCAAAATAAATTACTTGCAGATGAACTGTGCCCAACGAGCAATGAGGATGTGTACCTTTATACGAATAGCCTACAAAGAACGATAGCAACCGCCCAATTTTTTGCGGCAGGTGCATTTCCTGGATGCAAGGTGAGTATTCATCATCAGCCTGAAATTGGCAAAATGGATCCTGTTTTTAACCCCATTATTACGAATGGCTCCCCTGAATTTAAGCAGAAGGCACTTGCGGAGATGGAGCAATATTTTAACGGGTTATCGCTTACAGCGGGTTATGAAGAATTGGATACAGTTCTGAATATTAAAGACTCCCAAAAATGTAAAACAGATAAACTGTGTAATTTAAACAGCCAAAAAAATAGTTTTATTATTGAAGCAGAAAAAGAACCGGGCGTCAGTGGCCCATTAAAAATTGCGAATTCAGCTGTAGACGCTATTGATCTGCAATATTATGAAGGTTTTTCGGCTAATGATGTGGCTTGGGGGCTTGTGGATACCCCTGAAAAATGGAAAAAACTGAATACGTTAAAAAATGCTTACCAAGAAACGTTGTTTACGCCAAAAGTTATCGCTAAGAATGTGGCTCATCCAATACTGAATTATATTGATAAAGGCTTTGTTTCTGTCGATAAAGGAGAAACTGCAAAATTTATATTCTTAGTCGGTCATGATTCGAATATTGCTTCGTTGATGTCAGCTATGGATTTTAAACCATATCAATTACCAGAGCAGTATGAGCACACCCCAATTGGGGGGAAATTAGTGTTTCAACGTTGGACGGACAAACAAGCTAATAAAGATTTTATGAAAGTAGAATATGTTTATCAAACCTCAGATCAGCTTAGGGATAATACATATTTATCATTACAAACACCTCCTAAGCATGTCACATTAGAGTTAAAAGGGTGCCCAATAGATAAAAGCGGTTATTGTTCTTGGGAAGATTTCCAAAAAGTCATGGCGACAGCCTTAGAACAGTAATAACGGGGTGTTGATGCCCGACTAACTTGAGTGGGGCATCATTTTTTGGGAAGATAGTTAAATTATATATTCGGTTTATTAATATGTTATGTGGATAAAACGCTCACTATGTCTATTCAGTTTTTTCAACTAAACCAAATTGGTACTGCAGATCTTATCGCATTAAATACTCACCCTGCTGTGCTTGAACATATGCCGTTAGGCAGTCATCTTTTTGATGAGCAAGCCTGCCGTGAGTGGGTTGCAGGAAAAGAGCAGCATTGGGATCAACATGGCTATGGCGTATGGGCCATTATGATTAATGGTCAGTTTGCAGGTTGGGGAGGGTTACAAAATGAAGCGGGTGACGCGGATTTAGCTTTAGTTTTGCATCCCAAGTTTTGGGGAAAGGGAAAATACATTGTTAATAATATAATTCATAAAGCTTTTACATCACTGAAGGTTGAGTCCGTTACAATTCACTTACCGCTAACGCGTAAGAAAATATCAGCGATTTTGCGTTATGGTTTTACTGAAGAGGCTATTGTTGATTTTGACGGTATTCCTTTTAAGCGTTTTAGATTAAGCCACTGAACAGTTTTATCGCATAAAAAAACCCTGCTAAAAAGCAGGGCGTGAAAATCACGAAAATGTTTATGAGCCTTTAATTTACTCTAAATTAGCGAGAAAATAGCCTTATAAAGTGTATGTCTTTGCTGTTTTTTGTAACAATCATTAAGACTAAGCCTTTTATTTGTAAAATGCGTTGGTTTAGCTGTAAATGTAACTTTAGCCCTTATTATCTAACAACTAATACGCTAGTTTTCGCATAGCGAACTACTGAGGCTGCATTCGAACCGAGCAAATAGGTTGACATACTTGGGCGGCGTGAACCGAGTAAAATAATATCAGCGTTAATATCTTCTGCTGTCGCGAGAATTTCGTCTTTAACAGAACCGACGGTTGCTTTTGCCTGTATCTTATCTGCAGGGATATCAAATAATTTAATTTTTTCTTTTAGCTCGGTCAGAATAATTTCAGCTTGCTTTTCGTCATCAGGAAAGTCTCCTGGCAAGATTGTGCCACCGTAGCGTAAATAATTTGAAATTGGTGCGGTTACGGCAAGAAAGTGTACTGTTGCATCGTTCAATTTTTGTAGCGAATTAACATGAGGCACTAATAAATTAGTGAGGGCATCTTCGGTTACATCGATAGGAACTAAAATTGTCTTGTACATAATATCTCCCTTTTTCTTTTATATTATAAGTTTAGAACAATATCATACATTGTGAATTCGATTATTAATAGTAATGGATTTATTGGGCAAAGGGTGTGAGCAAGTAGCGGTAATAAGATTTTTCATCAAAAAAAGAGAGAAGCCTGATGTCATTACAATGAATGATATCAGGCAAAATGCAGGGAATATTAGGATAGGTTTATTTTTTTACGCAAGCTTCTTTTAAGCCAGCTTTGCAGGCTTGAGCTAAATATTCGGCCGCGGATTTTTCATTTATTTCAACGCCTTCACCACTTTCTAGCATCTTACCGACTTGGTATTGTGCTGGTGGGAACTTTTTATCGGCAGATTTTTTGAACCATTCAAAAGCAATAATATAATTTTGTTTTACACCAATACCTTGATAGTAAAACTGCCCCATGTAGTTTTGGGCTTCAACGTTGCCTTTATTCGCTGACTTTTCGAATAGATCCATAGCCGTTTCAAGGTTGGCTTCAACACCATTACCATTTAAATACATATCACCTAAAAACAACTGAGCATCGGAGTTGCCTTTATTCGATGCCATTGTTAGCCATTTCTTTGCTTTACCATAGTCCTGTTTAAGCTCATTCCCAAGGTAATAGCCAATTCCTAACATGACTTGTGCTTTTATATCCCCTTTTTGTGCCTCTTGCTCGATGCGTTTAATGGCTTCTTTGGGAACTGCGGCGACACTCAGGTTAATTGAAAAGGCACATAAAATAATAAATGAGAGAATTCTAAGCATGATTTGATATCTTATATTAGCGTTGTTTTTTTCTGTTTTTAATACAATGTCTCAATGAGATTTATTGTCAACAAAGTAAAGCATATTATATAAAAAAAACTACATCAAAATACGTAATATAAAACAAGCGATACGTTGTGTGTTTTTACGCATTTTTAGGGTAATTAGTAACTTCCCATACTCTACGATTTTAATTGAAAAATATCAATATATAATAAAAAAGACAATATATTTGAGTATGAAGTTTAATGTCTTTTAGTAATGTTATGTATCTGTTGTTACAAGATATTAATAAAAAAATGATTTGAAATCATATGCGGAGGTTAAAGATAAGAGAATAAAATATTAATTGATAAGTTTTATTTTAGAAGATTATTTTTAAAAGACATTTAATACGAATAAATTATCGATATAAAACACATTAAAGGTGAGGAAAGTAAATAAAATAAGGAGTAGTGCATATGTATTAGAAAGGTGTGAATTGAAATTTACAGAGCCCACACCTTAACAATATGATAAGAACCTGCCCGTTGATGGCTTAAAAAAGCTTATAACTCAAATAATGGAGTAGGTTTACCGTTGTCATCAATGGCGACAAAATTAAATTGGCCATGTATCACTTCTTCACGACCATCAGAATACATATCCTCTAAAAAAATCGATACATTAACCGTTAAACTGGTTCTTCCGACTCGAATGACTTTACCGACCAATTCAACAATAGTGCCTGAAGGGATAGGGTGGGTGAAATTAATTTTCTCAGTTGATACGGTAACGAGGCGCTTACGGCTAAAACGCGTTGCGGTAATAAAAGAAACTTCATCCATCCAAGCGAGAGCAGTACCGCCAAATAGGGTGCTATGGTGGTTCGTTGTTGTTGGAAATACGACTTTAGAGACGCGAGAAATGGATTGTTCTATTTTTTGTGCGATAACATCGTCAGCGATGGAACTCATGGTCTACCTTACAATTGTTACTTAGTATGCTCGTAATTGTTAAAAGCAATAATGTTAAAGGCTAAGTGTAATACTCATTTCAAATTAATTCAGCAATAAATGTGAAGTGAATCGTTCCGGCAGGGGAAGTTTTTGAGAATATCAGCTGTAGCTAAAATCAGAAGGGTAATATTAAAGGCTCTGAGTTCAAATTATGAGCCTTTAAATTATAAGTGAGGCATGAAATTAATTATCTAAATACTCTGCGCTCATACGAACAGCTTTTGCATTGTTGCCACTTTTAACGCAAGAAACTAAAAATGCTTTAGACTCAGCCCAAATCGTGGCAGAAAAATCTTCGCCATCAACATCTTTTTCAACAGTAATAGGGTATTTTTCAACACCATCAAGCCACTCGATTAAGCCTGACTTACAGGTTGGAAAATCGTTTTTTGCAATTGAACCATCTAAAACAGGCACTGCAATTTGTGGTTTATTGTTTTTAGCAATCATATCCTCTAATTGCTCTACGGTATAACTTTTCTCAGCGAAAGCAGTGGTACTTAATAGTGAAATCGCTATTGTTAATAGTAATTTATTCATAATCACTCCATTTGATTTAAGTTTCGAATACTATGTAATAAAGACACAATAGGCAATAAAAAAACCCTTCAAATTGAAGGGTTTTTGTGAGCAAGTTTTACAAGCCAGTTTAGCTGAATCTGTATAGGCTAAATGGTTTAACATTCAATGATGGCTCTTTACCCAGTAACAAGTCAGCCGTGAGCTCAGAAGAAACTGGGCTTTCTGTCATTCCCCAACCTGTAGCAGTATTAATGAAAAGGCCCGGATACTCATTAACCTGAGAAATAATTGGATGCTCATCAGGTGCGATGGCCATAGCACCACTCCATTGGTCAATAAGTTTAGAATCCTTAAATGCAGGGAATTCAGTTTTTAATTTCTCAAATGATGCATTCAACTCAGGTAAATCAGGCAATGCCGTCATATTTCTGTGTTTTTCGAATGGTGAAATTTCGTCCAACTTCCAGCTGGTTGGTTCGGTAAATGAATTAATTAACTGCTCATTTAATGAAATATGCACAGGGAAATCAGGCATAGACAGCAATGGAATGTATTTATAACCATAAACGAAGGAGTCTTTAACAACAGGGGCAACAATCACACGTGGAGATGTTGCGTAGGTGCCGTCAGCTTGTTCACGGAAGAAAATATTGCCAGGTAAAGCAACGTTACCCCCCGGTGCAGTTGGTGATCCGGTGATCAGTTGCTGAGATTGATAAGCGGGCAGTGTTGGGACATCAACACCTAAGTTTTGCATAAACAGCCTTGACCATACGCCACCTGCGACAACAACACGCGAAGTCTTAATAGCCCCTTTCTCGGTGACGACATCAGAAATGACGCCTGCTTGGGTTTCTAAGCCTCTAGCTGCACAGTTAGTATAAATTTTTATACCTAATTTTTTGGCGTAATCTGCCATGACGAAGGTCGCAATTTCAGCATCTAAGCTACCAGAGTCTTCTTCAAAACCAGCGATAGTCCATTTAGATTGTGCACCATTCAAACGTTGGTTGAGCTCAGCACCTTCGATAATACGTGTTTTGAACGGAATATCTGAACCGACGTTTTTACTGCGAGTATCAATCCACTCTCTAACGTTGACAAGATCTTCTTCATCAAATGGTACTTCAACGCGACCTTGAGTACGGTAGCTAGTATCTGCACCGACTTTCGCGTTCATCTCTCTCCAACGCTGTTTCCCTAAGTGGTGTAGTAAGAACGTTTCATCTGGCATTTTATACGTGATAACTTGGCCGTAGAAGCGGGATGATTGCTCGCCTGCGATGTTACCTTTTTCAACAATAACAACATCTAAACCACGCCCGACCAGCTCAATTGCAGTCATGATCCCCAGAACTCCAGCGCCAATAACAACGACGTCAGCTTGCTGTGGTAGAGAGCCTTCAGTTCCTGCAACAAAGCCATGTCGTGGCTTACCAGGCACAAATCGACCTTCACGAGTTAACATTGGAGTTAAAATTCCGGCCCCTGCAGCAACGGCAACAACGCCACCACCAATCAAAAATTTTCTTCTAGTAATAGCCATCTTATTAAGTTCCTTATATCGAATGAGTTTTTCACAATTGACCAAAGCTTCAATTAGAAATATTTATAATTGTAATTATATCTTTAATAATAATTATAATTGTAAACCAAATTGGGTTGAAATTAAAATTTTTAATTAAATGTTAAAGATGTTTTTCGGATATGAAATGGGCGCCACTATTTCAAGAGTAATAATGTTCAAGAAAAATACTGGCGCTGGCACTATTTGGATAGAAGAATAGACAGGATAGAAATGATTCTGTTTCTACTTGTTTGATTTTTAATCTTAAATGTGGATTTCACCTGTTAGGAATAAGACGGCTTTACCTGTTAATTTTACTCGTTCAGAGGTCAGCTCACATTGAACTACTCCTCCGCGTGATGAAATTTGTTGGCCAACTAACTGCAATTTATTCAGCCGGTCTGCCCATATTGGCGCGATAGCACAATGTGAGGTACCGGTTACAGGGTCTTCATCTACCCCTTTTGCTGGGGCAAAATAGCGAGAAACAAAGTCACAGTCGCCATTAGCACTTTCTGCTGTAATTGCTAATCCAGGAAGAGAAAGCTGCGAAAGTTTTGACATATCCGGCTGACAGTCTTGAACGTGCTGTGCACTTTCAAGAAAACACAGGTAACGGTCTTTCGCTATCCAAAGCTCTTTGATTTTAACTCCAAGGATGTCGGCGAGGTGTGGGTACTGGTTTGGGTCGTTTTGTACGGATCCTAGTATTGGGAAATCCAGAGTAAATCCTGGGCCATTTTGCGTCACAACTAGCTCACCGGATAGAGAATTAAATATTAAAGGATGAATATCTTGTTGGAGCACATGATTTAACACAAAGGCAGCGGCAAGTGTTGCATGACCACACAGTTTTACTTCAACTTTAGGGGTGAACCATCGGATATGACGACCGACTAAAAATGCGGTTTCTGATAAGTTCACTTCTGCGGCAATAGCAATGAGCTGTTCATCTGGTAGCCAGTTATCGAGTAACACAACCGCAGCAGGATTACCGTGAAAAAGGGTATCAGTGAAGGCATCAACATAGTAAATAGGGGCGGATAGGCTCATTGAATGATTTCCTAAAGTCATTATGGGACGGTGAGAGAGCAGTATAGCGCCTATTCTATGAAATATAATAAGCAAATTATTAGGGAGTTAATGACGCAGAGGAGGTCCGGTAGCGAGTGAGCTGCTACCGGATAGAGGACAATTAATGAGCGTTATTAAGCATTTGCTTCATTTTTGTCTGCATTTTTAAGCATTTTTCTAACAGGGATAATCAACGCTGCCAATACAATGGCACAGATAACCAGCGCAATAGAGACGTGAGAGAAGAGCTCAGGCATGGAATCTAATTGGTCTTTACGGATGTTACCGCCCATGATGCCCGCAGCAAGGTTACCCAATGCACTCGCACAGAACCATAGCCCCATCACTTGGCCGCGCATTTTTTGTGGCGCAAGTAAGGTCATTGTTGCTAACCCGATAGGGCTTAAGCACAGTTCCCCTAATGTCAGTAATAAGATACTGCCAACTAACCAGAAAGGTGAAACGCCACTTTGTGTTGCAAGCACTTGGTTTGCCGCTACCATCATGATAGCAAAGCCGCCAGCAGCAAATAAGATACCAATCACGAACTTGGTCATACTGCTTGGGTTCATATTACGTTTAGCCAGCGAAGGCCAGAACCAGCTAAATACTGGCGCTAACAATATAATGAACAGCGCATTGATTGATTGGAACCAAATGGTTGGGATTTCAAAACTGCCCATTTGACGGTCAGTATAGTCACGAGCAAAGATATTAAATGAAGTCGGTTTTTGCTCAAAGGCTGACCAGAAAAATGCGGCTGCAACTAGTAAAATTAAGCAAGCTAGTAAGCGAGAACGTTCACTGCTGGTTAAGCCGCCAAGGAAGAACATAAATAAGAAATAGATGCCCACACAGGTCGAGATAACATAAGCAGAGCTTTTCGCGATTATTGAGGCATTAAATGGGATAGTACCATTATCAATCAAGACAACCAGTATGGCTAATAACACCATGGCAAAGGTCACCCATTTCCCCACATTTTTGCGCTCAACCGTTGGGCGGTTCCATGTGGAATCAAGGCCAACTTCTTTATCATAACGGCGCATTTGAGGAATGGCGTAAAAACGGAAGATTAGCAGCGCAATTAACATGCCTAAGCCACCAAGGCCAAAACCTAAATGCCAACCATACTTTTCATGAAGTGGACCAATAATCAACGGGGCAATAAATGAACCCATGTTAATTCCCATATAAAACAGGGAGAAACCGCCATCACGGCGTGTATCTTCTTTCTTATACAGGGTTCCTACCATTACTGTAATACAGGTTTTAAATAGCCCTGTACCCAATACGATGAGTAATAACCCAACGAAAAAGAAGGTGTTTGATAAAAATGCAGACATTGCGATAGACAAATGCCCAAACGCAATGATTAATGAGCCATACCAAACAGCACGACGTTGGCCTAACCAGTTATCGGCTAACCAACCGCCGGGTAGTGAGGTGATATAAACCCCACCTGCAAAAATACCAACGATAGCGGAGGCTTGTTCAATGGGTAATTCCATCCCGCCTTGCAATAATGCCGCACTCATAAATAAGATAAGTAACGGTCTAACTCCGTAAAAAGAGAAGCGTTCCCACATTTCTGTGAGGAAAAGCGAACTCAATGGGTATGGATGCCCAAAAAAAGTTTTTGTTTTAGTCGCAGAATTGTTCATCTGTGAACTCCCATAAATACTCTCTTGAGAGGTTGTGCATGATATAAAACACCAAGCCGTGCGCTCGAGTGTCAATTGTTATTGATATGTTAACATGAATATGTGAAACATATTTTTAACATACATTATTATAGAATCACCTATATACAGAATGAATTTATTGTAAAAGGTGTGTTTTTAAGGTGAAAAGTCGATATAACTCTCATTTCTCACGATAAGCTAGGGGAAGATACAGGATTTTAGTTGACAATAAAAGAAAGAATTTTGAATCGATTAAGTTATGTAAAATCAATTGGTTATGCTTATTAAAATTTGATTTTAAGGAAGGTAAGACAATAAAGCCTATAAATCATCAGGTTTCTGTACAAAAAATAGCAAGATGTTTATTGGTCGGTAGGGGAGGCTCGTAGGCCATCAGATTGTCGTCGGATGACTAACCACGAATAGATTAGGTTGAAGAGAACCAATGCCGCGGTGAAAAAGAATACGGCTCTGAAACCATAAGTTGCTGCGACAAAGGACCCCATTAATGGCCCTGTCACGTTGCCAACATCACGCAATGCTTGGTTATAGCTGAAAATACGTCCGGTTACTTGGTGGGAAATATTATAGATAATTAACGTTTGTACCGCAGGTAGTAGTGCCGCATTCAGAGCCCCAAGCATAAATCGGAGAAAACCTAACTCCCAATAACTACTCACTAGCCCCATTGGGAATAAGACAAAAATAGATGCGCCCAGCACGGCGAGTAAAACTTTTTCAGGGCCTATTCGGTCACTGAGTTTACCTAACATGGGCGCACTGATTAAAGCCGCAACTCCAGGAATGGAAGCTATCACACCACTGACAAAGGCCAAGTTTTCAAGGGAATCAGATAAATCACGTACATAAAGCGTGATGACAGGGTTGATTGAGCCCATTGCAGCTTGAATAATCATGGTGGTAAAAAAGAGGCTGATTACTAAATTTTTATTACGTAAAGAGGCAAAAACTTGTTTGCTCGTTAATGCATCTTTGCGCGAAACCGGTGTAAAGCGTTCTCTGACATAAAAAAGCGTGACAAAAAAGCAGATAAACAGCACCGTTGCGGTAATGAAAAAGACGGGGCGTAAGCCATACTGGTCAGCAAGAAAACCGCCAATGAGTGGGCCAATAAGTGCGCCACTTACGGCACCCGTAGCGAGGACGCCCATAGCCCAACCACTTTTTTTCACGGGAATTTGAGTTGCAATCAGCGCGTTAGCATTAGGGACAAAGCCACCCAATAAACCTAATATGGCTCTTAAGGCTAATAATTGCCAAATATTCTGCGCAAAGCCAATTAACACCATAACAATCGCCATGCCCAGCGCAGATCGCAATAGCATTAACTTTCGTCCCTTGCGATCGGATAACCGACCCCAAAAAGGGGCGGCAATAGCAGAAAATAAGAAAGTGATACTAAAAACAGCGCCAGTCCATAAATTCAGTGAAGCATGGTCTTTGACGCCAAGTTCTTCAATATATAACGGGAGAAAAGGCATGATCAGGCTAAAGGCGGCGCCTGTTAAAAAACAGCCAAACCACACGACGTATAGGTTACGTTTCCAATACTCTGTTTTTCCCGTCATATTTATTTTTCCGTCATATTCAGCCCTACAGCGGTATTGGCTTCATTCAGCTCCCCGAGTCACTTTTCCCGTCATATTCAGTTCTACAGCGTTGTTGGCTTCACTCAGCTACCCGAGTCACATACTTATGTATGCTCCTCGGGATATCTTCATTTTGCCGCCTAGCTGTAGACCCGACTATTTAGGGAAAACAGTATGAAAAACAGCAAGAAAAGCATCATAAAAAAACAGTTGAAAAATCACGCCATATAGAGAGAACAGTATAAAAAACAGCAAGAAAAGCATCATAAAAAACAGTTGAAAAATCACGCCATATTTAGAGAAAACAGTATAAAAAACAGCAAGAAAAACATCATAAAAAGCAGTTGAAAAATCACGCCATATTTAGAGAAAACAGTATGAAAAACAGCAAGAAAATCATCATAAAAAAACAGTTGAAAAACCACGCCATAATTTATCTGATTACGCTAATGATTAATGATGTATTTTATCTAAATCCCCATATAACGAAGGCTCCCCTTCAGGGCGTGTTTTAAAACGGCGATGTAGCCACATATATTGTTCTGGCGCTCTGAGGATCTCTTTTTCGATAATTTGGTTCATCATGGTTGCGGTAGCCAGATTATCTTCAATTGGGAAATCATCAATGGCAGGTTGAATGATGAGCTCATAGCCTTTACCTGCAGGTAAGCGCCTTGGGGTAAAGGGCACCACTAAAGGAGAGGCAAGACGCAAAATAATTTGTGAACCATTGGTCGTGGCCGCATTTTCTACAGCAAATAACGGTGCAAATGTACTATTGCGAGGGCCGTAGTCATGATCTGGGGCATACCACAAAATTTCCCCATTTTTTAAGTCGCGCACCATGCCTTTCATATCTTTGCGATCTAACATATATTTGTTGGAGCGTAACCGCCCACGGGTTTGTAGCCAATCAAGCAGGTCATTATCATTGGCGCGATATACACCGATCCCCGGATTTAACATGCCAAAGGCACGCGCTCCAATTTCCAAGGTCAAAAAGTGAACGCCGAGGGCGATAATGCCTCTACCTGTTTGGCGGGCAGCAACCGCATTTTCTTCCCCAATGACGTTGACCCAGCGACGAACTCGCCAATCAGGCCAAAACCAAGCCATGCCCGTTTCAAATAAGCCCATGCCGACAGATTCAAAGTTTTTGTCGACACAGCGTTGCCGCTCTTGCTCGCTCATGTCTGGAAAACATAATTGCAAATTGCGCTCTGCGACTTTCACCCGCTTTTTCAAAAAGCGTTTAGAAAATAACCCTAAACGCGTTCCCATCCAATAAATGAGAGGATAAGGCAACAATACAAGAAGATATAATACGCCAATGCCTAGCCAAGTTAGCCAGTAACGAGGGTGGAGGAACCGTTTTTGAAATTTTGGAGCTAGTATCATTGTTATCCGAATATATTAGTCATAAATTAATAAAAAGGTATGATTAAACTATATCAAATTATTCGTTTAAAGCGTTAATTGCCTGCATGGTGCTCATTAACTCAGCTAAGTTACGAACCGCCATTTTTTCCATGACTCGGGACCGATGAACCTCAACGGTACGTACAGAAACACAGGCTGCCTCAGCAATTTCACGGTTAATTAAGCCTTGCAACACATAACCACAGATATCTTTTTCGCGAGGAGTGAGTGTGTCGTAGCGCTGCTGAATTAAATACCCTTCAGTGGCTTTGGTGGTTTGTGATTGAGCTTGTTTTAATGTCTTGGCAAGCAGCTGGCTATCAATGGGTTTTTGTAGAAAATCGACAGCACCGAGTTTCACTTGTTCCACAGCCATCGGGATATCGCCATGGCCAGACAAAAATATCACGGCCAATGTGCTTTGCTGCTCTCTAAGGTGTTGGTGAACTTGCCGGCCATCTAACTTTGGCATGCGCATATCCAATAACACCACACCCTCTTGGTGTAGTGCTGCATTTTGGATAAATTTTTCACTGTCATTCCAAACAGTAACGCTATAGCCCAATGTTTCGAGTAAGAATTGGCAGGCATCCGTTACATCGGGGTCATCATCCACGAGATGGATCACTGGCATACATATACCTCGTCGTGTAGAGGGTGACAAAATAAGGTGCTTTATATGACGAGCATTGATTATCGTAATGAAGCCATTGTCACATATAGTTAATGCGAATGTTATCAATTACGTGGCAAAATATGCTTAATCCACGATTTTACTGTGATAATTGAAAATAAGTGTAACCATTAAGCCATGCAACCCATCATCACTCAGGTTATTTTCGATACGAATATCCCCACCTTGGCTTTGGATCAAACGCTGGCAGATCACCAAACCTAACCCTAAGCCTTCTTTTTTAGTCGTGGCAAATGGCGTGATACCTTGCTCTAGTTGCTCGGAAGGCATTCCCCCCGCATTATCCTGCAGAACAAGTAAAAAATGCTGCAGTGAAAAATGAAACTCAAAACGCAGTAGCGTTGCGCCTGCTTGTAAACTGTTACTGATTAAATTGGAGAGCAATTGCTCAAGTAATGTGTCTGGCAACATCAGGGAGATGTCAGGGGTTTCAGGTAAGATTAACCTCGAATTGGGGTAGTGTTGGTCCGCGCGCAATAATTGCCAAATATGATTAATAGCCTGTTTAACTGATTGTGGGTTTAATGCGACTGCGGGGTCATGGCCCGGTTTACCCGCCCAGAGACGTAAATTACGAATGATGTCGGCTCCACGTTGAGCTTGGTCGTCGATTTTAGTTAATGCGCTAATTAATGGATGGCTTTCAGACTCTTTAGTCAGGCGTAGAATGCACCCTTGGGCATAATGGCGGATTGCAGACAGCGGTTGGTTTAATTCATGGGCAAATCCAGAAGCCATTTCCCCCAAAATATTTAACCTCTGCGCCTTTTGTAAATTAGCTTCTTGCTCTCGTAAGCGGTCATGTGCTTCTTCTAATTGGCGGCTGCGGCGCCTGACCAAAAAGGCAATCCAAACATGGTTAATACCCAGTAAAACGAAAAATAATGCGACAAGGCTGATAGTGATTTGGTTTTGAATCGTCCAACTGACGATATCCTGCCAGATCTGGCGCTGTTGTGGGTGTTGGTTGACGTCTCTGAGCAAGGTTTCGACTTGAGTCACCGACGCTGGGGCTCCCCAACGCATAGCAGCTTTATCTGTTGATAATAATGTTTTGGTCACTTTGTCGACCAAATTGTCTGGAACTTCACTTAAGGCGGCAAAAGACCAATTTGGATACAGTTCTGTGCTGGTTAAACAAGAGAGAGAGCTTGGATGTTGAATTAATGGGCGAAATTGTGTTTTATCAATCAACCCTTCGCTATGCATGTTTTCTAATAAACAGACAGGAACTATAGCTGCGGATAATGAATCATCACGCAGTGCGTATAATAATGCATCTGCAGGGAAGCCTAAAAATTGCATTTTAAAGTCTTTGGCAGCGTCGTATCCCATATCCCTTAGCACTTTGTAACCTAACAAATAGCCACCAAAAGCATCAGGTGAAATTGCTCCGACTTTCTTGCCTATTAGGTTTTTAACGTCTGAAATATCACTCTCTTTACGAACTAATATTAAGCTGCCAATAACATTACGCGTTGTGCTGTTGGGCTCCACGTCTGAGCGAAGGGAGAGCAACCAACGTAAATGATAGCGGTTATCTAACTGAATAAATTGGGCAGGGTTCGTCAGCAAAAAATCAATCTTACGATTGGAAATCGCCTCTTTCATCTCATCTAAATTGAGAGGTTGTAATGTAAAACGCTCCCCAGGAATTGATTCATTGAGTGTATCAATCAAAGGCTGCCAATGAGATTGGGTAGAGCTTGGGCCGCGTAAGGCTAATACCCCAATAGTCCACTGGGCCGAAATTGCCGGCAAAGACCACGTCAGTAGCATGATTAACAGTATGTGATACAACGGCCTAGACGATTTTTTTAACATATTTGAGTTATTCGTTGCGTTAGATCAATTTAGCTACGGGTATGTGGTAAACCACAATAGGGCAGTGGCTCCACTCTTCTTACAATGGCACTACAAGTTCTATCAAGGTAACCCAACTGGTTTAAAGAGAAATAACAATTTCAATGGTTATCTTAACGAGACTGTACCCATTGTCAATAACGCATGTAATACAAATAACATATTGATTAATAACTTTTATTTTCGCATTAGCAATGTCAATACTGGAGCCAATTATGGATCTGAGTAAACGAAAATTTCTACAACAAATTGGAGCCGTAACTGCGGGGGCATCATTAATTCCCATTGCAGAAGCAGGGCTCAATTTTTCCCCAACACGCCGAGAAGGCAACCCAGAAAAACGTTATGGAATGTTGATTGATTTGCGCCGCTGTATTGGCTGCCAATCCTGCACAGTAAGCTGCTCGGTTGAAAACCAAACGCCACAAGGCCAATTTAGAACGACAGTGAATCAATATCAAGTCGCAGTGAAAGGCGAAGAAGGGTTCACTAATGTGTTGTTACCTCGTTTATGTAACCACTGTGATAACCCTCCTTGTGTTCCTGTGTGTCCGGTTCAAGCGACTTTCCAACGGGAAGACGGCATTGTTGTCGTTGATAACGAACGCTGTGTTGGCTGTGCTTACTGTGTGCAAGCCTGTCCATACGATGCGCGTTTTATCAACCACTCTACCCAAACTGCGGATAAATGCACATTCTGCGCTCATCGCTTAGAAGTGGGCTTATTGCCAGCTTGTGTTGAATCCTGTGTGGGTGGTGCACGTATTATTGGGGATTTAAAAGACCCTAACAGTACAATTCGTAAAATGCTGACGGAGCACGAGGCTGAAATTAAAGTACTCAAACCGGAAAGTGGCACCTTACCACAAGTTTTCTATATTGGTTTAGATGATGCATTCGTACAGCCGCTGCAAGGCAAAGGGCAGCCCGCATTATGGCAGGAGGTGTTCTGATGAATGGCCAAGTGACTTATATTTCAGAAATTATGGCTCAGCCACAAGAATTCTTCTGGCTTCCTTGGGCGGTACAATATTTCTTCTTCATTGGAATTGCGTCTTGTGCGGTACTGTACGCTTGTTACCTTCATTGGAGAAACAAACCTGAGAACAGCCGCTTAGAGATGATCTCTGTATTTATTGCTATCACAATGGGGATCACTGCCCCGTTAGCATTAACCGCAGATTTACACCAAACCGCAAGGGTATGGCATTTCTACGCACATCCAACAATGTGGTCTTGGATGTGGTGGGGCTCTGTGTTACTACCATTATTCACCACATTTATTGGTTTATATTTTGTCGCGTTAGTGGTGAAACTGATTTGGAAAAAAGAGTTTAAAGCAACGCGTTGGGTAGCCTTGCTGGCTGCGCTTTCAGCGATCGGCTTATTGTTATATACCGGCCGTGAAGCCTCAGTGTTAAATGCACGTCCAATTTGGTATAGCTGGTGGATACCAGTATTGATGTTCCTGAGTGCTCTACAAGTCTTACCTGCTTTGATTGGTTTAGGGGCACGCCGTGAACCTCAATATCAAAATCGCTTAGCCCGCTTCCAAGTGGTGACATTATTGCTGTTCGCCGTGTGTTTTGCGCTATGGCTCTCAGGTGATACGACTTCAGGTATTGCCGTGCGCCAACAGTTAGATACAGCAAGCCCTGGCTGGTGGATGTTGATGGGAGTTTGTGCATTGTGGGTAATCACTTTTGCGATGTCTGTCAGTAATTTAAAAGCGACTCGCTCCATCCCATTTATCACTATTTTAGCCTTAGTTTCAATGGCTTTTGCTTGGACGTTACGTTGGATTTTCCTGATGGAAGTTCAAGCGGTTCCAAAATATAACATTATCGCCAATCCATACCATTTCCCATTGGGAACAGATGGGTTACTGGCTATCGTCGGTACATTCGGTTTATGGATTGCGTTAACAATTATTGTTCGTGAAGGTGTTCGCTGGTTTGCGAGGAGAGTGCAACATGGCTAAATTCTCAAGACGTCAATGGCTTAAAGGTGGTTTGGTTGTCGGTGGTATCGCATTATTTGGTGCAAGCTACCGTGATGTTGCCAAACGTGCAGTCGATGGCCTGGTTAATGGTACGTCAGGTAAAGTCACTCTTGATCGCATCAATGGTAACTCTTTACGCCCTGAAGGACAGGCGCTGAAAGGCTGGCAAGAAAATCCAGAACAAGTGGTTGCGATGACACAGTGTTTTGGTTGTTGGACTCAGTGTGGTATTCGTGCTCGCGTCGATACAGCAAAAAATGAAGTATTGCGTATCGCGGGGAACCCTTATCACCCACTTTCCCATGAAGAGCACTTTCCTTATGGTATGCCGCTGAAAACCGCATTTAACAAAATGAGCGGTGAGTCAGGCCTCGAGCACCGTTCTACTGCCTGTGCTCGCGGTGCGACGTTAATGGAAGGCTTAACAAGCCCATTGCGTATTCTAGAGCCGATGAAACGTGTTGGTAAACGTGGAGAAGGCAAATGGGAGCGCATCAGCTTTGAACAATTAATTAAAGAAGTGGTTGAAGGGGGCGATCTATTTGGTGAGGGGCACGTGGATGGCTTACGGGCAATTCGTGATTTAGAAACGCCTTTAGACCCATCTCAACCTAAATTGGGGCCAAAAGCTAACCAATTATTAGTGACCAACGCAGGTGATGACGGCCGTGATGGCTTTATCCGTCGCTTTGCTCAAAATGCCTTTGGTAGTAAAAACTTCGGTGCACACGGTTCTTATTGTGGACTGGCTTACCGTGCTGGCTCCGGTGCACTGATGGATGATTTGGACAAAAATGCCCACGTTAAACCTGATTGGGATAATGTCCGCTTCGCTTTGTTCCTCGGCACATCGCCTGCGCAATCAGGTAACCCATTTAAGCGCCAAGGCCGCCAGTTAGCGACAGCGCGTTTGCGCGATTCATTTAACTATGTGGTGGTTTCACCTGCATTACCATTAACGACGACTTTAGCGAATGACCACGGTCACTGGGTGCCGGTGCAACCGGGCACTGATGCTGCATTAGTGATGGGGATGATCCGTTGGATCATCGAAAATGAGCGTTATAATGCAAAATACCTCAGCGTGCCAAGTGAAAAATCCATGGAAGCAGCGGGGGAGAAAAGCTGGACTAACTCAACCCATTTAGTGATTACGGATGATAACCACCCATTAGCAGGCAAATTGTTAATTTCTTCTTATATCACAGGAGAAGGTGACAATGAGAAAGCCTATTTAGTGCAAGATGCTGCGGGTGAGTTAAAACTGGCGGATGAAGCCCCTACGGCTGAGCTGTTTGTGACACGCCAAGTGACCTTGCACGATGGCAGTGAAGTGACCGTTAAATCCAGCTTCCAGTGTTTAAAAGAAGCGGCAAACCGTATGACGTTGGAAGAGTACAGCCAGCGTTGCCATGTTCCAGTAAAAACCATTGAATCACTCGGTAAAGCATTAACTTCTTATGATAGAAAAGCCGCGGTTATCTCCCATGGCGGTATGATGGGCGGTAATGGTTTCTACACTGCATGGTCAGTTATCATGCTTAACGCATTGATTGGTAACTTAAACTTAAAAGGCGGTGTCTCTGTTGGTGGCGGTAAATTCAACGGGGAAAACGATGGACCACGTTATAAAATTGCCAGCTATAAAGGTAAAGTGAAACCTAAAGGTGTGGTGTTATCGCGCAGTAATGAAGTGTATGAAAAGTCAGATGAATTCAAAGCGCGCCAAGCGGCAGGTGAAAGCCCATATCCTGCAAAAGCGCCTTGGTACCCGTTTGCGAAAGGCCAACTGACTGAGCAACTAGCATCTGCCTTGATGGGGTACCCCTACGCACTGAAAGCGTGGATCACCAATATGACTAACCCTGTATACGGTATCGCAGGTATTCGTCAGGTGATGGAAGAAAAACTGAAAGACCCAAAACATTTACCGCTGATTATTGGTATTGATGCCTTTATGAATGAAACCACGGCATTAGCAGATTATATTGTGCCGGATACCCATAATTTCGAAAGTTGGGGGTTCAGCGCACCCTGGTCTGGTGTACAGGTCAAAGCCAGTACGGCACGTTGGCCAATTGTTGAGTCACGTACAGCTAAAACCGTGGATGGCCAGCCGGTTTCGATGGAAAGTTTCTGTATCGCAGTAGCGAAAGAACTTAATTTACCAGGCTTTGGCGATAACGTGATTGAGGACATGGATGGCAACATGCATTCACTCAATACAGCGGAAGACTATTACTTAAGAGTGGCTGCCAATATGGCGTGGTTAGGGGAAAAACCAGTCCCTGAAGCCGCAACAGAAGATATCCAAATCAGTGGCGTGGAGCGCATTTTACCGGCTATTACGCGGACTTTAAAACCGGAAGAAGTGCGTCGTGTTGCCTATATTTTCACACGCGGTGGCCGTTTTGCACCTTATGAAAAAGCATGGGATGGCGATGCAACAGGCCCTCAGTGGAAAAAAGGCCTACAAATTTGGAACCCAACGGTGGCAATTAACCGCCATGCTATAACCGGTGAGCGCTATAGTGGTTGCCCGACCTATTATCCACCACGTATGGCAAATGGCGATGATGTGAATACGGTATTCCCAGAAAAAGAGTGGCCGTTGAAACTGATGTCATTTAAATCCCATGTCATGAGCAGTTCAACGACTGTTATTGAACGTTTACGCCATGTGAAACCGACGAACCTTGTCGCTATCCACCCGGATGACGCTGCGAGAATGGGGGTAACACATGGAGATTGGATCCGCATCACCACTCCGGGTGGCCATGCTGAAGCCCAAGTGAGTGTTCTTGATGGCGTAATGCCTGGTGTGCTTGCAATTGAACATGGCTATGGACACACAGAAATGGGGGCGAAGCAGCATTATCTTGATGGCCAACCAATGCCAATGAATGCGGCAAATGGCTCAGGAATTAACTTAAATGACCTTGGGTTCGCTGACCCAACGCGTGAAGTCGCCAACACGTGGTTAGATTGGGTCTCGGGGGCATCAGTTCGCCAAGGCTTACCTGCTCGCATTGAGTTAATTGGTTAAATGAAGTAGTAAGGATGGTTAGTGATGAGGACCTGCATAGCTTTATCATTAGCCATCTGGTAGTTGGCAATAAAATTGGAAGTTGTAATAGTTGGAAGTTGTAATAAGTAGTAAGCAGTTGACATTGCGCATAAAACGGTGTTACTGCACCGTGACTTCGGCAAATGCCAGGGAGGGGGAGCCCTCCCTTTTTTAATGGTTTATCGCAACAGCGGGGAAACCGATTGTTCTAAGCCAATACTCTGTAACATCAAAACGCCCATCAAAATAAATAAAAGACCTGCCAAAATTTTCAGTGTGATTGCCCAATATGGGGAAAGTGACTTTCCTTTTAAGCGTGATACCCGAACGGCATTATCACGCATTAAATGAACAAAAATAGCGATTAAACAAATAGTTAATGCAGTCCCCATAGCCATTGCTAAGGCTGCGATAACCCCCCACGCATATACCTCAATGACATAAGAAAACAGCAATACAAGAATTGCCCCGGAACAAGGGCGAATACCCATCGATAAGATAATCAATAGCTTACTTTTAAAACTGGATTGCAATTGATGGGATTGGATAACGTGTTGGTGTCCACAGCCACAGTTGTCTGAGTGGCTATGGACTTTTGTTTTACTTATTGTTTTCGTTGAAGAATTCAATGGTTGAATGCTTTTTATCGTGAGTGGCGCCAAGTGTTTTGATTTGCGGATTGACCAGCTACGACGCAGTGCGCTGATGCATAAATAACTACCTAGCAAAATGACAAATAGATAACTGGTTTGCTCGGCATATAAACTGGCTTGGTTGAGATGTTTAGTAGAGAGTTTGAATAGGATCAAGACTAAGGAAACTAAAGTGATCGCAACAAGCCCTTGTAAGAGTGAGGCTAGTAAACTAATGATAACACTCTGCTTTAAATGAGTTGCTTGAGTTGCAATATAAGTGGTGATAATTAATTTTCCATGTCCCGGGCCAAGGGCATGCAAAAAGCCATAAGCAAAACTAGCAACCACCAGTAACCCGCCTGCATACCATGGGCGAGAAGTGGTTTCTTGTAATAGGTAAGATAGCCCTTGGTTTAACTGTTTTTGCCAAGCAAAGCTAAGTTGTAGCCATGACCCCCAGTGGGTAAATAGCTGCCAAGCGGCATAGGTAGCAAGCCCCATAAACAGCGCAGTGATTATTAATTTTGGTGTGCGTAAAGGCATTATGGACATTGAATATCAACCCGTTGTGCAAACTGTTTGCCAAGTGCCAAATCTTCTTCTGGGTTATCACTTTTATCTAAGGAAAAAGCGTAGGCACGCATTGAGTCGGTGACATTTGCTTCTTGTAGTTCCATCTGGCAATTTGCGGCAATATCCAAAGGCAGGTGAATTTGCTGTTTATTTGGGTAAGTCATGCTGACGTAGAAAGTTGGGTCGTAAGTTTGAATTTCTATGTGGGAACCAGTAATAGGCAAGGGCTGCATAAAGGAAGCGGTAAAGAAAAAAACTAAAGAAAAGCCATCTTTTTCTAAATGATAGCTATCAGGAATACGTTTAAAGCTGACTTTCTTTCCTTGATAATAAAAGTCAGTGAAATAATCCTGCATCAACACATTCGCCATAATAATAGCTTCTTGCTGTTTCCAACGCGGGTCATCCGGTTTGATACCTTTTAATTCATATGCGATATCCGCTGATGTCATTGGGTCCATTTTCCAAACATAGCTAATCCCTGAATATTTATCTTGTTTACTTTCAAGGGAAATTTGCATCTCAATAAAACTATGAGGGTGTGCCGCTGCGTGTGGAGCAACCATAAACAGAAATAAAAAATAGAAAGGAAAAAATCGCATCATTCAGTCAGCTAAATTGTTTTATCAAAAAAATGTTATAACATAACGAAGCGCAAACTAAAAAGAAAAATATCCGCTGATGATTGAAAATAGTATCTAAACGATTAGTTAATACTTTCATCACAATAACCCTGCAAATAAAGGGTTTTTTATTAACAAAATAACAGCGATAATATTTAATAATGGTCAAGTGTGGACACTTCGTGGACACCATCCGATTTTTGCTTTAGAAATTAACTCGTTACAAAGGAAAAGAGAACACCATGCCAGTGTTACATAATCAAGTTTCAAATAAAATTTTAAAAGAGCGTATGTTGGCTGAAACTGAGCCTCGTACCACAATCTCTTTTTATAAGTATTTCACTATTCAAGACCCAAACGAATTTCGCAATCAATGGTATCAACAATTTAAATCATTAAGCGTTTTTGGGCGTGTTTATATTGCCAAAGAAGGTATTAACGCCCAAATTAGTGTGCCTGAATCCAATGTGAACGCATTACGCGAACTTATCTATGCAACAGACCCTGCATTAGAAAACCTACGTTTAAATATTGCGATTGATGATGACGGTAAATCGTTCTGGGTGCTGCGCATGAAGGTCCGTGAGCGAGTGGTAGCTGACGGTATTGATGACGAAACATTTAACCCAGCAAATACGGGGCAATATCTAAAAGCTCATGAAGTGAATGAGATGATTGATGACCCAAATACTGTTTTCGTCGATATGCGAAATCATTATGAGTATGAAGTAGGGCGTTTTGATAATGCAATTGAAATACCGTCAGATACGTTTAGGGAGCAACTGCCAATGGCGGTTGAAATGCTGCAAGAGCAAAAAGACAAAAACGTTGTAATGTATTGTACTGGTGGGATCCGTTGTGAAAAAGCCAGTGCCTATATGCTGCATAACGGCTTCAAAAATGTCTACCATGTTGAAGGTGGGATTATTGAATACGCACGTAAGGCGAAAGAACAAGGCCTACCTTTACGGTTCAAAGGGAAAAACTTTGTTTTTGACAACCGTATGGGTGAGCGTATTACAGAGGACACATTAGCACAATGCCACCAATGTGGGGCTCCTTGTGATGCGCATACCAATTGCCGTAACGATGGTTGCCATTTGTTGTTCATTCAATGCCCTAGCTGCGCAGAAAAGTATGAAGGTTGTTGCAGTTCATCTTGCACAGAAGAAATGAAACTTCCAGAGCAAGAACAACGGGCACGCCGTGCAGGTCGTGAAGTCAGTAATAAAATCTTTAATAAGTCACGTCACCGTTTATCTGATGGGTTATTAAATAAAGATAACTAGTTATTGATATTCTCGATAATAAGATAGCCCTATAATTAGGGCTGATTAGAGCAAGATAAAATTAATTGAAATAAAAAATTTATTTCATTCGATGTCATCACGTTGCTTATACCC
The DNA here is from genome assembly GCF_028483405.1 of Providencia sp. PROV076. Lineage (NCBI taxonomy): Bacteria > Pseudomonadati > Pseudomonadota > Gammaproteobacteria > Enterobacterales > Morganellaceae > Providencia > Providencia sp. PROV076. The sequence continues at coordinate 39,015 of NZ_JAMPRR010000031.1, read as the reverse complement.
CATGCATTTTGTATGAAATTCATGGGGTTTTTGTTAATGGTTTACAGCTGGTAACGCCATTTTGTAAAGAAGTGTAATTTAAGGCTTGAAATACGCGTAACTGGCACTATATAAGAATTGCACCAAGAAAGAGCATTATTCCATACTAGGTACACAGGTAATGGTGCATAGTCGTACGTGTTAGATTGATATAAAAATATTGAAGGAGAAATTATGTCTAACATTAGATCTTTTTCATTATTCCCAACATTATCCGATAGCCTACTTTCTAACAGATTTGACCAAATGGATCGTTTGTTTAGCCAGCTAACAGGTAATAGGCCTTTAACTTCAGAGCATCCGTATAATTTAAAACAAGTAAATGAAACAAGCTATCAATTAACGGTTAGTGTTCCAGGTTATAAGGAAGAGGACTTAAGCGTATCCCTAAAAGGTGGGAAATTGTATATTCAAGGTGAGCAATCAGCAGAATTAGTTAATGATTCTGAGAAATGGATCCATCAAGGAATAACGCAAAGTAAGTTTTCCCTTGAGTTTAACCTCGGTAAAAATGTGAAGATAGAAAGTGCTGAGTTATCTAGTGGTTTACTAACTCTGGATATTGAATATGAAATCCCGGATGAAGAAAAACCTCGAGTTATCGCTATTGAAAATAAAGATATAAAATCATAGAACTAAAATTTATGGCCCGTCAGCAGTTAGAGTGACTTTATAACGATGGACACTTTTGTTGACCGGTTTGCAAGGCCTGATTTCGCTATTTAAACGGAGTCAGGCCTTTTAGTTTTGTTTCAGTCAATTTAAATTAAAACATTTTTAATATAAATATTTAAATACATTATATATAAAAAATAACTCAATTCTATTTTTGACGAAAACTTTCGAGGCTATATGCCTTTTTTGTGAATAAACAGTACTGTTACTGATCCCTAACTTTCGAGAAATAATATGATTAGGCGTCTCATTCATCCAATTATTAATAATGTTTTGTTCTTTAATTGTAAAAATGGATGAATCTATATTATTAGCAAGTTTGGTAATTTTTTCGATTTGCTCATGGTCTTGAATAACTCTATCAAGCGTTTGAATAATAATGCTTTTTGATAGGATGAAATAATTATCTTTTAATAGTAATGGGTTGTTTGTTTGTGGGTAAGGGGCATTTATATAAATATAAAAACGTGTATTATTAGCATTGTTTAATAACTGCTGTAGGATAGGGCAGTAATTAGAGTAATTACAATAGTATGTAAGATTCACTAATATAATACTTGGTAGTTCTGTGTTTATAAAGCCAATGGCTTCTTTTATACATCCTGTACTAATAAATTCGAGTTTTTTATTTTTGGATAAATATTCTGTAATGCCAAGACGTGTATAATAACATTCATCAATAACTAATATTCGCATTGGAACATCCTTGTTCAAGAAGATATCTTACAATAAATTGGAATTGATAGAGAAGTCAACCAAGGATTAATAAAAACAATAAATAGTGTTCTTATTTACAATTGCAAATTATTAATTAATTGATAAGGTAATTATATAAGGATATATAATTACCCATATGGATGAATATATAAATAAATGGATATTAGTGACACTAATATCCATTTATTTCCCTAGTGTGTTTTAAAACCAAGCTCGACATATTCACCTGACTCTATCTTGTCTACGCCAGCTTGGAGAATATGAATGAGTTGTTTAGCCACATCAGTCGTTAGCCACATGGTTTTATCCACAATAGCGTCACCTGTGTGTTTATCTTGTTCAGGGAGGTAGTGCAAACGCAACATCATAGCGTCGTAATCATCGACTGTGCTGATGTCCCAGCCAACTACTGGGTGGGTTTGAATGACATCATTTTTTTTATTCATATAAACCTCCTAATCAAACATCGTGATAAATAATAAATATCTATAACTGACTAAGAGCAATGATCTCGTGATGAGTCCACTTCCAGTATAAGGAGATTTCACCAATAATAAAGCAAATAAAACATTTTTTTTGTTTATATGACAGAAAATGCATAAAGTGAATCATTATGTTCGTCGGCAAGTGTCATCAATTGTGAAAATACACAAGGAAAATCAATTTATTGATCTTTAATTGGCCATGCTAAGTCGGTAAATTATGTTTTTATCCTACTTAGCTAATAATGATATGGGAAGTCATTTTAACTTCCCATTGACGTGTTCACTACTGGCCCAGAGAAATTGTCCAGCGAGCGTCTTCTCCTGCTAAGAAAGGAACTAATTTATCATTGCAGCAGTCAATCGATTCACAAATGATATTTTGCTCTTTAGTTAGCGTGATGGTTCCTTCATTCACGGGTAAGTTATAGAATTTAGGGCCATTTAATGAACAAAAAGCTTCGAAATGTGCTAAAGCCCCGAGTTCTTCAAAAACACTTGCGTAAGCCGCTAATGCAGTAGGAGCGTTAAAGACCCCAGCGCAACCGCAGGAAGACTCTTTACGTGACTGTATGTGTGGTGCGGTATCGGTACCAAGGAAGAAACGCTCACACCCTGAAGCAACGGCTGCACGTAGTGCTTCTTGGTGCACATTTCGTTTCAAAATAGGCAAGCAAAATAAATGCGGTCTTACACCACCAACTAACATGTGGTTACGATTAAACATTAAATGTTGAGGTGTCAAAGTTGCAGCTGTAAATTCATTTGCTTCTTGGACATACTGAGCCGCTTCTTTGGTGGTTATGTGCTCAAAAACAATTTTCAGTTTTGGAAACTGTGCCCGTAGTGGCAACATAACTTGTTCAATAAACAGTGCTTCTCGGTCAAAAATATCGATATGGCTTGCTGTGACTTCACCATGGATAAGCAGTGGCATTCCTGCTTCTTCCATTGCTGCTAATACGGGGTAAATCTTTTTAATATCAGATACGCCATGGCTAGAGTTAGTTGTTGCATTAGCCGGGTAGAGTTTACAGGCCGTAAATACCCCTTCGTTAAACCCACGAATGACTTCAGTAGGATCTGTGCTATCAGTAAGGTAGCAAGTCATTAAAGGGGTAAATTGATGCCCTTCGGGAACTGCGTTTAGAATGCGCTCACGGTAAGCCTTTGCGGCTTCAATCGTTGTGATTGGCGGAACTAAATTCGGCATGACAATTGCACGGCCAAAAAATTCACTGGTATAGGGAACGACCGTTTTTAACATATCATCATCGCGAAAATGAACATGCCAATCATCAGGGCGGCGGATCGTTAGGGTAGTTACAGTTGTCATTAAACCGGCTCCATAAGGGAAGAGTGAATGATGAGCGAGTGCTCAAGCCGGAATAGAATGATAAAGGTAAAGTGAAAAAATAGCTATGAGAAATCGCGATTATAGCGTATTTCAGAGGCAGATCGCGCAAAAGACGTAAATAGGTTAATTATTCAAATCGTTTAATAGCAAAAAACCTGCTTAAGTTTCCTTAAGCAGGTTTCTCTAAATTTTGGCTCCTCCAGCTGGACTCGAACCAGCGACATACGGATTAACAGTCCGCCGTTCTACCGACTGAACTATGGAGGAACTCCTTGGTACGCAGAGGATATTAGCTTTCTCTTACTGTATTGTCAAAGGAGAATAGCGAAAAAAATGTTTGTTTGCCTGTTATCTGTGCGAACTGTCGGAAGTTTGATCGAAAATAGCCTAGTGGTGATAAATCAAAGCGATACACTAACGAAAGGCGTGTCACAAATCTGTGTTGATGGGCTGTATATTATTTTGATTTTAGTGGCTAACTGCGGTTAACCACTGGGTAATAGCTGGATATCATTTACCAGAAATATCTACAGTGGAATGACGAGAACGGGTTGGGTGATATCGTCGAGTAAACTACGAGTCACCGAGGTATTAAGCCAGCGCCCAAGTGAAGAAAGATGACGATGAGAAATGATTAATAACTCACAATTATACTTTTCCATTTTCTTGGGGATGGTATTGATAGGTGTACCCGCCGCGAGTAGCCCTTCGGCTTTAAACCCCATGTTGTTTAAGGCGGTTGTGACTTCTTTTAACTGTTTTTGTGCCAAAGCTTCTTCTTTTTGCGCGGCAGGGTATTCATCCCACTCATCACTCTCTTTAGTTAATCCAGTACGGCTTAGTGCAAAGGTATTATCAACAACAGTTAATACAATGACATTGCTGACGCAGCCAGCCATGCGTTGCATAAAGCTAAGGGCATTACTGCTATTTTCAAAGCTGTCGACCGCTAACAATACATTATTAATCATGATTATTTCCTAATAAGCGACCTAAATAGCGCTCTTAAAGTTAGATTCCCCTTTCTTCCAATCCCCTTTGGCAAGCAGCGAGGTTTTGGGGCCATCCGTTCATTGATAAATTTAAAACAACCCACCATTCGGTGGGCAAAGTTGCTGAGTTCTGTGTGGTAGCCCAGTTTTGTTCATCAGCGGCTCCCATCCAGTGTATTAATGGTGACATCTGCGGACATGCCCACACGTAATGCATCCATCATCGCAGCGTGGTCGGCGTTGCTATCAAAAATAATTTTTACAGGTATACGCTGTACAATTTTAGTAAAATTACCTGTCGCATTTTCTGGGGCAACGGGGGAGAAACTTACACCAGACGCTGGCGCAATACTGTCGACATAGCCTTTCAATATTTTCCCTGGGAAGGTGTCTATACTGATATCAACAACTTGGCCGTGAGTAATATTTTCCAATTGAGTTTCTTGATAATTCGCGATGATGTAGAGCTTGTTTTGGGGAACTATGGCCATTAAGGCATCACCAGGCTTGACAAACTCACCGACACGCAAACTTTTTTTACCAATTATGCCTCCAATGGGCGCAGTAATACGGGTGTAGGAGAGATTAAGCTCGGCCATCTCTTTTTTAGCTTGTGCTAATGTCAATTCAGCATTGCTATCGGCCTGTTTTGCTTCTAATACTTGCAACATATTTTTGGCTGCTTTTAATGATGCTTCGGCTTGTGCAACACTTGCTGTCATTGTTTGTACACGTGTGGTTGCTTGTTGTGCAGCTTGTTGTGAGCCAGCACCGGTATTTGCCATTTTGTGGTAGCGAATTTTTTCTTGGTGCGCAAATTGCAGTTCAGCTTTTGCCGATTGTAGTTGGGCTTCTGCTGCAGCGATCAAGGCTTGCTGACGTGTTAAATTGGCTTTTGCATCATCTTGACGTGCGCGAGCGGATTGCTCTTGTGCAGCCGCTTGAGAAAGTGCAACCGTGAATTCTCTAGGGTCAATGACGGCTAATAATTCACCTTCTTTAACCCATTGGTTATCTTGTACAAGGACTTCGGTCACTACGCCTGAAATTTGTGGTGAAATACGTGAAATATCTGCACGGATATAGGCATCATTGGTATTTTGAGCGGTTTTTTTAATCGCGAACTTATTAATTAATAACCCTCCCATCAAAACAGCAATAGCGGTGATAGCCAGAGCGACATTTTTATTAATTTTTAATTTGATCTTACTCATTCTAATTTCCTGATAATCAATAACTAAGCAGCGGCAACAGACCGCGGTGGGTAAATACGAGTCGGCATCACTAAAATTAGCCCGGTTAATAACAGTGCCAAACCAGAAACTAGCAAATATAGGTCTGAGCTAGCTAAAACATGCCCTTGGTTTGAGGCGAGTTTAGTGAGTTCACCGATAGAGTTTGTGGCAGTATCGCGATAAGTACTGCCGTAGCTGTCAGCAATCACGCCCGAATGGAAATCGCCTCGCTGGCGGCTTAACAGGGCGATTGCTCCCCCAGCAGCCGTTGCCGCAAAACCTTTAACGGCATTAAACCAAGCCGCAGCAAAGGGGCCATCAGTGGGCAATAACCCACCTGTTGCCATCATCAACAGCGGAATGACGGCCATGGGTTGTGCTACGGCTTGCAAGAGGGAAATCATTCTAAAGTTGTCGCCATTCCAATCAGGAGTCAGCTGCGATGCGAGAACACAAGCGGCTGCCATCAAAAGTAAACTCATGGCGAGTACCCAACGGCAATCAACTTTTGGGGTATTACAAATAATGGCAATGATAGGGAGCGTAATGAGTTGTGGAAGTGATACCCATAGCATCATGTCTGAGGTTTGTTCTAGGCGATACCCTTGAATAGCCGATAAATAGCCAGAGGTAATATTCACCAAAGAAACCATAATCAACAACACACCACCCAGGGTGATTAATGAGAACGACAGGTTTCGTTTGCCAAGTAACTGTAAATTGAAAAAGGGTAATGGGTGATACCACTCGTTTATCAAAAACAGGGCTAATAGGCCAAGGCCACCAATTAATAAAACATAAATTAATGATGAATTTAACCAATCAAGGCGTTCCCCTTGAGAAATTCCCACAGTGAGCATGGCAAGTGCACTTCCACCCAGAAGTAAACCTCGCCAGTTAAACTGTTTGAGTCGTTCTAAGCGTAAAGGGTCTTGCGGCAAACCAAAGCCAATGCAGATGGTGGCTATCGCCATAAGAGGCAAATTCCAATAAAAATATCCACTCCATCCCCAGTGGAAGGCAAAAGCGGCTGCAGTGGCACCAAAAGTAGCACTCCAGGCAGAAACCCAGCCATAAGCCCCTAAACCTAAAACTTTAATAAGCGGAGGCATAAAACGCAGCACTACCGTCATTAACATCGGTGGGAGAGCGCCGCCAGCAAAGCCTTGTAAACTACGTATTGTCAATAGAAGGGCATAATGGTCTCCAAGCCATGGTGTAATTAACCCGCCAATCAGATAAATAGAGCACATAACAAGAGCCACACGACGTAGTGAGAATGTCGGCCAAAAGCAAGGCGTAAATCCTGAACCAATTACAAAACCGGTTACATAACAAGTGATTAACCAACTGCCAGTATCAATATTTAATGCCATTGCGCCCTGAATATCGCCTAGAGCGAATTTACTGGCGTTTTCTCCCACGCCACTCGCCATTACCGCTAAAAAAACACCAAATAGCCCCATCCATGTGCGACCACTGATCTCACTCGCGCTGGCTATCCATTTGTTTTTTTTGGGCTGCGTGATAGACGCATCAACCATTTCAAACTCCTGCTATTTAAAAATTTGTTCTGTCATTTTTCAGCAGTAGTATCTAAACTTTATTAAATTGTTTAAAATGAAATGATGTAATTAAATTATTGCATAAAACGCAATCCACTAATAAGGAGGGCTGCAAAGGGGCGAGGAGGATAAATGCCACAAAAAATTGATTTCAATTTGATTTATGCGTTGAATTTATTATTGGAAGAGGGGAGTGTAGGAGGGGCAGCCGAAAAAATGAATTTAAGTGCTCCCGCTATGAGCCGAATTTTAGGGCGAATTCGTGAGCAATTTAATGACCCGATCCTCGTCAGGGCGGGGCGTAAATTAGTACCAACACCGAGAGCATTAGAACTAAAAGAACAACTTAGCCATATTATTGCTCAAGCAGAAGCGCTAATTGATCCTGACGAATTACTCAATCCAAAAACATTAGAAAGAACATTTGTTATTCGTGCGAATGATATTTTTATTGGTGCTTTAGGAGGCGGGTTATTAGAAAAGCTGAGGGAACTCGCTCCACAAAGCCGTTTAGTTTTTATCGCAGAAAGCGATACAGAAGATGATTCTTTGCGTAGTGGTAAGGTAGATTTGGTTATCGGTTCTTCCCGAGATTGGCACCCTGAAATTAAGGCTCAGAGCTTATTCACCAGCACTTTTCAGGCACTAGTTCGCCCAGGGCACCCGATTATCGGGCAGGTGACGCCTGAAAGTTTAACACATTTCCCGCATATCAGCGTATCACGCAGAGGGCGTACGCTTGGGCCAATTGATGACGCATTACGCGACCTTCAATTACAACGCAATGTTGTGTTGACCTTACCTAGCTTTCATTCAGCCATGATGCTAACAATGAACTCTGATTATATTTTGCCGCTCCCTCGTCATGTGCTGCAAGGGGTAAAGAGTGTTAATTTGCCGTTGGTTGAGATTGAACTTCCCTTGGAGTTAGAATCGATATTTATCGTGCAAGCATGGCATCCAAGGTTGGACAGAGACCCTGCGCATCAATGGCTGCGCCAGACGATTAAACAATTTTTTCTAGAGAAAGAATAACGTTTTATTTTTATGGTAGGTGCTTAGTATCTGCTTTGGAAACACAATAAGAGTAGTAAGCAGAGCAATATTAATAAGTAAAATTTTCAGATAGATACAGATAGCAAAAAGCCCGCATTAAGCGGGCTTTTTAAATTTGGCTCCTCCAGCTGGACTTGAACCAGCGACATACGGATTAACAGTCCGCCGTTCTACCGACTGAACTATGGAGGAATTGCTTGTTCCTGAGAACGAGGCGAATATTAACGATATCATCTCAGGCTGTCAATCATAAAAACAGAAAAAATATCTAACTGTTCATTCACTGCACATTATGATGAAGTTTTACTCTAGTTAATTGATATTGAATTAATTTTGAGCCGCAAGCGTGCCAGATAATTGCGGAGAAACTTCAGGGTAAGCGACGTGATAGATATCATAAAATGAAATCATTCCCTTTAAAGCAATTAAACGTGATATTTCTTGTTTGATAGCAGGGCTAACATCTTGTGAATCAATAATTTTGCTTATTGCATTATCAGAAACTGGTTCAGTGACAAACCATTCCCCGTTATAACAAACACGTAAATCTAGCACACCAATATCTTCAAAATGATAAACAGGCTTAATGTCAAAAAGTAGCACACTGGCTAACACAATAAAGAGGATGGTGATACCCAGAGCCCAATAAGGGCCAAAATAAGGGGCATACCAAAGAATAATGGCAAGAGGGACATAAGCTGCAACCATGCCGACACATAAATAAGGGTGATTGGCAAGAAATTGGCTATTAAAATAAGGTTTCCCATCACGGTTTTCACGTTTATTGATGGTATCCAAATCTTCGACGAGTATTTGTTTGATAATATCCATGTGTATAACTCTCTGTCAGATATCTATACTAGGAGGGTATCACGAGCAATTGAGATTGTTATATATCAGTTAAAAAAAATATTTACACAGATTGTCATCGTATCAGATAATTCTTACTGACATAGAGTGAGTTGCTGGCTTTTTAAATTAAAGTTTTCTTTAAATTATCAACTAAATGCAACGATTTTGTTAACGTTATAGTCGATAAAAGTGATGTAATCGAAAAAACGGCATATTTTTCAGGTTTGCTCGTATAAAATAGTTGCTATTATCTTTAAGTCATGAGTTAATGAGTATCGGCCTGTTTAGCAGTCCTATTTGATGTATGATTACTGAGTTAGTGTGTTCTAAAGAAAAAAGTTATCACAGATAGCCTTTGACCGTGACGCTTCATCTTGGTGTTTCCCTGATTAAATAGTTGACTCTGGCCCGTATATGCCAAAAGGCAAGTTTTTTTGATGTTATATAGGAAAAGTCAAATGTCCGACAAAATGAAAGGTCAAGTTAAGTGGTTCAACGAGTCTAAAGGCTTCGGTTTCATCACTCCAGCTGATGGTAGCAAAGACGTTTTCGTCCACTTCTCTGCCATTCAGGGCAATGGTTTCAAAACTCTGGCTGAAGGTCAGCAAGTTGAATTCACCATTGAAAACGGTGCAAAAGGCCCAGCAGCTGCTAACGTAACTGCTATCTAAGCTAATTGCTTAACTGATTTTCTAAAGCCCGTCATTTTTAATGACGGGCTTTTTCGTATGCGCTACATTTATGGTTAACTTATTTTGTTGGGAAAAGAGTGTTATGAATATTAATGACCGTGTTTATGTAAAAACAGACGGAGAAGAGCGCCGAGAAGGTACTATTTTACTTATAGAACCTTTTAATGAAGGGATAATGTATTTAATTGCATTACCTGATTACCCTGAAGGTATTTGGTTCTTTAATGAAAAAGAAGGTGATGAAGGGATTTTTGTTACGCCAGTTGAAAGATAAGTTTCAATTTAATGGACACTTTGTTCTTTACTTAATAATTTTCCCCACTTATACTCCTCCCATCTTTTACTTAGGAGATTATTACTTGGACAGTCAGAGTTGGAATAAAAACTTAATTTAATGGCAAGCCAGTAATCTTCTTTTCTTTTTGCTGCTTGCCACGACGGCGGGCGGTATCTGATGTTTCCTCATCACACTACTCCCTTATAATTGTATTTAATTAAATAGCGTATTATAGCTGTATTGAGTGTGTATCATGTTGGTATATATTTATTCTCTATTTCCTCCAGGCAATAGCTAATGGTTTTTGAGTAATTTATTTTACTCAAAATATAGCTATATGCTTTTTATTAAGCATATAAATCATTATCCAAGTTATTTTTGGAGGGATTATCATGCTTTTTTCCCCTGATATTTTAAATTTACTGTCTGCTATGTGTTTTGGTGCATTAATTGGTGCTGAGCGCCAATGGCGTCAACGAATGGCGGGTTTGAGAACGAATGCACTGGTTGCAACTGGCGCAGCCGTGTTTATTTTAAGTTCTGTAACGACATCACCAGATAGTCCCGGGCGTATTGCCGCTCAAGTGGTGTCTGGAATTGGTTTCCTTGGGGCGGGAGTAATCATGCGTGAAGGCATGAACATCCGAGGGCTAAACACTGCGGCAACACTTTGGTGTTCTGCGGGGATCGGTGTTTTATGTGGATTAGGGCAATACTCTCTGGCATTGATGGCGACGTTATTAATTTTATGCGCCAATATTTTGTTAAGAGAAGCCGCTTCACGAATTAATAAGCAACCACAACAGCAAGCACTCGATGTAGAACAACGTTATAAAATTCGTGTCATGTGCCATCAAACGGATGAAATCTTAGTAAGAACACTTATTTTACAAGCAATTAACGGATTACATATTCGGTTGCGATCGTTAAGCAGTGCAGACACATTGAAACCTGAACAGCTGGAAGTGTGTGCTGAATTTCTCGCGACACCTGCCGAGCAAAAAGAAATTGAAGCATTGGTATGCAGAATAAGTCTTGAGCAAAGTGTTAGTGCTATCAATTGGAAAGTGGCATCAGAGCTACCTGCCTGATGACTTTAAATTAACTCACTATAGGAGCTGAAATGGACGACCACCCTCCGTCATGGAGATATAAATTGGAGCTATCCTACTGATAATAATTTAATTTTATTTCAGTTGGATAGCGTAAAAATCACGAGTGTTGTATTCGAGACAACGTTATGACTGAAATAAGAGAACCGCGCAAAAGCGTCAAAGCGGCTGCACGCCAAAAATTTATTGTTGGCGAACAAGCGAGTAAAAACATTGAGCAAGTGCTCAATGAATATCAAACAAATTTATTAGGCTTACCAGAGAATGAGGCAATGGATCGCCTTGTTACTGAAGGCGAAAATGAAGTTGCTCATGAAAAAGCCCCTCCAGCATGGAAACAATTGATCTCTTCTTTTAAAAATCCATTCATATTCGTACTGATTATATTAGCCATTGTGAGCTTTTTTACGGATTATGTTATTCCCAAACGTCAAGGCGAAGAAACAGATTTAACCGGGGTGATTATTATCGTCACGATGGTTTTATTGAGTGGATTTTTACGTTTTTGGCAAGAGTATCGAACCAATAAAGCCGCAGAAGCCTTGAAATCCTTAGTTCGTACGACAGCGACTGTATTTCGGCGTGATAATAAAACGGGGCGTTCTGTTCGAAAAGAGGTACCAATTAAATGCCTAGTCCCTGGGGATATTGTGTTGTTATCCGCAGGAGATATGGTTCCTGCTGACCTAAAACTTGTTGAATCAAGAGACTTGTTTATCAGCCAAGCCATTCTAACAGGGGAATCAATACCTGTAGAAAAATATGACACATTGGGTGATGTTTCAGCTAAAAGTTTAGAACCTGTATCGCCAACAGAAAATGAATTGTTAGAAATTTCAAATATCTGCTTAATGGGAACCAATGTTACCAGTGGTACAGCGCGTGGAATTGTAGTAGCAACGGGCGGAAAAACCTATTTAGGCTCACTGGCCAAATCGATTGTGGGAAGCCGTGCGCAAACATCGTTTGATCGTGGTGTGAATAGTGTCAGTTGGTTATTGATCCGTTTTATGTTAGTCATGGTACCAATTGTATTGCTTATCAATGGGTTTACAAAAGGAGATTGGTTCGAAGCGACATTATTCTCACTGGCTGTTGCCGTGGGGCTAACGCCCGAAATGTTACCGATGATTGTAAGCTCAAACTTAGCCAAAGGGGCAATCGCCATGTCGAAACACAAGGTGATTGTCAAAAGGTTAAATGCGATACAAAACTTTGGTGCGATGGATGTGCTGTGTACGGACAAAACGGGAACATTAACGCAAGATCGTATTATTTTAGAACATTATTTAGATAGTAATGGGCAGAAAAATAGTAAAATTTTGCAATTAGCCTGGCTAAACAGCTTTCACCAAAGTGGTGCTAAGAACATGATGGATCAGGCTATTATCCGTCGAGGTAGAGGTAACAGTGAAGTTGAGCAGCTAAAAGCATTCCAAAAAATTGATGAATTGCCCTTTGATTTTATTCGACGCAAATTGTCAGTAACTGTGAGAACACCGGAAGGTGAAGCCCTACTTATTTGTAAGGGAGCGGCTGAGGAAATGTTAGCTGTTTGCCAAAGTTACCAACAAGATGGTGAGCTTCATTTACTGGATGACCAAGCAAGAACAAAAATTACTGAGCTAGTGAGTGACTATAACAGACAGGGATTTCGTGTATTGTTACTCGCTACTCGTCATTTGAATAAGGCGGAAGCCAGCTTACCGCTTTCGGCTCAAGCTGAGTATCAGTTAGAATTACAAGGCATTTTAACTTTCCTTGACCCTGCAAAAGAAAGTGCAATTTCAGCTATTGCTGCACTACGTGAAAATGGTGTGATGGTTAAGGTGTTGACGGGTGATAATGCGATTATTACTGAAAAAATTTGTCATGATGTTGGTTTAAATATCAGTGAAATCATGACCGGCTTAGAGGTTGAGGAGCTGACAGACGAAGAGTTGAGCCAAAAAGTTGAACAGGTTTCAGTTTTCTGTAAATTAACACCGCTGCAAAAATCCCGTATTTTAAAACGGTTACAAGCTAATGGACATACGGTTGGTTTTCTTGGTGATGGGATCAATGATGCGCCTGCGTTACGTGATGCTGATGTGGGAATTTCAGTTGATACAGGGACGGATATTGCTAAGGAGTCTGCGGATATTATCCTACTTGAAAAAGATTTGATGGTATTAGAGCAAGGGGTGATTAAAGGACGAGAGACTTTTGGTAATATTATTAAATACTTAAACATGACCGCGAGCTCTAACTTCGGTAACGTATTTTCTGTATTAATTGCGAGCGCATTTATTCCCTTCCTACCGATGCTAGCCATTCATTTGCTCGTTCAAAACTTGCTGTATGATATTTCCCAGCTTGCATTGCCATGGGATAAAATGGATAAAGAGTTTTTAAAGCGCCCCCGCAAATGGGATGCAAAAAATATCGGTCGCTTTATGATTTGGATTGGGCCAACATCATCTATCTTTGATATTACGACTTTCGCACTAATGTGGTACGTGTTCCAAGCGAATAGTGTTGCTCATGAAGCGTTGTTCCAATCGGGTTGGTTTGTTGAAGGGTTACTTTCACAGACGCTAGTTGTTCATATGTTAAGAACACAAAAAATACCGTTTATACAAAGTACTGCTGCACTACCTGTTATGCTAACAACGGGGTTAATTATGGCTCTTGGGTTATATATTCCATTTTCTTCATTTGGTGAAATGATAGGATTACAACCGTTACCAATAGAATATTTCCCATGGCTAGCACTTACATTAGTGAGCTATTGTGTTGTCGCTCAGCTGATGAAGCAATTTTATATCAAACGTTTTGGAACTTGGTTATAAAATAGGGTTAAAAGGGGGGAGGTCCAATAACCTCTTATCTGTTTTGTTAGGTATCTAGTGTGGGTTATTTAATATTTACTGTAACTCATTAATATTCAAAAAATAAAAAGAGCCATAATGACAATGGCTCTTTTTGATCTTACAGAATAAAAAGAATAGGGCTTATTACAGACCTAAAGCAGTTTTCATCTGTTTCATTGCATCAATACCTTGTTGGCAAGCTTTATCTTGTTGATCTTTAGGTAGTGCAGCAACTTGTTTTTTACCTTCTTCCAGCTGACCTTTCATTGCATCTAGCTGAGCTTTTGCTTGCGGGTTTTCTGAAGCTTTAGCAATTAAGCTATCAACTTCAGCGAAGTAAGCATTACAAGTTTCAGTTGCACCAGCAACTTCGCCTTTTTTCTCTTCTTCCGAACAAGCAGTGATTGTCAGTGCCAATAACCCCATACCACAAGCTAAAATTAACTTTTTCATAATCAACCTTATTAAAATTATTTATTTATATAGCGAATTGAGTATATAAGAGATGTTTTTAATATCAAACGTGACAAATCCTAAAATAATATTTTAGCTAGCTAATTAAATTTTAATTTGATTAGGCTATCGTATTTTATTTGTAGGCATTCTCACTATATAACTTCATGGGTTTAGGTAAATCTTTTTTTATCATGCGGTTATGGTATCTCTTTGACTGCTATACGTATATTTAGAGTGATTGGTGGATAACGTAATTGAAGTTAGAGAGAAAAAAGTTAAAGGCGAGTTTGCAAAAGAAGGATAGGTGGCGTTACGGTCTCTTAATTTAATAAACATATTTTTTGGCAATAATTATGCTTCAGCCATCACCATAGAATTATGTTTAATACGTGGATTTACCTATATTGAGTGCCCGTATCAGCGTTTTAATATCGAAATAACATTTTTTATATGAAATTAAATGTATTAAAAAATCGTTTATTTGTAACAAAATATTTACGGTCGAATGATACGTTTTCACTATGAAATATTTACAGAATTAATGGCTGTTCATTTAAGATGCAATTATAGATGTGAAAAGTGAGCTACTTCACAAATTTAAGAATAAAACCTTTGTATCAGTATAAGTTTGATTTTTAAATTAAATTTTCTTTGTACGCAGATGAAATTATCAGGTAGAGTCTTTGTTTTTAAGCGAACTAATATGTCAGTATCGCTTAACTAATGGTTAATGATAGGTGTACAGAGTTAACGACAACTAAGTTAATTTTGTTGACGCTAACTCAAATTCATACCAAAATTGACTCACCGTAGAAATTCGCCAAAGAGCGAGAGACGGGTTAGAATGTGTTTAACAAAGGGTAATAACTTTTCTTACTGTACATTTTTAGTGTGATCAATTCACTAAAGGTAAAGTAAGAATATATGATATGGGTTCACCATATCGCCATGCAACATAGCAGATATTATATTAATGCTATGGGCATACAATGTATGTAGCCTGATGTATTTGGTTACAATTTTATATTTAGACTTACACACAGGGCTTTACCATTATGTCTGCTTCTATTGTAAAGAAACGGCCTCTGAGTCGTTACATCAAAGATTTTAAACACAGCCAAACTCATTGTGCACATTGTCACAAGACTCTTGATCGCATCTCTTTAGTTTTCAACGATGACATCTTAAATAAAGAAGCTATCGCTGATATGACTGAATTGGTCGATGAAGGTGCCTGGGGGGAGCTGCAAGATAAATTTACTGCACTTTGTCGTTTTTGTAGTGAAATTTATTGCAATAGCAATACTGATTATTTTGATATTATGTCATTTAAACAGTATTTATTCTTACAGACTGAGATGAGCCATAGTACTGTTCGTGAATATGTTGTTCGCTTACGCCGTTTAGACGAACTGTTATCGTCCTCTAATTTTTCTATGAAAGAATTTACTGCAAGTAAAGTTCAAGATGAGTTAAGTGAGAAAATGACAGATTCTGCATTTAGTAATTACAATATTGCATTACGTAAATATGAACAGTATTTATTCTGGGAATCAGAAAAACGCAATAATTAGAATGACATATTGAAAATAAGTATCGCTATTTTCATTGTTGTTTTTAAGCAATGGTGTCCTCATGGGCACCTTTTATGTTTTTAGCGTGCAGGTATCTGGGATAGCATTTATCTGATAGGAACGATGACTGTTGTTGTTATGAGATAAATGTATTTTTAAACAAATATATTTTTAAACAAAGATACTGTGATATATGGCCTGACCATCGTAGATAACGAGGTCAGGCTTTTTGTTTATTATCCTATTGTCATTAAGCTAGCATTACCGCCTGCTGCAGCGGTATTGACACTCAGTGAACGTTCATGAAGTAAGCGTTCAGTCAGAAGATTAATTTCACCGCGTTCGAAGCCTTGTACTGAAATAATTGGCCCTTTACGTTGTGCAACTACCGCGCAAACCTCTTTTAGCTGATCGCTATCACCATGATAAATAACGCCTTCGATTGGCTCTTTAGTTTCTATCCAGTTTTTAGTTAGCGATATGGTTTTTCTCACTTTTTCAGGCAGTGATTTGAACAGCTTCTGATGGAGCTCACTATCTGGCCATAACACCTGACAACCCGCAGAAAGTACAGCGGTTAGCTGGGTTAAACAATCTTGTTCATTATCACTAAGGCATAAAATCAAACCACGAGGGCGCAAGGTATAGGTATTTCTTTCTCCCGTTGGACCCGGTAATACACGGGTGGTTCCTGTTTGACTATGGCGTGTAAATAGCTCAATTACGGAAGGCGAAATAGCCGAGTTTTGTTTTTCAGACCATTGTGTAAGTGCTTCAAATGGCTCAAGTAAAATAGTTCTGGCACTTGCATCCATAGGTAAATAGCTATCTTGTCGCTCTAAAGTATTTGAAACAGCATTATCTGGGCGTTCGCTTAATAAACGGTAAAGATATAATGGACCACCTGCTTTAGGACCAGTCCCGGATAAACCTTCACCACCAAAAGGTTGCACGCCAACAACGGCACCAACCATATTTCGGTTTACGTACAGATTGCCAACTTTAGCTTTTGAAACGACTTGGTTGATAGTTTCATCGATACGAGTGTGGACACCCAATGTCAGCCCATAACCTGCAGCGTTAATTTGTTCAACGAGTGCTTCTAGCTCATCTCGTTTAAAACGCACAACGTGAAGAACAGGGCCAAAGATCTCTTTTTTCAGTTCACTTACATCATCAAGTTCTATTAATGTCGGCTTAACATAGGTTCCTTCCATTTGTTCTTGCTGATCATCATGGTTTTCAAATGCAGCTTGGAAAACAGATTTCCCTTTACTGCGCATTTTCTGAATATGTTGATCGATATTCTCTTTTGCTTCACGGTCAATCACAGGGCCAATATCGGTTGATAAATGCTCTGGATTCCCCATGCGGCACTCTTCCATTGCACCTTTTAACATACGAATGGTTCTATCTGCGACATCTTCTTGGATACATAGAATGCGCAGTGCCGAACAACGCTGACCCGCACTATCAAATGCAGATGCGACAACATCAGTGACAACTTGTTCTGTGAGTGCAGAAGAATCAACTATCATTGCATTTAACCCGCCAGTTTCTGCAATCAGAGGGGTAGGGCGGCCTTGTGCATCTAGGCGTCCTGCAATATTACGTTGAAGTAACCCTGCGACTTCTGTTGACCCAGTAAACATGACCCCTCGAACACGAGTGTCGCCAACGAGTTGGGCACCAATGGTTTCACCTTTACCCGGTAAAAATTGCAGTACATCGCGAGGAATACCCGCTTGATGCAAAATAGATACCGCGATAGCACCGATTAATGGTGTTTGTTCAGCCGGTTTCGCGAGTACGGTGTTACCTGCTGCGAGAGCGGCAGCAATTTGTCCTGAAAATATTGCTAATGGGAAGTTCCATGGGCTAATACAGACCACAGGCCCTAAAGGACGGTGCGTATTATTATCAAAATCATTTTTGACTTGGGTTGCATAGTAGTTAAGAAAATCTACCGCTTCCCTAACCTCTGCAATCGCATTGTTGTAGGTTTTACCTGCCTCACGCACTAAAATATCTAACAGCGGCTGTAGCTGTTGTTCCATGAGATCCGCCGCACGTAATAAGATAGCAGCTCGTTCAGAAGGCGGGGTTGCAAACCAGATAGTACCTGCATCGTTAGCCGTATTTAATGCATGTTCAGCTTCTTGTTCTGTTGTTTCGCGAACGTGGCCGACAATATCTTTATGACAAGCCGGGTTAGTAATCGGTGTCGCTTCAGGTAACGCTTGCGAAGCTTGGAAATCCCCCCCTAACAGTGGTTCTGCGATTTTTTGCTGCATAGCCGCACTCAGTAGGGCACTTGATAACGAAGCCAGTCGATGTTCGTTTGATAGGTCAAGCCCCATTGAATTCACACGTTCTAGGCCGTACAGATCACGTGGTAATGGAATTTTTGGATGCGGTAAGCCAATTTGCCCTTCAGTTTTTGACAGTTCTAAAACATCTTTGACTGGGTCGGCAACTAATTCATCGAGAGGAATAGTGGCATCAGCGATACGGTTTACAAATGAAGTATTTGCGCCATTTTCTAATAATCGACGCACTAAATAGGCTAATAAAGTTTCGTGTGTACCAACAGGTGCATAAATACGGCAAGGGCGGTTTAGTTTGCCATCAGCGACTTTACCAACAACTTGCTCATAAAGTGGCTCGCCCATTCCATGTAGACATTGGAATTCGTACTGGCCAGGGTAATAATTTTTACCTGCAATTTGGTAGATAGCTGAGAGGGTGTGTGCGTTGTGCGTTGCAAATTGTGGGTAAATTAAATTGGGAACCGATAGGAGTTTTCGCGCACAGGCAATATAAGAAACGTCAGTATACACTTTACGCGTATAAACTGGGTAACCTTCTAGTCCATCCATTTGAGCGCGCTTGATTTCACTGTCCCAATAAGCACCTTTTACTAAGCGGATCATTAAACGACGTTGGCTGCGTTCAGCCAAATTTATAATTGAATCAATCACAAATGGGCAGCGTTTTTGGTAAGCCTGGATAACAAAGCCTATCCCATTCCAACCCGCAAGTTGTGGTTCAAAGCAGAGTTTTTCTAGCAAATCTAAAGAGATTTCTAAGCGGTCAGCTTCTTCGGCGTCAATATTAATCCCCACATCGTATTGATGTGCTTGTAATACGAGGGATAACAGGCGTGGATAAAGCTCTTCCATCACGCGAGAGTATTGTGCACGGCTATAACGTGGATGCAGTGCCGATAGCTTAATTGAAATACCCGGGCCTTCGTAGATACCGCGGCCATTTGATGCTTTACCAATAGCATGGATAGCCTGCTGGTAAGACACCATGTAATCTTGCGCATCTTTTTCCGTTAATGCGGCTTCCCCTAGCATATCGTAAGAATATCGGAAGCCTTTATCTTCGAGTTTGCGTGCGTTAGCGAGTGCTTGGGAGATAGTTTCGCCAGTGACGAATTGCTCTCCCATAAGGCGCATTGCCATATCAACGCCTTTGCGCACTAGTGGCTCACCACTTTTACTGATGATGCGATTAAGTGAGGTTGATAGTTTTGCTTCATTATGTGTAGAAACTAGCTTACCCGTAAACAGCAATCCCCAAGTTGCGGCATTGACAAACATTGAGCTACTTTGGCCAAGGTGTGATTGCCAATTCCCATTGCTAATTTTGTCACGGATAAGCGCATCTCGCGTTGCTTTATCAGGAATGCGCAATAAGGCCTCTGCGAGACACATTAATGCGACACCTTCTTGAGATGAAAGTGAAAATTCTTGAAGTAGACCTTGAACTAAGCCTGAACGGCCGATGCCATTTTTTTGATTACGCAGTTTTTCAGCGATTGAATACGCTAATTTATGAGCGGCTTCAGCTTGTTCTGTAGGGAGTTGTGCTTGTTGCAATAACATTGGCACAGCTTGTGTTTCAGGAATTCGGTAAGCAGAAGTAATTGCAGAGCGTTTTACAGATTGTGGTAAAATGTGCTCTGCGAAATCTAAGAATGGTTGATAGTTAGATTCAACAGTGGTGTCTTCATCAGAAGTTTGATTTTCTTTTACATCGATACCGGGTGATAGCTCTGGAAAGGCTTGGCCATTATCGAGTTGTTCTAGGTAATTATAAATAGCTTGTTTGATAAGCCAATGTGATGTGCGGTCAAGACGCTGAGCGGCATTTTTAATGCGTTCACGAGTTGCTTCATCAAGTCTCACACCCATAGTTGTAGTGCTACTCATCTTAATTCCTCTAGGTCACGAGTCATTTTAATCAAAAAAGTTACACCACATTATCTTAATGTTGCAACTTTGTGCAACATTGTTAAGTGTGGTTTCTGAAGGAAATGTGAAACATATCGAGTTTTTTAAGTTTTAATAATTTCAATTAAATTAGTGTTTATTTAATTGTTATATTTTACATGTGGTTACGTTTTATTTTTTTAGGCGGGACAGTTAAACATCTGATTGTGAATTTTAGTTTAAATTTTAACATTTGTGATATGGATTCTATTTATGCAATAAAAAATAGTTAATTTCTTGTTAATTTAATGTGAGTCTGTCTAGGATGGGGCAGTTAAGATATTAAGTTAGTGCAACACAAACAATCACAACCTATTTGGTGTTAGTGCAGATAAATTAAATATGTGCAATAAAGTGCAACACCATGAAGTTACAAGTTATCAACGGCAACTTATAAAGATAACTAATAATTTTAAAGCTACTCAATGGAGAAAACAGGATGACTGTAAGCACTCCGATGATCATTATGTTCGTCGTATATATTACTGGCATGTTACTAATTGGCTATATAGCCTATCGCTCAACTAAAAACTTTGACGATTATATTCTGGGTGGACGAAGTTTAGGCAGTGTCGTAACTGCATTGTCCGCTGGAGCCTCAGATATGAGCGGTTGGTTGCTTATGGGGTTACCGGGTGCGATTTTCTTAGCTGGGATTTCTGAAAGTTGGATTGCTATCGGCTTGAGTCTCGGTGCATATCTTAACTGGTTATTTGTTGCAGGGCGTTTACGTGTCCAAACAGAAAAAAATAATAATGCACTAACATTACCTGATTATTTTACGAGCCGTTTTGAAGATAATAGTAAGATTTTACGTATTATTTCTGCTGTTGTTATTTTAGTTTTCTTTACGATTTATTGTGCATCAGGTGTGGTCGCAGGTGGTTTATTATTTGAAAGCACATTTAATATGAGTTATGAGAAAGCGATGTGGTTAGGGGCACTCGCGACCATTGCTTACACTTTCTTAGGTGGTTTTTTAGCGGTGAGTTGGACTGATACAGTTCAAGCTTCATTAATGATCTTCGCATTGATTCTAACACCTATTGTTGTGATCCTTTCTTTAGGGGGAATAGATACCTCTATTGAAGTCATTAAAGCTAAAAACCCTGAATATCTTGATATGTTTAAAGACATGAATATTATCGCAATTCTGTCATTACTAGGTTGGGGATTAGGCTATTTTGGGCAACCTCACATTTTAGCGCGTTTTATGGCAGCAGACTCTGCGCGTACTATTCGTTCTGCTCGACGTATTAGTATGACATGGATGGTGTTATGCCTAGGTGGAACAATTGCGGTTGGTTTCTTTGGTATCGCTTATTTTGAAAATAACCCGGCTTTAGCGGGGTCGGTCATGCAAAATAATGAGCGCATATTTATGGAGTTAACGGGGATTTTGTTTAACCCATGGGTCGCTGGTATTTTATTATCAGCCATATTAGCAGCGGTAATGAGTACGTTAAGTTGCCAGTTATTAGTTTGTGCAAGCGCGTTAACGGAAGATTTATATAAGCCTTTTATCCGTAAGAGTGCGAGTCAAAAAGAGTTAGTGTGGGTAGGGCGTTTTATGGTGTTGTTGGTCGCTGCAATTGCCATTTATATTGCTCGTGACCCAAATAATAAAGTTTTGGCTTTAGTGAGTAATGCGTGGGCGGGTTTCGGTGCGGCATTTGGTCCTGTTGTTTTAATTTCTGTAATGTGGAAACGAATGACCCGTACGGGGGCACTTGCAGGAATGCTAGTTGGCGCTGTGACAGTGCTAGTTTGGATGAAATACAAATGGTTTGATTTGTACGAAATCATTCCTGGTTTCTTATTAGCAACAATCGCTATTGTTGTTGTGAGTTTAATGACTAAAGCGCCAAGTGCAGCAGCTCAAGCTCGTTTTGATGAGGCTGAGGCAGAATATAAAGCAAGCTAATCGAGCGAGCTTATAAAATCAAAAGGCCGACTAACAGTATTGTTACTCGGCCTTTTTACGTTTTATCATTAATGGTTTTTTCTACGCTTGGCGAATTGGTAACCAATAAATAATAGAATAAACCAAACTGGTGTGGCAATTAAGGCTTGTCTTGTGTCGTGCTGAAATGCTAATAGCACGACCATAAAGGCGAAAAAGGCGAGGCTTAACCATGACATCACAATTCCAGCAGGCATTTTGTAATGAGATGCTTTGTGCATTTCAGGGCGTTTTTTACGGAAATTTAAGTAGCTATATAAAATCATGCTCCAAATAAACATAAAGAGAATAGCAGACACGGTTGTGACTAGCGTGAATGCATGCATGATATCAGGAATAAAATAGATCAGAACAATACCAAAACTGAGGCAGATACAAGTAAAAATTAGCCCGGTAGCAGGCACTGCTTTTTTAGATAATTGGCTAAATTGTTTTGGTGCATCACCTTCTTTTGAAAGCCCAAACAGCATTCTGCTGGTGGAAAACACACCACTATTTGCTGAAGATGCCGCAGAAGTTAGAACCACAAAGTTAACAATACTTGCCGCTGCCGGTAGGCTTATCAGGACAAACATTTCTACAAATGGGCTTTTATCGGCCAATATGGTTCGCCAAGGAGTGACAGCCATAATGACAATTAAAGATAAGACATAAAATGCAATGATCCTGATAGGGATTGCGTTGATAGCTTTTGGCAAAGATTTCTCAGGATCACGTGTCTCCGCAGCCGCCGTACCTACTAATTCAATTCCAACAAATGCAAAAATAGCAATTTGGAAGCCAGCAAAGAAGCCGCTGATCCCCATCGGGAACATTCCACCATCGCTCCAAATGTTACTTAAAGATGCAGTATGGCCAGTAGGGGATTGGAAATTCATGGCGATTAATGTGCCGCCTACAGCAATGAGAGCCACAATGGCCACAATTTTTATCATGGCGAACCAGAATTCAAGCTCACCGAATAGCCTGACAGAAACTAGGTTGAGCGTTAATAAGGTGACCACGCAGATAAACGAGGTTACCCATTCAGGAAAATCAGGAGCCCAAAAGCTCACATAGGCTGTAATCGCAATGATATCGGCAATACCGGTGATAACCCAGCAGAACCAGTATGTCCAACCGACAAAAAAGCCTGCCCATGGGCCGATAAGGTCAGCAGAAAAATCACTAAATGATTTGTAGTTCAGATTAGAAAGTAGCAGTTCACCCATTGCGCGCATCACGAAAAATAGTACAAAGCCAATTATCATATATACAAAGATAATCGATGGGCCTGCGAGTGAAATGGTTTTGCCAGAACCCATAAATAAGCCAGTACCAATTGCACCACCAATTGCAATAAGTTGTATATGGCGGTTACTAAGGCTACGTTTTAGTTGATTACGATCAGTATTGGGTTGTGTTGATAGTGAATTCGCATTTTCTTCCATACTAAAGATGTCCGTAGTGGTTTGTGATAATTAGCCACAGTCTTTTTTTTAATTTTGTGGTTATGTTTGCGTGAAATATTGTGACACAAATCTCAATTAGAGTAAGGAAAAGTTATCTTGTTAGGAACGAAGTGATGTTTATTCAAGCATTAGTTTTCTTAAATTTTACATTCGCAACTTAAAATTAACTTAGGTAATAAAAATAGCAGAATCATATTGACTGTAGCAATTGTTAGGCGTTAAATAATTTGTATCGGGTTGTTAGCTCAGTTGGCAGAGTAGGTGACTCTTAATCATTAGGTCGGGGGTTCGAGCCCCCCACAACCCACCAAGATTTTCAATGAGTTAGGTGTGATTGTGATTTTTTAAATTATCTTGCGTGCTATATTCGTGCCATTCAGATTTAAAATATCATCGATGTTTTTGGCGTGTTCTTGCAAGTGAATGGGTGATAGGTGGGCATATCGTTTTACCATTTCTATGCTTTTCCATCCGCCCATTTCTTGCAATGCTGATAATGGCACACCAGCTTGAATTAACCAACTCGCCCAAGTATGACGCAAATCATGAAAATGAAACCCTTCAATACCAGCTTTTTTCATGGCAGAATTAAATGCCTTGTTTGCGTTAACCGTCATTGGCACTAAATCAATAACACCATTTTGCTTACGCTCTCTGACAAAAACATATTTAGTATGTCTGCCTATCTGATCCCGAATAATCTGACAGGCAGTGTCATTGAGCGAAACACCTATCGCGCGATAGTTTTTGGATTGTTCGGGGTTAATCCAAGCTACTTTTCTCACTAAATCAACCTGACTCCACTCAAGGCAAAGTATATTCCCTCTTCGCAGACCAGTAGCTAATGCAAAGGTAATAACTGGCTTTAGGTAATCGGCGGCATTATCAATTAACGCCGTAGCTTGTTCTCGAGTCAGCCACCCCCACTCATTAGCAGCGATTCTCAGTAGTGAGCGAATAAATGCCAAGTGTGAATACTTTGATGACTGTGAGGGAAAGCCTTTTTGTGCCCCCCTGTTTTTCATCTTAGCTATCACGTTTTGGCATTCATTATTAGTGATAATCCAGTAATCGGACAGGTGGCAAACATGGATACTTCTGATTTTTCCTTTGCCGCCATGTAATCCATAAAGTCGGTATTCATCCTTGCAGACTCAATCATCGGTGTGATTGTTTCTACTTCGCCATTTATTAGAATATTGTCAGCGTTGTAGGTTTTCGCTAGCTCCTTATACTCCTTGGATGCGCGAGTTTTTATTTCTGGCTCAAGTATGAAATCAGTTTCAAATACCTCTGGCTCGAGTAATGCTGCATGAATTGCCGTTCCAATCTGCGCCGATTTACTTCCTTTAAATGGGTTAAAATACAGATTGGCAGGGCTAACGCTAATAGCTTTGACTGACGTTGAGCTTATAGCCTCATCATTGTGATAGTCTTCATTACTTAGCCCGTAAATAACTCCCTCTCTCACAATAACCTTCTTTCGCTTTTTTCAGTCTCAAAAAAAGCGCTCCATGCTTCATCTGATTCTTGAATCGTCATTTTCTATTCCTTAAATATGCGTATTCCTCACTATTAATAGCGATATGAAATGTGTTGTGGTGGGGTATTTAGCTTTTGTCTGATTGAGAAAAAATTCTTGTAAATTATTATTGATTGATAATTTTACTTTTCTTCAGGTATAAAAATGTCACCTTACGCTGCTTTTATTATTAATTTCACTACGTTCAATGGAATGGGGTATATGCAAACATTGAGTGACCCGTTTGTAGTGTTTGATTTGGTGGTTAAGATTGGCTATATGAATGGCATGATTTGAGCCTCCTATCCAATCGCCCCTAGCCTTTAACATTGAATTGCCATCAAGTAAGCTGCGTCAGCTATCAACCCCATTTGTTCTGCCGCTGAGTCGCCAGTCTCATCAAGTTCTTTGGCTTGCCATGAGTTAGATAAGTAGCCATTCATCGCTACTGATCGGGTTACTTTCACTATCAAACCAGCATTCAGAACGAGTTATATGAAATTCTACGCCCATACAGTCACCCTTATTAAATTAGAGAAAATAAAATATCACTTAAACGCATAATCTGAAAGTGTGCTTTGCTTCAATTCGCACTCCCGCTAAGTTAGCATTACTGAAACTAATTGATAGGATGGTGAGATGAAAAGAATAAATAGGTATCAAGCTGAAGATTTTATTACAACGTTGGGTGATGTAATTCTCAATTACGATGAGGTTACTGTATCCCAAAAGCACGACATTGTTATTGGGCTAGAGCCAGAGCAAGTAGACAACTTTGAAAGCTTAAAAGGTTTTATAGTAGAAATTAGCAAAGCTATTCCAGATTTTGATAATCAAGTTCAAAGGTATTTTTATCACAGAAACAAAGAATCTGACTTTCCTCACAATTTAAATGTTATTTATATTGAAGGAAATACCGTCATATTGGATTACTGGTCTGAGATGGTAAATAATCAATTCACAATGACATTTCAATACAATAGCGGGGTCTGGAAGTTGATTGATGCAAACGGTAGAAGTCCAAAATGATAACCAAATCTAGCCCGTCCTTGGGCTGGGTGGTTAGGCTAATAGCTTGCCTGATTTAGTTCCTTGCGGACTCATGAGGTTGGCGTAAATAACACCATTCATTTCTGCCAGTCTGCGCGTAACTTCATACTCTTAGGTAGGGTTAAGCTTCGCATTCTGTCCAGAGGATAAGGCTTCTAACCTTGGCTGATATTTGTAACTGACTCACTGTCAGTCGCAAATTATTGAGTGCGTCACTGACAACCTTGAAGTAATGCTTGCCCTCGATAAAGCGTTTTTTATTACGTTTAAAATTTTGCTGAATATTATTAATTTCAGTTTCATAAACGTTAGCTAAGAGTTCGGTGGTGATTACACGAAACCCGTTATGTTGAAC
The DNA here is from genome assembly GCF_028483405.1 of Providencia sp. PROV076. Taxonomy (NCBI): domain Bacteria; kingdom Pseudomonadati; phylum Pseudomonadota; class Gammaproteobacteria; order Enterobacterales; family Morganellaceae; genus Providencia; species Providencia sp. PROV076. The sequence continues at coordinate 12,461 of NZ_JAMPRR010000031.1, read as the reverse complement.
AGGCGGTAAATTTTGAACGGTTAATGCGTTCATGCCATTACCTCCACGCTTAACAGTTTTGCTAATTTAGATAAACCTTTGGCAGTAACACGAACTTGTGACACTTGCTTATCTTCACCAGTGCGATTTTTTACTACAGAAACTTTATGCTCAAGTAAGTCTTGCTGGATTTTATCTTGATAGCCAATCCAAACCGAACCGATACGGCGGTAAATCCATTTGCTATGGCTCATTAGGTCGAACAATTTTTTAGGATTTACTTGCAATTGCTTAAGTGATCTGGTGCTAAGTATGCATATCGCAGAACCATTTCAATACTTTTCTAATCGCCCCTTTCTTGCATAGCTGATAGAGGCAAGGGAAAATTCTAGAACAAATAAGGGCACATAGAAGTGAAAATGGCAAATCCACAGATAAGTGGCTATGTGTTGCAACAAAGAATGAGTATAAAGAAGAATACGAAGTTGGAATAAAAAAATACTCTGGTGGGTTTTTTATTGCCTGAGCTGTCGTTGCCCAGGCAATAAGTTACTTATTCTATTTCCTTATTCTGTTCATATAATTTAGCGCCCTTTGCTCGCAGTTCCCCATCGACAATTTCGATAGAATCAGCTTCTACGATAATCTTTTCCTGTGACCCTTTGTCTGATTGTGTTCCGTTTAACTTAATGGTGACTTCAGGGGCACTAATAACACCATTTTTTACCTGTACAGATTCTGATGAGGTTTGTATAGAGCTGGCCATAGCGAACGTAGATAGTGTGATTGAGATTACCGCTAAAGGTGCAATATATTTGCGCATAAAACACTCCATTGTGATGAATTCAATGGGATACTATCAAATGAATATTAAATGGGTTACAAGTTTTGTAAAGGTTCTGTTCACATTATCTATGCCAATAATATATTTGACATTTAAGAGGGTGCTATTACATCCTTCATGAATTTATTATTTCAATTTATTAGAGCGAAATACTGGCTCAATAAACCAATGAATAATTGAGTTTGACGCTAATAAAAGTGCTAAACTAATTGTGACTAGAGTCGCTGTTATTATTAGGGGCAAGCTAAGTTCTATGCCTAAATAATTTAAAGTTTGTAATATAACAAAGCAAATAATAGGATGGATCAAATAAACACCTAAGGCATTGTTTGATACTTTTGCATATTTATGGGTTGATAAAGCAAAGTAAATAATGCTCAAACCTAATATTAGGCTTATTGCAAAATTTAAAATATAGACAGAAAATGAGACGAGGAATAAATATGAACTAATTTTGTTGAATACTGATTCAAAGAAAGTCTCTCGATAATTAAGGAATAAAATAGTTAAGGTTGTTATGCAGAAAATAGAAATAATAGGAGTTTTTCTTAGCGAAGATATATTTTCATTGTTAATGAAGTAAGCTATTACAAAAAAAGGAAAGTATAAAATAACCGAGAAAAAACCTGAGATCGGCATAAGGTAAGTTTTTGTTATTAATGAAATTAATAGTGATATAGCTAAGATTGTAGATAGCTTGAATTTGTTTGATTTAACGCTTTTTGGTAGTAATAAAAAGATAGCTTGCCATATAGGTGTTGCTAAAAAAAACCAAACTCCGTACTGAGGAGAAAATAGATATGTTTTTAACGTTAACTCACCGGTAAAATAGAGTGGGAGCATATCGATTGTTTGAAACGTAAAGTAAATTATAAAAGCAGGAAGAAGGTGAGATTGTAACTCTTTCCATGTTGTATTTTTTGTTATAAATGCGACTATAAATACAAACATAGGTATTAATGTTAAGTCAAAAGCATTAATAAGCAATGAATATTTGTTTTTATCAACTAAATTTAAATAAAAATTAAAAACAATTAATGAGCTTAACATTAATTTTAGTGTAGGCCAGTATGGTTGCTCGCTATTTTTTATATTTGAGATTAAGCTATTTTCTTTCTTCATACATATACCCTATCTAAAAACTAATTAATTGTACCTCATTGAGGTTTTAATTTGAAATGAATTATTTTAAGGATTATAGAATGGGTAAATACCTGTCAAATATTGATTAGTCTTTTTGCGTTACTACCTCACTATTATTGTGAAAAATTAGCTAGTTTAGGAACGGAATATAAAGTATCGCTTAATTTTTTAGCACTCAATGGCAGGATAAAATCACAGGCTATTAGAGCGCGGAACTAAAAAACTGAGAGGCTATTTGAAAGGAGAGTTGATTTTGGTTGGGAACGTAAAATTTGATTGAGTTTTGAGCAGTTAAAAAGAGGCGGTTTGAAATAGGGTACTATTATTCTGTAATGCACTGAATAAACAAGAATTATTGTAACTGCAGAGTTTGAGATATTAGGGGCTAAATTTAACTCAAGTCTCTGCTATTACATTAGCACTTATTAGTATACGTAAGAAATCAGTAAAGGGATCCTAGTTTTTTCCATGAGATTTTCATTATATTGGCTTTGAATTATGGTTAGTTTAGCTGTTATCAAGCAATTTTTGCGTCACAGTGATTGAAGCTTCGACGCCTAATAGATATAAGGCTTGTTCTAAAAGGTCAATTTTGGATGCGTAATGAATATCTAGTAAGCGTTCTATTTGTTGTGCGTTGATGTTCAACCTGCGAGCGAGATCGACACGTTGTATTGCAGAGTTGAGAATAGCGTTATGCAAAGCAATTTTTAAGCAGCAGATTATAGGTAAATAAACAGTAAAGGTTGCATCACTTTTTGTTTGCGTTGCGAGTGGAATTGGTTTCCTGAGCTCAATATGTTCCGCAAAAGTGGCTAGCAAAATTTCTTGGGCTTCTAACTCAACGTCTTCTTTACAATAGCTAACACCCTGTAGGTCAGGAAAATCGCTAAAATTGATTTCATAAATATTTTCTTCCTCAATAAATTCAACTGCTGCTTGATAAGTGAACATGTTTTTCCTTCAAATTATATTCCAGTGTGTTAAGTGTTGCATTGGCGTATGAGGAAAACAAGTTTATCACTTCACTTAACTAGTCATTTCTTCCTTTATTTCTATGTCTATTGGCCCTGTATTTTATTCACTGGTCGTCATTGGAAATGATTAATGTGATCTTCTTAACATAAATATACCAATGTGAGAATCGTTTTATTCGGAAATTATTGAGAAATAAAGAAAACAAGTGTGAGGGCTATCCCAAATTGAAAAAATTTTTTGACCATAAAAATTGTAATAAATTAGCTTCTTTTATAAGCAGGTTCCTCACTGAATTATTTTAACTAAAAGTAATTTAATTTTTAATTTTTCATTATTCGATTAAGCGATTTTACTTAAGTTTGATTGCTGTTTAGGGTATTTTGTTAAAATAAAAGTATATAGTAATCAATAGTTACTATAACTAACGTTAATTAAATTTGAGGTGTTACGTGAAAATAGCTAAAAACGATAGGCATGAAGGCAAGTAATAATATCTTTAGTTCTTTCTATTTTAAGTGCCGATCAAATATTTTAAAAGAGATATAAAAAACATATGGAAAGCGGAATGTTCTCAATTGAAACCTTCATTTTTTGCTCTCGACTCAAAAGTGGCAGGTTGGCGTAGGTTGATCTTTTTATTAAAAAAAATGAGACTTCAGTTATTTTAGATAAAAAAGTAAATATTAATTAATCAAAAAAATTACTTTAATGAACTAATAACAAGATAATTACTTAAATTACCAAATAAGTAAAATGATCTAACAGATGCATTTAAGCTAAATAGATTTTTATTACTGGTCAATAATGTGAATTTTATAAATTTTATTAATATTGTCATATGGTGGTATTAAAATCATTGTTTAATGAATCTAATGAAAATAGAAGCGAACACTTAATATGTATGACAATATAATGAGTGTTTTTATGATAACTACGATTGAATAATTTTGAACGATGGTTGGAGTATAGATTAAACTTATTGAAAATTAATGATTAAGTTTTATTCCAATAATGCCGATAACGGCTTAATGCACTTATGTGCAACTCAGTTTCTTAATGCTAAAAATTGATTTGGATCAATATTTTGTTTTTGATGTTGTGCTTGGTTTTTTTTGCTTAGTTATCGCATCTAAAGAGTTGTTGCTTTGATTAAAATCCTGTCATTTTGCTTAGGGTGACTGAAAATGTTGTTGATATTTAGGATAAGGTGATAGAAGATAAAGAAATAATGAAGATTATTTAATGAATTGATGGGTAATCATCTCATTGGTACAAAAAGAAACATAAGTACCTTGAATAGTTAATTTAGTGGTGCATAATAATTGGCGACTAATAATGACATCAGTAATTTCTGATTCTTATGGAAATCGCTAATTTTTTGGTCACTCCTTATTGTTGTAGGTATTCAGGAAATATATTTAATTTAGGTTTGGAAATTAGTGTATCTATACTCCAAATTGGGTATTTTTGAATGGATGACATGGGAAAATAATGGAATTACATTTACCCAATTTAATTACTTTTTAAATTTAATAATTTGATTACACAATACTTTCAAATTCATATTTGTTCTTTTTGCACACAGATCGCACAGATGTTGATAATATTCGGAAAGGAAAAAAAATGAGCTCGACGACAGATTTTCTGAAGCATATATACGATATTAACCTCTCATATTTGCTATTAGCCCAAAAACTCATCTCTCAAGAGAAAGCCTCTGCGATGTTTCGTCTAGGTATCTCTGATGCAATGGCAACTACTTTAGCAGACCTTACACTTCCTCAATTAGTCAAATTAGCAGAGACAAACCAGCTAATCTGCCAGTTTAGATTTGATAATAGTGACACAATTGAAAAGCTAACCCGTGATTCAAGAGTTGATGAATTACAACAAATTCATACAGGTATTTTACTTTCGACCCGATTATTGCAAACGCATAATGAGGGCGACACCGAAATAGCGAGAAAAAGATGAGTACCTCAGCTGAAAAAAGTATTGTCCAAGAAGCGAATGATATTCGACTAGCCATGGAATTGATCTCTTTAGGCGCTCGCCTTCAAATGTTAGAAAGTGAAACTCAAATCAGTCGTGGCCGTTTAGTTCGTTTATATAAAGAGCTGAGAGGTTGCCCTCCACCAAAAGGGATGTTGCCTTTCTCCACAGATTGGTTTATGACGTGGGAACAGAATATTCATTCATCCATGTTCTATAATGCTTATCAATTTTTACTTAAAAGTGGCCAATGTCGCGGTGTTGATGCCATATTACGAGCATATAGATTATATCTTGAACAGTGTATACCAGAACCCGGTGAAGAGCCTTTGTTGGCTTTAACACGTGCTTGGACCCTAGTCCGTTTTGTGGAAAGTGGTATGTTACAAAGTTCACAATGTAGTTGTTGCCATGGTTCTTTTATTACCTACGCATATATTCCTGAAAATAGCTTCACTTGCAGTTTATGCCAACCGCCATCACGGGCAATAAAAAAACGTAAACTTTCCGAGCATCTAGCCGATATTACGGTATATCGACAGGATGGCATTACTAAAGCGGTAATGTAATTGGATTGATTTGGTTAACAGGCAAAGGTTTTGCCTGTCACTCCTAATATTCCCTTTGACTGCCATCTGTTAACCAACGGAGTGAAAGGGAATATTGTGTTAATACTCATCGGGTATATCATTGTTACAGTTGCGGTTATTGGCGGATACTTAATGGTCGGTGGCCATTTAGGTGCGCTTTATCAACCCGCTGAATTTGTCATTATTTTAGGTGCAGGTTTAGGTGCCTTTGTTGTTGGTAACAGTGGCAAATCCATCGTCGCCTTGTGCAAAGTATTACCAAAACTCTTCCGTCGTTCCTCCTACAATAAAACAATGTCAATGGACTTAATGGCGTTGTTATTTCAATTACTGAATAAATCACGCCAACAAGGGCTGCTAGCACTTGAAAAAGACATTGATAATCCAAGTGAAAGTGAAATTTTTTCCCAATATCCCCGTATTTTAAAAGATGAGTCCACCATGATGTTTATCGTGGATTACTTACGTCTGATGGTGAGTAGTAACTTACAAAGCCATGAAATTGAAGCTTTAATGGATGAAGAGTTAGAAACCTTTCGTCAAGAAAATGAAGTGCCAGCTTCAGGTTTAAATATGGTCGGTGACTCTATGCCAGCTTTTGGGATCGTTGCGGCTGTTCTGGGGGTTGTTAATGCCTTGGGCTCAGCGGATCGCCCTGCGGGTGAGTTGGGGGCTTTAATTGCCCATGCAATGGTCGGGACATTTCTAGGTATTTTAGTGGCTTATGGCTTTATTTTACCTTTAGCTGCACTGATTAGGTTGCGTAGTAGTGAACAACTGAAAATGATGGAATGCATTAAAGTGACTTTCCTCTCAGCATTGCAAGGCTACGCTCCTCAAATAGCGGTTGAATTTGGCCGCAAGGTGTTATTCAGCGCAGATAGGCCTTCATTTGTTGAACTCGAGGATAAAGTTCGAGAAGTGAAAGTAGGTGCTCGCTCACAAGAAACAACAGAGGAGTAACTAACGGATGGCAGCCAATACACCTCATGTTATTCGAGTTAAAAAGCGCAGTTCGCATCAGCAAAACGGGCATGGTGGTTCATGGAAAATCGCTTATGCCGATTTTATGACAGCGATGATGGCGTTTTTTTTAGTGATGTGGCTGATCTCAATTTCAAGTCCTCAAGAGTTAACACAAATTGCTGAATATTTTCGCACCCCCTTAAGTACAGCTATCAACCCAGGAAGTAAAAGTGGCGATGCCACAAATCCGATCCCTGGTGGGGGGAAAGACCCTATTTTTCGTGATGGGGATGTGATGCCTGAACCTAATAATATTATTGATGGTAATGCAAATTATCGTTTTGAAAAATTAAAAGAGTCTCTTGAGCAGGCTATTTTAAAAGATCCGCGTTTGAACGAATTAAAGCCCCATTTACTGATTGACATGATTAATGATGGGCTACGTATTCAAATTGTTGATAGTGAAAATCGACCGATGTTTAAAGTGGGTTCGGCAGCGGTTGAACCCTATATGCACGACATTTTGCGTGCAATAGCGCCACTTCTTAATGATGTACCAAACCGAATTAGTGTCTCTGGGCATACCGATGATCTGGCTTATGCCAACGGGGCTAATTATAGCAACTGGGAATTATCATCAGATCGTGCAAATGCTTCGCGCCGCGAGTTGATCCGCGGTGGAATGGATGAAAACAAAGTCTTACGCGTGGTGGGGATGGCTTCAGCCATTCATTTAGATAAAGAAGATGGCTTTGCCCCGATCAACCGTCGGATAAGCATCATTGTGTTGAATGATGAAGAAACTAAACAAATTCTCCGTGAATACGATGGCACGAAGCCGATTAATGATGTGCTCAATAAACCGCAAAAGCCCATGCCAGAAACGGCCGTGGGTGTTGTCGCTGCGGTGAAAATACCGTGATGAATTGCTGTTATTTGAATTTATTACATAACTTGTTTAGTTGTCTGCCGGGTTGCTCGGCAGTCAGCGTTAAGTGAAACTTAAGCGAAATTGGATAAAAACCATGGATATTACCGAGTTTTATCAAACATTTTTCGATGAAGCTGATGAGTTGCTCAGGGATATGGAACAACATTTACTTGATCTTGATCCTTTTGACCCGGATAGCGAGCAACTAAATGCCATCTTCCGCAGTGCCCATTCAATCAAAGGAGGGGCTGCAACCTTTGGTTTCACTCAGTTGCAGAATACGACTCATACATTGGAAAATCTTTTAGACAAGGCGCGTCATGATGAGTTAACGCTCACACCTGACATAATTGATGTCTTTCTCGATGCTAAGGATGTCATGGCATCACAGTTAGATGCCTATAAAAATGATTCTTTGCCAGATGAAGACACTTTCAAACGCATTTGTGAGGTGCTTAGCCGGGTTGAAAATAGAGCAGAAGAGGTTGCTGAGATAGATGCTGCGCTACCTGAGCCTAAAGTTGAGAATACGGTTGTTAAAGAAACTTCCACGGAGCAAGGTGAATATTCACACTACTTTATGATCTCGTTAAATCAGCTCAAAGAAAATGAAGTTGATTTACTGGCGGATGAACTCAGTTTATTTGGGCATTTATATCACACTGAAAAAACAGCAAATAGTTTGCAAGCATGGGTGGGCACTAATACGGATATTGATGATATTAGTGGAGTACTATGTTTTGTGGTGGATGAATCGCAAATTAACCATGAAGCCATTTCCTTTGCAGATTGCCGCGCTTTTTCGAAAGAAGAAACGTTATTAAATGACGATAAAGTTGAAGCAAGTGAAATTGAAACAGAGGTAAGTGACGTCGCAGAATCGCAAGATACGCCACAAACCTCGGTAAAACCTACCGTACCCGTGTCAGCTACCCCAGCTAAAAAAACGGCAGTCGCTAAACCGAAAGGGGATTCGAGCAGCATTCGTGTGGCCGTAGAGAAAGTTGACCAGTTGATCAACTTAGTGGGGGAATTGGTGATTATCCAATCCATGTTGACCCAACATAGTCAACATGTCGATCAGAACGAATACAGTGATTTGTTAAGCTCAATCGTACAGTTAGAGCGTAATTCCCGCGCTTTGCAAGAATCCGTTATGTCAATTCGCATGATGCCAATGGACTACGTGTTTAGCCGTTTCCCGCGGATGGTACGCGATATAGCTTCCAAATTAGGTAAAAAAATCGAGCTGAAAGTCGAAGGAAGCTCAACTGAGCTGGATAAGAGTTTGATTGAGCGCATCGTCGACCCCCTGAATCACCTTGTTCGTAATAGCCTCGACCATGGGATTGAAAAGCCTGAAGTTCGTGTGGCAAATGGTAAGCCAGAAGCTGGCACATTGACCTTAGCGGCAGCACACCAAAGTGGCAATATTTGCATTGAAGTTCGTGATGACGGCGCTGGGCTAAACCGTGAACGTATTTTGGCGAAAGCGAAATCACAAGGCATGAGTGTGCATGATGGTATGAGCAATGATGAAGTTGCGATGCTGATTATGGCTCCGGGTTTTTCAACGGCAGAAGTCGTAACGGATGTTTCGGGACGTGGCGTTGGAATGGATGTGGTTAAACGAAATATCCAAGACATGGGCGGCCGTATTCAAATCGGTTTTACCGAAGGCAAAGGGACTATTATCCGCATCTTATTACCGCTCACTCTAGCCATTTTGGATGGTATGTCTGTGAAAGTTGCGGAGGATGTTTTCATCGTCCCATTGAGTGCCATTATCAGCACCTTGCAACCTCGCCAAGAGGATATTTATCGCTTAGCTGGCGAGGAAAAAATGTTGCTTGTGCGCGGTGAATATTTACCACTTGTTGAATTACACCAAGTATTTTCCATCGAAGAAGCCGAGCGAAATCTAGATAACAGTATTGTGCTGATTATTCAAAATGCAGGCCACCGTTTTGCGTTGTTAGTCGATAAATTAGTTGGGCAACAACAAGTCGTCGTAAAAAATATCGAAAGTAATTATCGCAAGATCCCCGGTATTTCTGCAGCAACGATTATGGGCGATGGTTCTGTTGCATTGATTTTAGATGTGGCTGAGCTACAAAAAATGAATAACAGCATTTTGATTAAAAAGAAACAGCAGGTTTCTCAACCTGTCGTGCACTAAATAGAGGCCATACACCATGTCTATGTTAGATGATGATTTAAATAAACACGAAGAAGAAAAAAACGGCGAAGGCTACCTTATTTTCACCTTGGGTGAAGAAGAATATGGCATTGAGATCTTAAAAGTGCAGGAAATTCGTGGCTACGAACAAGTAACTCGTATCGCGAATACCCCTGATTTTATTAAAGGAGTGACTAACTTACGTGGGGTCATTATTCCGATTATTGATTTACGGGTGAAATTCTCCCATGAAAACGTGGTGTATAACGATAACACGGTCGTTATTGTCGTGAATTTAAAAGATCGTGTCGTCGGTATTGTGGTCGATGGCGTCTCAGATGTGCTGGTTTTGAATGAAGAACAAATTGCGCCACCGCCTGATTTTGCCGTGACATTATCGACTCAATATTTGACAGGGCTCGGAACATTAAATGACCGTATGTTGATTTTAGTCGATATCGAAAAATTATTAACTAGCGATGAAATGGCGCTGATTGACAGCATGGCTGAGTAACTCTCAGCCCCAATAATTGTTCAAATAATAATAAGTCATTAACTAAAGTTTTTGGTTGGATTACCGATATCCAAAATACAACAAAATTATGTTAGTAAAACGTCATGTACAGTCGAATTAAAATCGTATCGGGACTTTTGTCCGTCATTTTTATCTTTATTTTGCTGCAACTGGTGTCTAGTGGGTTGATGTTTACCAAACTGGGCGATAACAGCGACAGCATCAGTTATTTGAATTCATTACAACGCCAAAGACAAGTATTAACAGAAAGCTGGGTCAATTTGTTACAAGCTCGGGCAAACTTAAACCGCTCTATCAATGCCTATTTACTTGAAGGTCGTAAAATTCAAGACGATGCAACGACAGAAGACTTGATTAAAGCCGCTAAACGTAACTTTAAAGCTGCTGATGATGCTTATGTCCGCTATAACAAGCTGATGCAAAGTTCAGATTATGATAAAGCCAAATTTGAAAAACTGTTTAGCACCTATGAAACCTATCGAGACGCATTAATCAAGTTAGGTGAATTTGCGGAAAAAGGCGATCTTGAAGGTTTTTATGCACACAGAACCTCAGGGCACCAAGTGAAATTTGAAGAGCAATTTAATGCGTATTTTGCGGACATCTCTGCTGATTTCCAGGCCGAAGTCGTCAATGCAGATAATAACTATCGCCAATCGTTATATATGTTGGTGACGTTATCTATCTTACTCGCCTTAATTGGTTTCTTCAGTTATCGCTATGTTCGTAAAGGTATTATTGAGCCACTCAATATCTTAATTGAACGTATTAAAGTTTTTGCGTCAGGCGATTTAACACCTAACGTGACCACGATTGCCAATAATGAAATTGGTGAGTTGGCCAATGGTGTTCAACATATGCAGCAGGAACTGATTAATACCGTTCGTGGTGTGCTAGATGGTAGCGAAACTATTTACCAAGGTACAACTGAAATTGCTGCAGGTAACAATGACTTGTCGGCACGAACTGAGCAACAAGTCGCTTGCTTAGAAGAAACCTCCGCCAGTATGAGTGAGTTGACTGCAACCGTAAAACAAAATACCGAATATGCCCACCAAGCCAGTGAATTTGCAAACCAAGCTTCAGTGATAGCGAAAGAAGGCGGCAAAGTGGTATCGAATGTCGTCAGTACCATGCTAAATATTGCGGATAGCTCACAGAAAATCTCTGATATCACCGCAGTTATCGATAGCATCGCTTTCCAAACTAATATCTTAGCGCTCAATGCGGCTGTCGAAGCGGCACGAGCCGGTGAGCACGGACGTGGTTTTGCCGTCGTCGCTGATGAGGTGCGTAACTTAGCACAGCGTAGTGCTGATGCCGCTAAAGAGATTAAAACGTTAATTGAAGATTCAGTGTCAAGAACAGGGACAGGTGCTCGCCAAGCAGAAGATGCAGGTGAAACGATGACCAAGATTGTCGAGTCTGTCACACGGGTGACTGACATTATGACGCACATTGCGACCGCATCCGATGAGCAAAGCAAAGGGATTGCACAAGTCAGTATCGCTGTTGCAGAAATGGACAAAGTTACACAGCAAAATGCGTCGTTGGTTGAACAATCTGCGGTGGCAGCTAATGTCTTGGAAGAACAAGTGGCGAAACTGTCGCAACTGATCTCTATCTTCCGTTTACCACCATTAAAACAAAGTGAAATACGCAATATTCAGCCGGCAGCAAGAACGGTTTCAAATATCGTTAAAACACCGGATCTGACAAAACTGTCATCGAAAGAACATAAAGATGATGACAATTGGGAAACTTTCTAAGGGTTAAGCTCAGTTTTTCGCTGCAAAGCCTCGGTTTTGCAGCGTTTCTGTGCATTAGAAAACAAGGCAATGTTTCAGAGGTTCAGTTCTCTTAGCTGGCACAAGTGGGGATTTCTATGTTTGGTAAAAATATCCGAATTTCGGTGAGTTTGTATCTACTTCTCATTTTATTTTGTGGGATGCAGATTGTGTCTAGCGGGGTTTCTGTTGGGATTGTTGTAAGTGAATTAAAATCTTTAGAGCGTATTGATTTGGGGTCTGATAAGCGGGCGATGCTTGAAGAAACCAGTAAACACCTGATGCAAGCACGTAATAGCCTGACGCAAATTGCTTTACTGCATAAAGTGGGTGGTAACGAACCATTGATTGAAGAAACGAGAGTGACTTTTGATAAATTACTCGAAGAAGCTGAGAAAGACTACATCAGGTTTAAAAACCAACCTCTTTTGAGTGAAAAAGAAAATCTCGCAGCACTTGAGAGCCGGTATAAAGCATTTGTGTTGACACTCAAAGCATTAAAAACACATTTAGATAACAACGACATTGCCGCCTATA
>NZ_JAMPRR010000030.1:0-78894 GCF_028483405.1 Providencia sp. PROV076 | reverse complement strand
GAACACATACATCTTCAGGGACCGTGCCAATTGTCCCCCCTTCTTATGCTCGGTCACACCAGTAAGGCGACGTAAAACTTCTACCAATGTTCGTGTTTTACCAGAACCAGCCCCCGCAAAAAGGAAGTAGTTACGAGGTGGAATGTCCGTAAGGTAGCCGCAAATCTCTTCTACTACCCCTGAATCGCGCTCATTGCCGTCAAGAGTTAGTGAATTAATCATGGCATCGCCTCCTTGCTTGGCTCAAGCTGTGTCTGGAGCCATTCCAATGCATCCTCGATATATTTAGGACAGACAATCGGCTCTTCCGCAGCGACCATTTCAAAGATGCTTGCGGCAAAGTCTCCTTTATTAAAAGACCCATGCATTAATTTATGCAGAGCCGCGAGCAGTTCTGGAATATTCTCATTTTCAGCGACCTGTCTTGCTACTGAGCCCAGCGCACCCTTCGGCGGTTTGATTTGCTTCCCATCACCATCGACTTTTTCATCATTAAGTTGCTTAAACCAAGGGATATTTCCAAGAATTAGAGAGTCTTCAAAAGTACTTGGCCATTGACCACCAGCTTCGGCTACAGGCAATTGCCATGCGAAACGTACAGAACATTCGGCAATTTCGTTCCAGACAAGATGCTCATTTTTCGGGTTCTTGAAATCCTCAAGCTGTTGCAGCTTAGGGTGCCATCCGCAAAGAGTCGGGTTTCCACATTGCAGGCCGGGTTGTCCTGTATTAGCTACAGCAACTAAGGTTGTAGTCGGGTCCCCATTTTTTTTAGGCTTACCTGGTCTTTCTTCAACTGGATCGATGTCAGTAATAATTACAGTTGGAATACGGAGTCTTTCAACGAGAGATCTTAGCCGATGAGCATGGCTGCCACCAATATCAAGGAAGGACAGATAGCGGCTGTTGAGTGTTGCAAAATCTCTTTCAATGAAAAGAGGTAACAGCATTCGCTCAGCAACCCCCTCGACAAAGATTGCAGCATTGGCAAATAAAAGATCTGTGTGTTGAACGCGAAAATAACGTTCAGCGAATTGTCGGGTCGTTTTGTCATCACCAAATACTTGCCCAAGATTAACCACCTCAGTGGTAGGCATGTTTTGTTCTTCACTCTTAGCAATGCGGCGAACGTATCGTAGCCGGTCAAAATTCTCAGCATGTGCTAGATGACTAGAATGAGTACTGATAATCAATTGGCTTTTAAGACCTGACTCATCGCTACCGTTAGGATTGATTAGCTTATGTGCCTTACCCGGGAAAATACGTTGTACCTGTACGTGCAAATGAGCCTCGGGCTCCTCAATCATAACCAGATGAACAGGTACTGGAGCGCCCTTTTCAGGATTTAGGCGAGCAGCTTTGAAAGAAACTAGTTGGTAACTAAGGGACTGTAAATTCTGATAACCGAGACCAATGGAATATTCTGGGAGAAGCTCTTCTAATGAATCCTTCTGCATGCTGTATTGAACAGCTGTCCCATGGTCGAGTAATTCGGCTGTCTGTATGCGCGTGCGGAAACGAATCTCTTGGGGGTCATGTAAGCCGGGGTACCCAAGCTCTTTAACCTCTTCTACCGATGGTCCAATAGCCTCATGAATCTTTTTATCCAGTTCCTGTTGCGCCTCAGCAACAGCTTTTATGAGGTCAGCTCGGTGCCCATGACCTGTTGCTGCCACATTTAGATGCTGTCGAGCAAATTTGAGAAGCTGATTGGAGAATAAACCTATACGATGGGGACCAGAAGCAGACCGGGAATCAGCTTCCTCACTACCAAGGCCACGCTGTGCAGCCACAAAGTCTACTTTTATGATTTTCTGCAAATGTTTACGATCAATTGGACTAGAGTTAGCATCCAGTAACTGGCTAACATAAGTCTTTATTCCGTCCAAAGGGTTGTTATCTGCATCCAACTTATAGGCCCGAACCTGGCCGAGTAGAGAAGGTTCTCGCAGCCAAAAATCAAGAAGATCAATCGGCCACGCAAGCGAATCCTTTCCCATATCCTTCACAGGTATTCTCGTCAGGTGATACTTCCAAGCCAACTGCTTCAGATCCTCAATGTTCGTAGCAGGTTCCAGACGCAATCGGACACCTACCCCGCCCCCCTTCCAACTGAATTTTGACAAGAACGGAGAGACATAGTGGAACATACCGGCCTTAGCATCGAACCATAGATCTAGCGTTGGCATCGCCGAAAGTAAGGTTCCAAGTTGCTCTCCCCATTCATCTTCGGATGCGCCAGACGTAGACGGATCTTCTTCTAATGCGTCCCAAGCTCTTCCAAGTTCCCGCAATTTTGGCCATTGAGAAACACTGATGTCGAAAGCACCAAATGGCGAGCCATCTGCGAGGAAATGGCGCAGCGCTGCCAGAATTGATGTTTTGCCGCTATTATTAGCACCGACGAGAATAGTAGTCTTTGGATCAACTTCAAGCTGGACCTTACCAAGTCGCCGGAACTGGCGAAGCTCAACAAACCGAAGGGATATCTGCCCAGATAATGATGTGGTGGCGTCTGCTGCTGACATTGTGGCTCCTCTCAATCCGTATAGGGATGCGCCAACCTGTAGCAGCTTAGCGCCATGCCGTAAGCTCGAGTCCTTCCACCTTGATACTGTTGAGGCACAATTAGAAAGAATTGGAACGGCAAGTCATATTACCGCTTCGCTAAATAATACCAACCCTTAATTATACTCTAACTGATTCATGTCACAGTGTTTTTGGTCATCGGGTTAGCAATCGGCATGGCCTGTAGATTCGCGTAATGACGTAATCCCACTTGTTCAAGAACTATGTTCAAATATAAATCTCTTCCAGAGAGTGATCCTACCCCAGCGCCAGAAGGTGCTGATAAAGTACCAGCAGACACATAAAACAGTTGTTCGGCGGAATACTGACGTTGCGTGACTACGACGGTCAGGTTGCAGAGGTTTTTGGCCATGGAGTGTGCGCTGAACGAAATGACTAAGGCGGAGATGCCAGTAAGCGTGCGTATTACCTGAACAATGATCTGTTACAGGAAACTCGCCTTAAATTTTATTTATTCAACAAAGTCTTCAGAACCATCACACCTCAGAGCCATATCGTAACAACTATTGTCATTAAGATACCAAGGGAGAATGCATGGTCGATTCAATAAAAGGAAATAATAATATCTAATTTTAGAGTAACTATTTTTTCTTACCGCTTTATGCCGCAAATACAAATTTCTCGCTGACACACTAAAACCAGACTCCATAAACTTTGATCTGATTTTTTCTGAAATTGTAAGACTATTATTACCCTCATAATAAATTGCCAGAGCTGGTTCTACCCAACGGCTAACCTCAATATCAAATGCTCCCAGCGTTCCCAGCCAGCTTGCTTGCGTGCCACCAAACATTCGTTTATGAAAATAAAATCTGCTCATGTTTTTAAGAAGCATTTCAACATTAAAGCCCGAAACATCACCTTTACACTGAAAAATTACAAAGGAACCTAGATTATCTTCCAGCAACAAAATATCAATAAGTTTTTTATAATAACCAGCAATATTCTTTCGCTCTGAACAGGGCATTCGAATATCTGAGTCGGGTAAAACAAGAGTACGATTATTATTGAGCAACGTTATCACCGGCAATGCTCTTTGCAGCATCTTAAACTCAAAAAGTAAGCCTGCACGAATAAACTGCAGTGAAAATTCCGGGCCTGACTCCTTCGCAAATTTATCATGTTGACGAGAGTATTTCCCACATAAAACAATACCAAAACTCACCAATTCTCGATAAAAGCAGAGAGGGGCATTAGGATATTCCAGTGCATAGCAACATTCGGTAAGACGGTATCTGATATGAAGCGGCATGGTAAATAACTCATTATCATTCATTAACTCTTCCATTGCCTGAAAAAAGAATTCTCTGTCCACACCATTATAATCGGCAATATTGCAAAGTATGGCTATACTACAATTTCGGTTATGTTCATGAAGTTGCTCGTGAATCTCTCTGTTATAAAGTGCACCACCATCAACACCTTTATTATTGTGCTCAACTGTATCCAAAAAATAGTTACTATCAGTAGATAAGTAGATTTCAAGAGCACTCAGCAAATAATGCCTGGCTATCTGAGCCTGTTTTCCAGTTATCCCTGTCCTCTGAAGGATACTGTTGATTCTGCCAAAAATAAGGCGATACCACTCTTCTGCAACGGGGTCTGCGCATATGAGACTCATCACCACCTGACTAAAGTGAAGGCTGTCGATAGCATCAAACGCTGCTTTCTGTATGGATGTTGTGGCTGGCATAAGTTAGTGTCAAAAAAAGTAGGTGGTAATTGCCAATTTTAGACACCATTCGACTTCATTACAATCCATCGCATACCAGCCATTCGGCCCAGGTATTGAATAACGGAGAGCCGTTATTAAACAAATAACTTACATCCTTACAGTTCAATGAGGTAGAAAGATGACCACCTACACCCAGACGGTAAAAATCCTGCGCATGCGAGCAGTTGCGGCCAAACTCGGCATCGCTCGTTCCACCATCTACGACTGGCTTAATGCTAAGTCGCCACGTCATGATCCAGCATTCCCGAAACCCTACTCCTTGGGTAAGCAATCCGTTGGCTGGCTGGAATCCGAACTGGATGAATGGATTCTACAGCGTCGGGCAGCATAGGCTCCCTGACACCCCATTGCAGCGAATACTGCACTTGAACTAACACAAACCAATAGTGAACCCCCACCGTATGCCCTTACCCGGCAGGGTAAGTCGCATCGGTGATGTCACTTTTGAATTAATATAAAAAAATTCTAGGAAAATAAAAATGAGCTATTTGCCGTTGATGCCTGTATTCCAGCACCAAACCATCCCTGTATGGGCGTTTACATCTGTGATGCAAAATGCCATTAACCATCTACAGGATGGGGGTAAGATTCCGGTGGAATTAGCTGTCAATGTAACTTTGGCCGCTGTATCTGAAGCCTGTCAGCCCCTGGTTGAAGTGATCAATCCTTTTACTAATCTGCCTGAACCCGATGCACTTTACATCCTGACTCTGGCAGATTCAGGTACAGGGAAATCGACCGTAAACAAACTGCTCAGGGAGCCATTCGACAAGCTGAAAGCTGAGTTGGATGAAGCCTTTCAGAAGAAATTGGCTGCATACGAGCGTGATTATGCCGTCTGGGAGACAAAACTTCAGGCCCTGAAGAGCAACCTGCGTACCGCAGTCAAAAAATGCCTCTTTCCCAGCGACGCTGAAGCTGAACTGGCATTACATACGGACCTGAAGCCCAATAAACCTGTATTGCTCACCCTTGCCTACAACGATGCTTCGGTAGCTGCACTCATTGAAGGATTAAGTGAATATCCAACTGCAGCCGTGAACTCCGATGAAGCGAGCGGCTTTTTTGAATCCTGCGTGAAAGATAATCCAGCATTTTTTAATAAAGCCTGGGATGGTGATCTCTATGAACACAAACGTAGCCATCAAGCCACCCGCAGTTTTAAACCGACACTGACATTATCGTTAATGTTGCAGAGACCTCTCTTTCTCAATTTCATGAAAAAGCATCAGGACAAGCTTTTAAATAGTGGTCTGTTAGCCCGTTTCCTGTTTACGAATATCCCCACTAAAAATGTCACGAACATGGGCCATCGTCATCACTCGAATACATTTTTCCGTGATGAAACTGCAATACCTCTTTTTCATGAGCAGATTAAGAAGCTACTGAAAAAGCAGAAGCAACAAATCATTTCGGGTAAAATTGAGAAGAAAACACTCAAACTTTCCCCTGAAGCTGCAGAGTTTTGGGAAAATAAACGTGATATCTGGATTTCTTTACCAATAAATGATCCTCGTTGGTGTTGTATTGATTACATGCTGCAGAAAGCCAACACTAATACATTACGTATTGCTGGGTTGCTTCACTACTTCTCTGACCAAGAAACAGAAATTATTCCACTCAGTGTTGTTCAGAGTGCATCCCTTATCATGGATTGGTATCTCAACCAAGCAGTATCTTGGTTTTATCAGTTCACTGATGAATATAAGTTTTATCAGGATGTGGAAGAACTCCGCCAGTGGATTCATAATAAATTTACTGCCAATCGCTGGCTCCCATTCAAAAAGAATGACATCATCAAGTATGGACCCAATAAATTCCGCCGCAGCGACAAACTTGAACCTTTGATGAATTACATCATTGGTCAACCAGGAACGGGTTTTTTTACCACATTCCGGACAAGTGCTCATTCAGCCGAGTATATTACCTGGCGCATGAGCAATGGCTTTTACGCCCCACTCGCTGCACCTCCGGTTCAATACTTGCCACAGCAAGCGCCTAAGCTGATTAATTCGTCTGACATTGTCTAAGGCAGTCAATCAGCAGCATCATGATAGCAACTCATACTACTGAATTGTTATCAAAACCCACACTCAACAGGCTCATTAACACCTCTGCGTCATGGGCCTTTCATGCCTTAAAACAAAAGCATCCCTGCATTATTCCTAGCTACAATTGCTACAGTAGCAGGTTGTAGCAGTGTTTTGAGATACGCATGCCGTAAAAACACACCAAATCGCTCATTCTTCATCCACACTAATGCCCATCGGATCACCATGTTAACAAGTTGTTACAACGCACAACTCCTGTCGGCTTTAAGTAAATGTTACAGCGCGAGTTGCTACAACGATATTAAGCCCCTGCTACAACCCTATTCCATTCTGTCGTATACCGGTTCTCTTGAATATATCAGTACTGACTACAACCAAAATTACGCTTACCATCAACATAGCTTTTCGAGTAGAGTTTAGCCGTATACTCGAGATGCTGGAATATCTGATCATAATTAAGTTGAAAGGTTTTGCTATTAGTATCCAGCATAATGCTACCCTCAAGCACAAAATGCACCGACCGGTAATGCCGTTGATAATCAAGTTGTGTATGAAGGTTTAAAGCCCTTATCCATGCTTCCATGATCATCAATGCCAGATTATGTATATATACATTCCCAACGGGGCAATATGTACCGGTACTGTAGTACGCATCGTTATTCAGCATTAATGCGATATGATAATGCTTCTTCCCCTTGACCTCACCAAACTCTCTTGACCAGACATAACGAACATTGCAGGGATGAACTCGTTTACCTTCACTTCGCTTACGCTTCTGAGTTTGTTTAATCTGAGCCTTTAGTGATTCCATAAAACGCGTTATCAGTGTTGAGTCATCACGGTATTGTTCATAGACCTCATCGGGTATTCTTAAATCTATTCTGCGAACGTATGTCCTTGGGTATTCACTAAGTGATTTATTCAACGTGTCATGGATACGGTTGATATGAAGTTGGTTACATGGTCCATGTAATCTGCTGATGTAGGGTTTCATGTTTTAGTCCTTGTAATAATCATCTCAATATAATAAACCTGACATGTAATTAATTACTCTTCAGGTACTAGTATTGATTTTTAAAGGTGAGTATTGTTAATGATTGTTATATTTACTCCATCTTTATTATTATATTATTATAATACAGTATCAGACAGTAATTACTGCACTGATGTTACTTTTGCTATAGTAGAAGGAAACATGTAAAGCAGGGAATTAACTTACATAATATAACTCTGAAGTTAACGTCGCAGACGTAGCATCAAATTAAGTCATAAATACGCACTATCCCCCGTCCAAATTGCAGATAATTTCAAACCTATATCACCCGGATGAATCAGTCTGACGAATGTCATTCGGTTGCTGAAACTTGTTGATCTATCGCACCGATCGATATTCAATGCTTGATAGCTTAAATCTATTAATTATCGTAAATTGATCGATATTGCAATAGATAATAACGATCAATTCCTGGAAACTGATCTGTATTAACGATTATCCGCTAGCTCATTTAATCAATACGATCAGCCTGCTCCCCTGAAAACGGAAGCGGGCTTTTTTGTATTTAAATCATCAGGAAAGGAAGCTAAATGCTCAGAGACCATCATGCAACACTAGCAGGATTACTGCTGCTTAGTCACAGTGCCAGCGCCGTACAGGCTGACCAGCAATGGAGTGACTGGTACGGGAACATCAGTGCCATGGAGTTTGAACTCAATACTCAAAATACCGCAGGTGAAGTGCTCACACTGACCTGCACAAGCGGAAAGCTGTCTGCTGCTTACAGCGTACCTGCGGAGGATTACCGCGTCTCGTCACAAACAGGGCTTTCTGAACCTGGCGTCAGTATCAATGGTAAGAACCATCCTCTGGATGAAACAGCCTTTACTGCGCTAAAAGCGACGAGTGAAAAAGACGTAATAAAAATGACCTCTATGAATGCTGCCATATCTAAAAAATTCAGCGCCAAAGGGCTGAATGAGGCACTGGCTGATACCACATGGCAGGACTGTATTAATCATTAATTAACTGAAAGGAAACCTTATGCGTAAACTCGTTGTTTTATCTCTCAGCTCCGCAGCACTGTTTATTCCATTGGTCTCGTCTGCAATGACAATTCACGGAGATATACATCCCGAACGTTATACCTTTTTCCTGACTCAGGAAGGCAGTAGCCAACTAAAACAGGCGAATGATCGACTAGCCAGGAATCCTCAGGCTTACACGCTTGATGTGAATCATACCGGCATTCAACCCTTTGACGCTGTTCGCTGGGACGGGAAGCCTGTAAAAGCCGTCACCTGCGTCCTGGTAGACGGCGTGATGATGGGACAAAAAGCCACGTGGTCACAATGTAAAGACGAGAGTGGTGCTGAGTATTTCGGTAATAAAGGCTGGCTGGTACGTGATTACGTGGCAAAAGCCTGTGAAGTCGGAAAATCAGATTGTCCTGTTTATCTTGTGCTTCAGACAGACCCTCCAACAATGCGCAGCGATATGACTAATTTCGTTCCTGCCCCTAAAAACTTTAATGCTTCTGCAAACCTGACGGACGAAATTAAAAACAACGGATGTCAGATGGCTAACAATTCCTTTGAATATGCGAAAAGCAGTATTCGTTGTTCTGCAATCAACTCCGTGCGTTTTATTCGCAAACAAAATACCGAAGCCAAATATGAGGCTGATCTCACCACAACTTCAGGCGAAAACCTGACAATGACTGTCGGGTATACCTATGGAAATGCATCCAGCAAAGAACCGGGCTGGCGCACAATTTCTGTCAAAAAGGGGGGCATTATTACTGATATCCGCAAACAGGGCCAGTGGCTCCCTAATGGCTACAAGTAGAGGTGTTTTCCGTGCATAGTCAAAGTGAAGTGGTTACGAACATGCAGGTTAATGAGCCCCTTTGGCCCGATTGTACGTGGCAACTTGTCCTGTGCGTAACGGGGATTACGTTGATGCGAAGCCATTCGGTCACGGTCAAGGCTCTGGGGGCAGGTTTGACTACCTTTAGCCTGATTAAAGCGATAAAAAAACTCGCCGTACTTGCCTGATGGCAAGACGCGGAGGCCACAGGATAAAAATACGATGTCTGAAAATAGCACAGGAAAACTTCGTAGCTTTACAGAAAAGCTGAATTTCCCACGCGGAAAAGCACCTGCAGAAAATCATGACACATCTTCTGAACGCTTACCGGAAAACACGGTAAAACCTTCGATAATTGGTTCTGACAAATACAGGCTGTTACTGGAAAATATTGTCATCAATGGTCTGTTGAATATTGCCGAAGATAAACTTAGTGACGATGCTTTTGTTGAAGTTATTTTCAACAAAGCATATGAGCTTTTGCCTGTCCCGGTCAGGATGGTCCTTAAGCGGGAATGGTGCCTGAGTTACCTTCAGTCGCAAAAAGCGCCGATTCTGGTGAAACTGCAACTTTACCGCGTAGGAAAGCTTAGTCCTGCCGAACTATCTGCATTGCCGTTACCAGATTCAGAAAATGCTGCATCGCAGATACAACCTTCTGTTTTACCTGAGTAATTCTGCCTTTCAATCCAGGCCATCCTTCGGGGTGGCTTTTTTATGCCCATTTTTAAAGGAGTCGCCTATGACCCGTTTAACCAGCCGCTTCGGCTCAGTCAATCTCGTTCGCCGCGACCGTCCGTTAACCCGCGACGAACTGGCGCATTATGTGCCGAGTGTGTTTAGCGAAGAAAAGCATGAATCCCGCAGTGACAGGTACACCTACATTCCGACTATTTCCCTGCTAGAAAACTTACAATGCGAAGGCTTCCAGCCATTCTTCGCCTGTCAGACTCGAGTTCGGGACCAGAGCAAGCGAGAGCACACCAAACACATGCTGCGCCTGCGTCGCGAAGGCCAGATCACTGGCAAACAGGTGCCAGAAATCATCCTGCTTAACAGCCATGATGGTTCCAGTTCATACCAAATGCTGCCGGGGTTATTTAGATCGGTTTGCCAGAATGGTTTGATTTGTGGTGAGTCTTTCGGGGAGGTGCGCGTGCCGCATAAAGGCAATGTAGTGGAGAAAGTCATTGAAGGGGCTTACGAAGTGCTGGGGATTTTTGATCGAGTGGAAGGGAAGCGTGATGCAATGCAGTCGCTGATATTACCGCCACCTGCACAGCAGGCGATGGCGAAAGCGGCTTTAACCTATCGCTTTGGAGAAGATCATCAGCCGGTAACTGAATCACAAATCCTTTCCCCGCGCCGCTGGCAGGACGAAAGCAATGATCTCTGGACCACTTACCAGCGTATTCAGGAAAACCTTATCAAAGGCGGTCTCTCAGGTCGGACTGCCAATGGCAAGCGAGCCCACACACGAGCAGTTAAAGGTATCGACGGTGATGTGAAGCTCAATCGCGCGCTGTGGGTTATGGCCGAGAATATGCTGCAACTTGCTTCATGAAACTTTTGACCCTCCTTCATGCCATGCCAATACACAGGCGGGGCTTTTCATTTTAAGGAACTGACTATGTCAGCAATTCAACTATCCCCGGTATTCCCTGCAAACGAGCAGCGAGTCATCCGTCGAGCATTACGACTACTGGAAAAATATCAGCGTCAACCGAGTGAGTCGTTTACCTCCACCAGCATCACCAAGACCTGGCTTCAGCTACAGATGGCTCATCAGGAGCGGGAAGTCTTTATCGTGATATATCTCGATAACCAGCATTGCCTTTTGGGGCGAGAAACGCTGTTTACCGGCACGCTCAGCCATACCGAAGTACATCCGCGCGAAGTGGTGAAGTCAGCCCTGAAGCACAACGCCGCTGCAGTAATTCTGGCGCATAACCATCCGTCTGGTACGACAGAAATCAGTCAGCAGGATAAACACATCACCCAGCGAATAATGAAAGCGTTAGCACTAGTAGAAGTGCGAGTGCTGGATCATTTGGTTGTTGGGAACGAAGTGGTGTCTTTTGCTGAATGTGGTTGGTTGTGAGGTGCAGAATGAAAATAATCAGTAAGCGCCAGGCGATGCATATTTATCGTCAGCATCCCGAATCCCGGTTATCTGCCTTCTGTACAGGTCACTACCAGTGGCATGGCAGTGTCTGCCATTACTACGGACGTGAAGTTCAGGATATCAGCGGTGTACTCGCTGTTTTTGTTGAGCGTCGTCAGGACCGGGCAGGCCCATATGCCACCCTTCGCAGCGTGACGATGAATTAATCACTTCTCTCAGTCATTAAGGAATATGTTAATGCAATCGACCACCTTATCCGGCTCATCAGCGGAGAACACATCCTGCCTTCAGTGGGGATTAAAACGTAATATCACACCGTGCTTCGACGCTCGCCTGGTACAGGAAGGTAACCGTCTCTACTTTCTGGCTGATCGGGCTGGGTTTAATGGCTCATTCAGTGACGATGAAGCATTGCGTCTGGACCAGGTGTTTCCACTGATGATGAAACACCTGGAGCGGATGCTCACCACTGGAGAGCTTGATCCCCGCAGTCAGCACTCCGTCACTCTGCATCACAACGGACTCACTTGTGAAGCTGACACTCTCGGCTCTCATGGCTACGTTTACATCGCTATTTATCCCCAGTCAGCCGTAACCAGGTAACACCTTCCTCTTCCTTTATCAGGGACTCAACTCATGCATATTTCAACTGTACCGGTCACGGTGCCAGTTTCGTCACGCCTGTCGCCCGTGCAGGTCTGGCAGCAACTATTAACTTATCTGCTGGAACACCATTACGGTCTAACGCTAAACGACACACCATTCCATGATGATTCAGCCATCCAGGAACATATCGAAGCGGGAATAACACTGGCTGATGCGGTGAACTTTCTGGTGGAACGCTATGAACTGGTGCGCATCGACCGTAAAGGATTCACCTGGCAGGAGCAGACACCATTCCTGACCACTATCGATTTACTCAGAGCCAGGCGAGCTACCGGATTAGTGCACACATAAATAGCGCAAGTCTTTCTCCCTATCTCGCTTTATTTTTCTCATCAAAAAGGGGTGAAAAAACTTTTAGGCACCTGTATAGGCACCAAAGAAAAGTTGAATTAGAGGTTAGCTAAGTTATTTCAATGAATTACAACACCAATTCAGACTCCGCCAGCCCAAATTTGGTGCGTCAGTGGTAGGACAACAGGTTTAAAAACAGGAAGTTAGCAAAATCAGTTGGACTAGACACTGGCAACATTAAGACTAGAAAGTGCACGTGAAATGCACGCGCATTTGAAAGTTACTAAAAGCTCACTTCGGTGGGCTTTTTTATTGCTTTCTGAGTACACCTACCAAAATATAAATAGTTCGTAGTGGTACTGTAGTAAAATCCCATTTCCCCTATTTTATAATATAGGCTTGCTTTTCCGCCTCACAATTTGGTGGAGAATAAAGTAAGACAAACACGACATTTTACATAAACTCTCCTTATCAGTTTGCTGCATCAGTAGGTATATTCAGGTATACTAAATTACTTATTCTCTTCTCAATACGAATGATTGAAATGATTAAGTTATTCACTAAATACTTTTCGGTTGGAATTTTAAACACTCTTATACATTGGTCCATTTTTGGGCTACTGACAGTGTTCCTTTCAACCTCTCAAGCTATAGCTAACTTAATAGGCTTCATAGCTGCTGTTAGTTTTTCCTTTTTTGCTAATGCAAAATTCACGTTCAAAGCTAAAGCGACTACAGCACGATACTTATCATTTACCTTATTTATGGGGCTATTAAGTTACTTGACTGGTTATGTTTCAGACCAGCTACGATTCCCCCCTATCGCAACTTTAATAATTTTTTCTTCGATTAGCCTCGTATTAGGTTTTCTTTACTCCAAAATCTTTGTTTTCAGAGATACTCCACAATGAAAATATCATTAGTAGTGCCCGTTTATAACGAAGAAGAAGCTATCCCTATATTTTATAAGTCAGTAAGAGAACACCCGATTCTTAATCAATATGATATCGAAATAGTCTTCATAAATGATGGAAGTAAAGACAGCACTGAAAATATTATCAATGCATTAGCTATTGCTGACCCTTTAGTACTCCCTTTAAACTTCACGCGAAATTTTGGTAAGGAACCGGCTTTGTTTGCGGGCCTTGAATACGCAACTGGAGAAGCTGTAATACCTATTGATGTAGACCTTCAAGATCCTATTGATGTTATTCCACAGCTCATAGATAAATGGCAACAAGGCGCAGATATTGTTCTCGCAAAAAGAGCTAATCGTACTAGTGATACATGGTTAAAACGCAAAACAGCTGAATGGTTTTACAAGCTCCATAATAAAATTAGCGCGCCTGAAATTGAAGAAAATGTTGGCGATTTTAGGTTGATATCTCGTCAGAGTATCGAATATATAAAATTATTACCTGAGCGTAATTTATTCATGAAAGGTATCCTTTCATGGGTGGGTGGAAAAATTGATGTTGTTGAATACAGCAGAGCAGAAAGATCTGCTGGAGAAAGTAAATTCAATGGCTGGAAATTATGGAACTTAGCCTTAGAAGGTATAACAAGTTTTTCTACTTTTCCATTACGCGTTTGGACTTACATTGGTTTATTTGTTGCTTTTGCATCTTTTATCTATGGTGGTTGGATGATGGTAGATAAATTAATTTGGGGTAATCCTGTTCCTGGTTATCCTTCATTACTTGTTTCTATTCTATTTTTAGGTGGAGTTCAGCTTATTGGTATTGGTGTACTCGGTGAGTATATTGGTCGTATTTATACTGAAAGCAAAGCAAGGCCTAGATACTTGCTAAAAAAGACAGATTATATTGAGAACAAAAATGACTAACTACTTAAAACGTATTAATTTAGGCTACATAAGTGTCCTAATTGTCTTTTCGCTTATTTTTTTAGTCGAATACTATACACCTATGCATTCTGATGACTATGTGTATTATATTAAAGGAAATTCATTATCTGCTCATGTATCTCACTACCTTTCATGGAGTGGAAGATTTGTATCAGACTATTTTAGCACTCTAGTTCTTACATCAGGCTCTAACATACTAAAAAATAGTATGATTGCATTTGTATTAACAATGATGATCTTTTTAATTACTAAAATAAGTAGTAACTCTGACACAAGTAAAAAAACATTTTTTTTACAGTTTATTGTTTTATTTTCAATTTACTGGGTTACAAACCCAGCTCTTGGTCAAATTGTTTTTTGGGTTGTTGGTGCAGCAAATTATCTTGTCACAAATTTATTTATTGTTATTTATCTTTATTTTTTATTTCGTTATCTTGATGATAAAAAGTATCTAATCCCTCTCATAATCAGTTCTTTTTTTGCTGGATGCAGTAATGAAAATACGAGTTGGATTATAGTTGCCATTTCAGTAATTACCTCCTGTTATGTTTTTTTTAAACATAAAAACAGACTTATTATCTTTTCATCTGTACTTGTTATACTTGGGTTTGTAACTTTGATTTCGAGCCCTGGTAATTTTCATCGAGCCGCTCTTTTCACTGATTTTTACTCCCTCAGTACGACAGAAAAAATCACATATTTTTTATCGGATAAACTTTCACATTCATTTACTAAAACGTGGGGTGTACTAGTTGCTTCATTACTTTTACTGCTAACTTATGTAGGTGAAAAGAAGTCAAAAAGCTTTTATCTTTCATTATTGTTTATCCTATTAGGCTTTTTAAGTATATTTTCCATGGTTGCATCCCCAACATTTCCTACTAGGTCTTTGAGTGGCGCTCACCTTTTTTATGTTATTTCATGCTCCTTTTCTATTGGATACGCATTTAGTATGAAAAATAAAAGAGGAATCGCAATTACATATTTTATTGGTATTTTAACTCTTTGTGGTTTCATTTTTTCATATATTCAAATGGTTTATTCATATAATGCAATAACGACTCAAGAGAAAATAAGAATTTATGCAATAAACGAAGAAATAATTGGTGATTCTAAAACCGATAAGATACCCGAGTATTACTATCCACGCTCTTTCAGAGGTGGTGACGAAATGGATTTATATCATAATCCTGATGCAATGGCTGAATACTTTAACATTAGCCATCCGATTGAAACCTATAAAATAGACTATAACTACGCAGTTATTTTAGATGGGATAAAATTGCCACTACCTAATGTAACAAATACAAATGTTTCAAATCTATTCTTAGGTAAAGATAGATTTTTGAAAGGAACAACTATAGCCCTACAACTTGTTGATAACAAAAAGTTAATGTCAAATGAAAGCTATAGAATAATAGTAATGGATGACAAAAACAAAATACATACTGAAGAGAATAACAAGATAGACTCTATTTATGGTATGAATTTAGTTGGTTTCACTATTCCAGTTTCACCTAAAAATATAAAATCCATTAATTTCATTGTAGATATGGATAACAAAAAAACAATTGAACAACAAGTGATCTTTTAATTTAAGTGTGGTGTGCATATTACAATGCACGCCACACTTTTATTTATTAATATCACTTAACTTAATCGATACCACCCCATCAGCATGATATAGGCGTTGGTAACTGTTAAGGCCGTTCCTGAACCGAGGTTTTCCGTGTTACCTGAATAGGTATGCGTATGCGCTCCACTATTAGACGTTTCACCTGACCATGTTTTAGATGCGTTAAATACATATTTATAGCCACCAGTAGTGTTATTACCATTATAGCCAGTTCCCCCGTTAGTAAGACTAAAAGCGCCTGTTGCCATGGAGTGAATAGCATTATCACTCCGGATATATCCAAACTCCCCTGTAATATTCATTGTCCCACGTGTGTGGGTAATGTAGCCCTGTGTTACGCCAACTGCCTGAGCAAACTCAGACTGGCTAATTTGCTGTTGCTTTAGGTAGATATTTAATTTCATTTGTTAGCTCCTTTTTAACTTAACAATGCAACATTAGCAATGCTAATTAAATAAATCAATAGCAACGCTATTGGAAAAATATTAGTAATACAAATAAACTAGACGGTATGAACAGAAAAATTTCCGAATCTGACAAGGTAGCAGCCCAGAATTTACGCAATATCTGGGAAAGCAAACGTGAATCTCTCGGCTTAACTCAAGAAAAAGCCGCGGAGGCACTTGGTTTTGCTACGCAGGGAGCGGTTAGTCAGTACCTAAATGGCCGTACCGCTTTAAATACAGATACCACACTAAAATTTGCTGCCTTACTTCGCGTTGACCCTGAAGATATCAACCCTGAATTAAAAATTTTACTCGACTACGTCAGGTCAACAAATCGAAATGTTGAGATAGCTCAGCCGCAACAATCGATTAGAAATGATCACAACACATTGAGATTAATGGATATATATGCGAAAGCAGGCCCGGGTGGTTTTATTAACAATGACTTCCCAGATACCATAAAATCTATCGAGTTTTCTTCCGAAAAAGTTTTTGAGCTATTTGGCCGTAAAAGCCTGAAAGGCATTGAGATGATTAATATCAGTGGTGATAGCATGTCCCCTGCAATTAATCCTAGAGATGTTGTCTTTGTCGATACACATAGCGACTTTTTTGATGGGGATGGCGTTTATGTGTTTAGTTTTGAAAATTCTCTATTCATTAAACGACTACAACGCGTTAAAGGCCGAAAACTTGCGGTCAAATCAGATAATCCCGCCTATGAAACCTTTTATATCGAAGAGTCTGAGATGCATGACTTGCGTGTGATCGGTAAAGTTATAAAATCTCTTCCCATAAAAATGGTTGATTTTGCTTAACTAAAACAAACAGTTAAATACCGCCGCTAATATTAGCGGCTTTTTTTTGCTCAAAATAATTAGCAATGCTATTGATAATTAAAAATAGCGATGCTAATGTTTATTTCATTAATACAAACACCGCAAGTGTTTAGATAAGTGTTCAGACTTAAAAATTAGCCCACACCAGGGAAACAGTTAGACCAAAACCAGAGGCAAGACCAGACAGCTCGGAAAGACGAGTATTGATTTGCAGACGTAAAAAAACCCACCGAAGTGGGTTCCTTTACCTCGGGTCGCCGACCAAAGCTAACCGAGAGTTCTACTAGCGCGACCAAACGCTAGAAGAGGCAAGACCAATGATAAATCACTGATCACAGTTATTTTAAAGGAGCTGCTATGAAAGCACAACCTAAAACCCTAAGCGTTACTCTGTATATTCACGCACAAAAGCAATTTGACGGTTCATATCGATACTATGCCCAAACATTTAAAACAGAAGCTAATTCATGTTTAGGCTTCGTTATTGCTGAACATACTACCGAGATTCCATTTACAGAACCAACAAATACAGAACTTGTTCAGTTAGAAATTAACGCACTCAAAGCTGAGCAAAGCAAAATTCTTGCTGATGCACAGGTGAAATCAAGCTTACTGGAAGACCAGATCCAGATGCTGCTGTGTTTAGAAGGAAAACCCATTTCTAAAACTGACGAACAAATCCCTTATTAAGAGGCAAGACCAATGACAACTTTTATCTGTGTATTTGAGCCGACGACCGAGGCTCGAACCAATGGCGCTGTACCTTTAACCATCGGTTTCAATGCGGCTAACTCTAAGATTGCAGCAGCAACGGCAATGATTAAGCTATCAGAAGCTTATCCTGACTCGATGGATAACTTTAATATTGATGAGCCGATTATTTGTGAAGACTCAGTCGGCTCTTCGCGCCCTGCACTTGATCAGTTCGATGAAACCTTTGCACTTGAAAATGAGTTCGACGGAGAAAAATGGCAACCCATTAAATATAAAGAATTTAAAAAGCTGGCCACTAAACCTCGCATAGCTGCTTTATTGCTATTTAGTAAAACTCAAATCACTGATAAGGAATACACTTTTACATTAAAGGTACTAAGCGAAGAAGCAGAACCTAAAATTCGTAATATCGCCACTGGCCTTGCCGAAATCACCAAAGTGTCATTAATGGATGCTGAAGCCACGATGGAAATTGCACAGGCGGTTTATGAGCATGCTGACGATAATGTCACTATCGAAGAGGCTAAGGCGCTTGGTGAAAGTTGGTTAACCGAGGAACCTGAACTTCCTCCCGTTGAGGACGAGCCTGTCCTTAAACGTGATTATGCCGCACTTGACCTCGAAATTGCCCTCGCTCTCATGGACGTTAAACCCAACGATGCAAAAAGCGCAGATATTCGCAAAGCAAAAGAACTCATCAGCGCTGAAGATAAAGCATGGAAGCGTTTATCAATGGATTTACGTACCTTCCCTAGCGTTCTAGATATCCCTCGTGAAAACATATTTGCACTAGTGGCTGAGGCACGCGAAAAGCCCGAACTATTTGATGATGCGAATGCCCGTAAAGCGTTTATCGATTCAAAACTTAGTACCAACAACCCAAAAGTAACATCTCTAGGTAGTGGCCGTTTCGCTGTTGATAATTTAGATGCCAAGCCGGCTAATGATGAAACACCTGAGCAACCGGCTAAAGCAGAAAAAACAAAACGCACAAGCAAGAAAAAAGAAACACCGACTAAAGTAGAAAAAGTACCTGAGCCGGTTTTGATTGAAACACCTGTTATTTCTGCGCCAATTGCCAGTGAACAAGATGACTTTCAACAACGCGCAGTAGTCATTGATGAAGTGATCGACAGTAATAATGACCACCTCAATATTTGGAAACGAGTTCAGCGTACTGATGCGCGATTTACTAAACCGCTTGATGGGGTTGGTTATACCGGAACCAGTATTAACAGCACTTACATGTTTATGCGTGCGACTGAAATATTTGGCCCTATTGGTGAAGGCTGGGGTTATGAAATCGTTGAAGAGAAATTCGTGAATGGTAAACCCCTTGCGGAGCCGGTTCTCGATGAACGTAATAAGCAAGTCACCACGCGTTTTTTACGAGACGGTGACGGCTCTTTATTCTGCGAACAGAACCACTCACTCAAGATCCGCTTTTGGTACACCATAGAATGTGAAACGCGAGGTGAATTTGAAAGCTACGGCGCTACACCTTACCGCTATCAAACCACCTATGGTATTAAGGTTGACGGTGAAGTATTTAAAAAATCACTGACTGATGCCATCAAAAAAGCACTTTCCATGCTGGGCTTCAGCTCTGACGTCTATATGGGTAACCACCATGAAACAACCACAATTAACCCCTTGGGTACCCAAGGAACAATTATTAACTGAGTTTGATATTAAGTTAGGCAAGCTAGCTGCCAGTGTCAAAAACAGACCATGTACTGAAGCTGATATCAAACATGCCTGCAACATTGCTGACCAACTTATTTTA
Organism: Providencia sp. PROV076; assembly: GCF_028483405.1. NCBI lineage: Bacteria > Pseudomonadati > Pseudomonadota > Gammaproteobacteria > Enterobacterales > Morganellaceae > Providencia > Providencia sp. PROV076. Next base: position 59,287 of record NZ_JAMPRR010000030.1, on the reverse strand, counting down.
TTAATGATGAGGCAAGACCAAGATGAAACAAAATATCACAGAAGGCTATGATTTATTTCGCCGCGACATTAAACAAGCGGACATAGGAGGAAGTTATGTTATATGAATGTTTGCCTATTTCCGCGTACTGCAATATGTACGGAGAAACACCAGAGTCCATTAATAAGCGCATACAACGGCAATATTGGATAGTCAGTGTACATGTTTTAAAAGTTGAAGGTTCAAAAGAACGTTGGATTGATATTGCTGAGGTGAATAAGTGGGCGCGAAAAAACAAACAGGCTACGCACTACCAAGAGGGGTGACGGTTCGTAACAACAAAACCAGCCAAACTATTGTTATCACGTTTACTTATAGAGGGGCGCTCTGTAGAGAGCCTCTCTCAAGATTAACCGTCGATAATAAAAATATTAAATACGCTGAAAGGTTGCTTGCTGAAATTCAAAATAACATTGAAAAAGGCACTTTTAATTACGCTAAATATTTTCCTAACTCTAAAAAATTAATGCTTTTTGGTGTTAATAATCGTGAAAAAAGAGTGATTGATTATTTAGAGGAATATTTAGTTATTTGCGAAACTCGAAATTTATCGCCCTCAACGATTGGTGGTTATAAAAAATGCAAAAGTGCCTTATCTGATTTGCACCAATTACATGTTTCATCACTGACACCAGCTAAATGGAAGGATGACTTTAGAGATAATATTGCATCTAGTGATTTAAATACTATTTACGATGAAATTTACACAGATCAAAAAGGAATCTGTGCTTACTGTGAAATAACTCTTAGATGGCCTACAGAGGAATTTACTGATGATTTCAGAGTTGAACACTTCCACCCTGAAAATTGTGGAGATAACAATAACCATAACTACTCTCTTGACTGGTTAAATCTTTTAGGGTGCTGCCATGGAGGAACCGCTAAGACATCAAAAAGCTATAATACCTCTTATCCTGGGAAAAAAAATCATAGTTGTGATGTACCCAAACAAAATAAAGTACTTGATGATATTATTTTAGACCCTCTATTAGATCTACCTGAGAATATAACTTATTTTGATTTTGATGAAGATGGCTGTATTTTTGTTAGTAAAAACTGTCCTGATGCTATGAAAGCAAAAGCTCAAGCTACTATTAATGAACTCAATCTAGATTGTAGTAGATTAAGGTATTTTCGGTTCACCGTTATAGAGACCCTACGTGAAAAAATTGAGGGTGAGCAAGAATATATACAAAATGAAGAAGCTTTAGATGAAGTAATTTTTCAGCTTAGAGAGGATTTATTAAATTCAGAATATAAGCATGAATTTTATTCAACAATCGATTGGTACCTACCCTAATTATTATGTATTTAAAAATTTAGACTTTTTGGCTAATTTCTAATGGCCTATACCTTGACCTCCATGTGCACGCCTAGTGCACATGATTGATGATTACTAGAAATACTCTTTTACAATCAATTAATTAAGAAATTACGGACTCGGGTTCAACCCCCGCCAACAAACTTGGTGAGTCAGTGATAGGACAACAGGTTTAAAAACAGGAAGTTAGCAAAATCAGTTGGACTAGACACTGGCAACATTAAGACTAGAAAGTGCACGTGAAATGCACGCGCATTTGAGAGTTACTAAAAGCCCACTTCGGTGGGCTTTTTTATTACACCTCAAAAAATTAGAGACGATGAGTCTCGACCAACAATATTAAATATCTACCAGTGATATATTACTCCTGCGAAAATAACATAACTAAAATTCAGTAATCTGCTTCATTTATCATAGATATACATTCATATCGCTAATATAATGGATTATAAGTTTTTTTAGTATTCCCATGATTTATGTTACCGAGGCTCATAATGCAACAACGTAAAAAGACCGTTCCGATTTTAATTGCACTTATCGTCATACTCGCAATTACTGCTATCGTGTTTAATCGCATGTATATGAAATACAGGCATGAAAACAAAGTATTGCAAAGTACCATCGGTACCGAGACCCTTATCAATAATGGTTTATCATATGAAAAAACCGGTATTGATAAGACTGTCAAAGCACTATATGAAAATACAGCAAAGGATTGTGGTGCAAACTCACCAGCCTATGAGTGTTCAGGTTTAGTTACCCATGGTCTAAGATTGCAAGAACAACAATCGCCATGGTCACACCGACCAATTGATGAAAATAATAGTGTCGCATTCTCTTTTTTACGCAAAGATCATAAATTTTCATCTTCTGCCGACTACGGCAGTGGGTTTATTTTCTTCCCATTAAAATCAGTCCCGCAAAGTAAAGATAGCTATACCGTTCTTTGTGCATACCCAGCGGATGGTTCAACGGACGCTAAAAAAACAAATAACTTTGGTTGTGGGCCTTTAGTTGATGAGACTATCCCAGATTTCTATTCAAAAGAAATATTAGCCAAAGTGAAAGAAAATGGCATCGAAAAGAATTCTGGAAACTGCCTTGATTACAATTTAGATACAGCTCAAAAATGGTTTGATTTCCATATTAAAAATCATTATTTCCAAGATAAATCTATCATTATGAATATGTTCTCTTGCTCATACCCGATGGCTGGGAATGAGAAAAGTGCAGAATCATTCAGTGTAGTTACTGATATTAGAAAGCTACTTGATGAAAAAGAAGAATATAAGCCAACTAACTGGAACAATGAATTGCTTATTACTGCATGGAATAGCAGTAAACCAGAAACACTTCCTATTATGGCTATATTCTATACCATTGGGGAAACTACAACTTTAAATAATGCTTTATTATACCAACGTAGTTTCTTTGATAAAACAGGCGAAATTATTCCTATCGTTGGTATCAAATTCCCTGCAGATAAAAATGATGAAGCTGAGTTTGTCGAATTTGTTAACAAAGTTGATACAAAATAGCTTAGATAAAATAAGCGTGCATTTGCACGCTTATGGCCTTATCTCAACTCAGACCAAATACTGACCCCACTATTCGCGACGCCACTTGAATAATTAAATTTATATCTTGCACCTGAAGGTACAATGATTGTTGTCTGAGGCTTAGAATTCCCCCCATATCCCACAGATCTTGCAACTAGTACATCGTTTACATATGCATCTAATCCCACATAAGTATCACGAGCACCATTAGTTGTTACAGAAACAAAAATAGGTTTGTTCGTTGCATTCGTGTAATTGGTACCAATTACACGTGAAGCCGTCACATTTTGCCATGTTTGCCCATACCCCAAACCACTCCCTGCTGCAAGTTTGTTATCAATTTCCGCTTTTGTATAAGTACCTACATCTGCCGCGTTCAATGATACATCAGCACTCAAGACTTTGTTGTTGACTTTACGAGTATTAGGTACTCGATTATTAGCGTTATTATTCGCATTTGTCGCCGCAGTATTTGCAGCATTCGCTGTATTTTGTGCGTTAGTCCCTGCTGCTTTGGCGTCTGCAATCCTAGGGGCTGTTGGTCTTTGTGTTTTTTTTGAACGGCATGGTGATGTTGTATAATTGATTTCGCCAAAAATTAACAATACAAATAGTCACCATGCTGCGAACAATGTTAACAGAAAAACAGTGGGTTATGCTATCTCAACTGATGAAAAATACAGGGCGAGTTTACAATAAATACGAACATCGAATGACGTTTGAAGGGATTCTATATCGAATGAGAACGGGCTGTCCTTGGCGAGATATTCCTAAAGCATTTGGGGAGTGGAATACGATTTTTAGACGATTTAATCTTTGGTCTAAAAAAGGGATTATTCGTCTACTATTCAATGAATTATCACGAACATCTGATAGTAAATACCTCTTCATTGACGGAACGATTGTCTGAGATCATCAACATGCTACGGGAGCAGCAACAGAAGACAGTGAAGAGATAGGAAAGAGTCGTGGTGGTAATTCTACTAAAATCCACTTAGCGGTTGACAGTCATGGCTATCCTATCAATTTTGAGTTATCCGGTGGACAAAGAAACGATATTGTTTTTGCTGAAGAATTAGTTGCAAATAGCCCTACATGTGATTTCACAGTAGCGGATAAAGGTTATGACAGTGAGAAATTTCGTGCTTACTTGACGAATATAAAATGGTCGACGCCAATGATCCCAAGACGAAAAGTGAATCTATTAAACAATGATCATATGGACTGGGAACTTTATAAGATAAGGCATTTTGTTGAAAATGCGTTCGCACGGATTAAGCATTTTAGAGCCATATCAAGTAGATATGATAAATTGGCAAGAAATTACTCATCGATGGTCGCCCTTTCATTAATCATGATGTGGATACCAAAATACCGATGAGTAATTTTTATACAGAGATCAACAGCCCCTAGGTAAAGCAATTACGGGACGAAAGGGCTGGGAAAACGCCAAAAGCGTCCCCCATCACACCCGAGTAAATTGAAATACGTGAATTAAAGAAAAAACTTCAACGTATTGAAATGGGAAATGAAATATTAAAAAAGGCTACCGCGCTCTTGATGTCAGACTCCCTGAACAATTTGCGTTAATCGGAAAGCTCAGAGTGCATTATCCTATAGTCACTCTCTGCCATGTTTTCGCGGTTCATCGCAGTAGTTATAAATACTGGAAATATCGTTCTGTTGAGCCAGATAAAAGGCGTATCGAGTTGCGGAGCCAAGTTCAGGAACTACATCACCTAAGTCACGGCTCTGCATTAAACGGAAACACATACATCGCGAATAGTAGGCTTTCTGTCACTGATATTTTTCTTTTCCAAACAACCCAGAGGGCATTGAATTTAGGGTTCAAAATGCCTCAAAACGTTATTGCACACTATGATAATAAAATCGAGCCCGGCCTACCTAAAAGCAGTTGCTAAGGAAAATGAAGTAATCTGCGGTATGTCAGCAAGCGCCAAACAACAGCTGATATTTTTTAAAATTCTCGGCTTGTTCCAGCACACTTTTATATACCTCGTCATTGGCCACTGGTGGGAAGCCATATCGGTGCAATAATAAAATCAGGTCAACTTTCAGCTTCGCTTTAATATCTTCCCGGTTGCTCCAATCAGGGTATTGAGTACTGTCATCAACAATCAGCTTCATATCTTTAGCAAGCGCCAACATTTTGGCGTCATCGTAGGTGAAATCGTATTTCTGGCACATATGCTGCAAAATATCGAGGAAGGCTTTCTCCTCCATATCAATACCAATATCTTTAAATGACATCATTTCTGTTTTGATGTTGTAAATCATATCTGCCATTTGCTGTGTGAAATCATCGAACTCTTCACCATTGAGCACATCGTTCTCTTTGCGTTGATTATACTGCTCAACTAATGCTTGAAAACGCTTGGAAAAGTTGATCCCTTGGAGTTGGTTGACCTTTTGAAAATCACTAATGGCTTTTTGTAGCATCTTTTGTAGCAGCTGCATTTTTGTGTTTGGCAGCTTGATTTTATTGATGCGCGCCATGTATTCATCATCAAAAATATCAATGGTCTCCGCTTTGTCATCACCCAACGTGAAAATCTCTTCCACACCTTCGGATTTAAGGGCCTCGGCTATCATCTCTCGCACTTTTTGGTTCATTTGCGCTGTATCCGGTGCGTCCCCTTTCGTTAATTTGTAAACGATGGAGCGTACCGCGAGATAAAAATGAATGTGTTCCCGTTCATCTTGAGTAATATCTTCACTGCCCACACAGACATCATAAGCGGCTTTCAACCGCTTCACTAACCCCATAAAACGCAGTTCAACTTTCTTGGTTTGCAGGATAAATTCAGCCGCTCGATTAAGGCAGTCTAGCTGTCGTGTTGGCGAACCTGAAAAGTAATCATCGCTATCAAATTTATGGAATACTTGCGCCAATAAGTTCAAGTGATTACGCACTTCAACGATAGATTGCTGAATATCTTCGAAATTAGACTTATCCGCTTTCGAATACATGGCCAACGCCATATTCATGCGACTTTTAATACCAATATAATCAACCACTAACCCCTTTTCTTTCTCTTCAAAACGGCGATTCACGCGGGAAATGGTTTGAATAAGATTATGCTTTTGTAATGGCTTATCGATGTAAATAGTATCCAGCTCTGGCACGTCAAAACCGGTCAGCCACATATCAACCACAATGGCTATTTTGAAGTTGGATTTCGGGTTCTTAAATTGTTTATCTAACTCTCTGCGGTAATCTTTCGTTCCCAGCAAATTGTACATGGCCTCATGGTCATCTTTTCCACGAGTCATCACCATATTGACCATCGGCAGGCGCATCAATTCGCTTTTCTCTTGCTCAGTGAGTTCAGCACCCTCTATTGCCAGTTTCGCCTCAAACCACTCTGGCCGTTGTAACTTCAGGCTCTGATAAAATGCATAGGCAATATCACGGCTAGCGCAAACCACCATCGCTTTGCCTTTGATAGTCGAGCCTTCTTCAACACGTTTTTCATAATGTTGCGCAAAATCCTTCGCTAGCGCATCAATACGGTCAGGATCCCCTAAAATGGAGTTCATGTTCGCTGTAGCTTTTTTGCTTTCTTCTATCTGATATTCGCTGGTGCCTTGCGCTTCACACTCTTGGTAATAGCGTTCGATTTCTTCTAATTTGCTGTTATCAAGGGCGATTCTAGCTGCACGCCCTTCGTACACAATGCGCACAGTAATTTCATCATTCACCGATTCGGTCATGGTGTAGCTATCGATAGTTTCACCGAATACATCTAAGGTGGCGTCGATAGGCGTTCCCGTAAAACCAACGTAAGTGGCATTCGGCAGTGAATCATGCAGATATTTAGCAAAACCATAGGTCTTTTTAACCGTGCCGTCTTCTTGGTTAATACTGATTTTTTGGTCGAGGTTAATTTGGCTGCGGTGAGCTTCATCAGAGATACAGATAATATTACTGCGCTCAGAAAGCAGTTGAATATCTTCCGTGAATTTATGAATGGTGGTGAGGAATACCCCGCCACTGGCACGCCCTGCTAACTTGTCACGTAGATCTTGTCGACTGGTGACCGGTACAATAATTTCATCGCCAATAAAAGCTTTTGCATTGCAAAATTGTTTTGCCAGTTGTTCATCAAGATCGGTGCGGTCGGTGATTAAAATAATGGTTGGGCTAGCGAAATCGACGCTTTTCATCAATAAGCGCGCTAAAAATTGCATGGTGTAGCTTTTACCACAACCAGTCGCACCAAAGTAGGTGCCCCCTTTACCGCTACCCCCGATGTTTTCACCGCCCGAGTTTATCTGCTTACGCTCTTTTTCGATGTTGTAAAACAGCTTACGAGCCGCATAATACTGCGGATAACGGCAACAAACCTTAACTGGGGTCTTGCTGGTATCAGGAAAGAAAATAAAGTTTTTCAATACATCCAATAAACGAACGGGATGAAATAGCCCTTCGATCAGGGTATATAGGCCATTGATACCTTGTTTTTCCGTTGATTCGTTACCGCTGATTTTGCGCCATGCGTAGTAGAATTCATAAGGGGCAAATAGGTTACCCATTTTGTTATTCACGCCATCACTAAGAATACACAAGGCGTTATAAACAAATAGCTTAGGAATATCGCGGCTATAACGAACGCAAAGCTGTGTCCATGCGTCAAATAGGGTAGCTTCTTCACCTCGCACCGCTGATTTAAATTCAAAGACCACCAGCGGTAAACCATTGACGTATAAAATTGCATCAGGGATGCGCAGTTGGACTCCCCCATCACGGGCTTGCCCTTCGATTTCGAGCTGGTTAACTAACCGATAGCGGTTATTATCTGCCTCCGATACGATATCTTCCCCGGCAAATAATTTAACCAATTGAGCAGGCAATGTTTGGGTATCGATCAGTTCGATATACAGGTCTTTTTGCTTGCGGTCTTCGCGTTTGAGTAAAAAACCATTACTGAGCCAATGGCAAAAAGTTTTATTACTTTGGTAGAGGTCGCTGGCTGGCAAAGATTGTAATTGCAGAACAATCGTGGTGATTTCACTTTCGGTGATGCCATCTGCTTGATATTGGTTAGCAAGGTACTGACGTAAGTCATCCACTATCAACACTTCGCTATTGTCTTTGCGTGGAATTGTGTTGCCGACATAATGAGGATAGCAGGTTTTTCCTGCATTGTTTGCATGTTGTCCTAGCAGTTCAATAATTGCCTGTTCCAATTTGGCTTCGGTGAAGATATGGCTCATGTCAGTGGTTTCTTGTCTGTTTTATAAATTGTTTTTTATCGCGTTTTTTAATTAAGCTAGTTTAATTGATTAGATAACAAAAACCGCTGCACAATAAGAAAAATGTGAAGCGGTCGAATAAATTAGATGAGCGTTTCTTCTGGAATGTCTATTTTGATATCGTCTAAAGACAACTCGCCAGAGATCAGTTTAGGGAGGAGCGTGTCGCGGAGTTTTGTTAATGTGTTGTTCTCTCTCATTCCGACAACTATTTTTCTTAAAAAATCATCACTCTGTTTTTTATAAGCTTCTAATACACTTGAATTAGGTAAAATAATATTGAATTTATCTATATCTTTTTTTCCTAAATGAGCAACTGTTGTTCCAACCTGAGCCATTTCTTCTATAGCTAAAAGAGGAGCAAGAGAATATTTAACAAAAAGATTACTGATGTTAGTACCTTTGGGTTTTGCAAGAAATAATCGTTGATTTAAATAAGCATCATCCCCAGACCAAATAGTCGCTCTAAACTCTGCATCCATTCCAACAATAATATCCCCAGCTATTATTTGTGTTTTCTTTGGATGCAGTTCTACACTAAATACTTGTGGCGTGCCTGTTTTTAAATCTCGAATACGAATAATTGGTTTTCCTTCACCTAAATCATTAAAAAGATTTGACTTAAATGGAGCACCAAAAATGATATCCATACTTTCATAAATTGAAGAATAGTACCAACTCTTTGGCACCCATCCCCCAAGCCCTAACGCAGGCTCTGAACCTTCTTCAAAAGCATCAGGAAATAACTGACGAATATTTTCTGATAACGGCTTAAACTTATCACTTTCACGCGCCGTTTTACGCAATTCAACTCGACGTAATAATTCATCAGAGAAGGCTAAATCCTGCTCAAAAAAACCAGCATCTAACGCGTTATCAATCACAGGGTCAAAATCCACAAACCAGGATTTAAATAGAGTTTGCGCCATTTGCTCGAGAATTTGATTGATTTCACGATTAAGTGTGATTTTGTCGTTAATACAAATAAACTGCTCAGCGATTCGATCTTGAATAGTTCGACTTGGTAGTTCAATCTCTAAATTTCTAACTGCATCTTTTGTGATCGTTTTAGTTACTGAACCATTAGCAAAGCTCTTCACATATGCCTCATTTATCCTCAAATAAAGGTAAACATATATTGGGTTTGCTTTTGCTGCATCAACTCTAAGCAAAAAAAGGTTCATAGCTAATGATACAGGAACTTTCAAGTTGGGCATCAAATAACTAGACCCCGCGTTCGCTATTTTATTCATAATTATATCATTAGGATACACCTTAGACTTTGCAAGAAAACTATAAGCATGTTTGTTAATGTATTTTAAATTATTAGTAAAATCTTCCTGTTCAAAGTTAGTTGTACGAATCATTACAGCAAAATCAGGTTCATCGAGTAATTCAACATTTTCTTTTAGCTTTTTATAAGCCCCATTAGCATGATAGTCAGTTAATAAACTTAACAGTTCACCCAACTTAAATTTACTCCCCATACCCCAGCGCCTCCATATTTTTACGGATAGCTTTATCAAGCTCTGCCGCCTCATCCATCTGGCGATAAAGAGTTTGGGTTAGTTCCTGCATCTTGGTTTCAAACGACACACCGTCATCTTCAACTTCCGCAGCACCGACATAGCGCCCGGGTGTGAGTACAAAATCATTGGCCTTGATATCGTCAAGGGAGGCAACTTTGCAAAAACCGGCTTGGTCTTGATAGTGCTCAATACTGATTTCATTGGCTGCAACACGACGTTTCAGTTCACTTTCGCTACTGCGCCATGCATGGAAGGTATCAGCGATAGTGGCGATATCCTCACCTGTAAGTTCTTTTTGGGTACGGCTGATCATCGTGCCAATATTACGCGCATCGATAAACAAGGTTTCCCCTTGGCGATCACGATAGCCATATTTGGCGCTGGCGTGTTTACTTTTACTGATAAACCACAAACAAACGGGGATTTGCGTGGTAAAAAAGAGCTGACCGGGCAAAGCTATCATGCACTCAATACGGTCATCTTCGATGAGTTTTTGGCGAATTTCGCCCTCACCACTGGTATTCGAGCTCATCGAACCATTGGCTAACACAAAGCCCGCAACCCCGTCTTCACTGAGCTTAGACAACATATGCAAAATCCACGCATAGTTAGCGTTTCCCGTCGGTGGGGTACGGAACCCCGCAAAACGTGGGTCGTTGGTCAGCTCGGCTTCATTACGCCAATCTTTTAAGTTAAACGGCGGGTTCGCCATAATAAAGTCGGCTTTTAAGTCAGGGTGTTGGTCTGCGAAAAAGGTATCCGCTGGGCGTTCCCCTAAATTGCCCGTCAGCCCCCTCACCGCCAAGTTCATTTTCGCCAGTTTATAGGTGGTACTGGTCAGCTCCTGCCCATAAATCGCAATATCTTTGCTTTTCCCTTGGTGGCTTTCCACAAATTTCAACGACTGCACAAACATACCGCCTGAGCCGCAGCACGGGTCATACACTTTACCTTGGTAAGGCTCTAACATTTCAGCAAGTAAGGTTACTACCGATTTTGGGGTATAGAACTCGCCCCCGCCTTTACCTTCGCTCGCAGCAAAGCGCCCTAAAAAATACTCATAAACACGGCCGACGAGATCTTCTTCCCCTACCCCACACTCCGTGGCAAGGGTATCGATGTTTTCAATGCTGTCGATAAGTGAGGCGAGCCTTTTCGGTTCAAGCCCTTGGCGAGAAAAATAGTTATCCGGCAATGCGCCCGTCAGCGATGCGTTGCTTTTTTCAATGGTGGATAATGCAGTATCAATAATCACCGCGATATCATCTTGTTTCGCACGCTCTTGCACATAAGACCAGCGGGACTGTTGCGGCAAAAAGAAAACGTTATCTTGTTGATAGAAAACATCCATATCAACAAAGGCTTCCTGACCATTTTTGATTAATTCGCTACGTTTGGCTTCGAATTTGTCACTAATAAATTTCAGGAACACCAAACTGAGTACCACATGCTTATACTCAGAGGATTCAACGCTACCACGCAGTTGATTAGCGGTATCCCAAAGGGTTTCTTCAAAGCCTTTGGTTGGTTTTTTCGCGGGTGATTTTGCCATGTCGATAGATTCTCTTTTCTTATCAGTTATTATCGGAGAGCACTGAGTTAGTGTTGATTGTTTTTACGCCAGCTGCCGATAATGTATACAAAATAGGTATGAAGAAGATTATCTCATAAAATCAGATGGGTTTGGGCGGCTACCGCTGAAATTCTTTTTGAAACATTCGCTTTAATGTCCAATGTGATCTTACCCATAATTAGCTGATACACAACAAAATTAGAGAATTAGCGTGGTATCGGCAGCAAAATCCAAAATAATAATTTCAAAATAATTAGAGAGAAAAACTTGAAGTTATATTGTTATGTTATAACATAACTTTCACGTATCGGATCTATATTGGGTTTATTAATGAGAACAACAGCATTAGCAACTTTTTTTATTTTATTTCTAGGGAGCCATAATTCGAGTTTTGCCGTTTCTACTGCAAAAGACTCAACAATTACTGTCACAGCAACAGGTATAGAAACGGAACAATTTGAAGCACCTTCCATCGTTAATGTAGTACACAACAATACGGCATTAACTTATACCTCAATGACTGCAGGGGGACTGTTAAAAGGGATCGCGGGGCTCAGTGAAGTTGGCGTAGGTCGTACTAATGGGCAAACATTTAACTTACGGGGTTATAACAAAAATGGGGTTTTAGTTCTGGTTGATGGCGTGAAACAGGACACTGGAATGGATAAGGGAAGTGCGACATTTGTCGACCCATTTTTAATCCAAAAAGTTGAGGTTGTCAGGGGACCTATGTCAAGTTTGTATGGTAGCGGTGGACTTGGGGGAGTCATTGATTATCGTACTGTAAATGCAAAAGATTTTCTGAATGGTAACGAAAAATATGGCTTTCGCGTATTTACCGCAGGGGCAACAGGGGACCATAGCTATGGGACAGGTGTGATGGCATATGGGCGAACAGCACAATTTGATGGCTTGCTTTCGCTGAGTCAACGCCAGCGAGGTAATATTTATCAAGGAGATGGATACTCAGCACCAAATGATGAGGGAAATAATAGTTTGTTTGCCAAAGGTGAATATGCGATTGACGAAAACCAAAGTATAAGCGGCAGCATCAAACACTATAGTAGTAAATCAAAAGAACCCGGAAACCCAACAGTCACTAGCCCCAGTGTTGATAATTCAGAATACTATCACCGCAATATTACTCAGCGTGATATACAAATGAATTATCATTTTAACCCTACTTATTCAGGCTTAATTGATTTGAATACACGGCTTTATTCTTCTGAAGTGGATGTTCATTCAACACCTGCGGGACAAAAAAGTAAACACCGCAATAGCACAAGTTATGGAACAAAAATAACAAATACGAGTGTGATCCAATCGCCATTATTTGGTCAACAAATTATTGTAGGTGGCGAATTTTATCATCAAAAGCACCAACCTTCAGGTACTGAAACCGTCTACCCTGATGGGAAAATCAATTTTTACTCAGGGCTAATCCAAGATGAGATTACATTACGTGATTTACCAATGACTTTTATCATTGGTACTCGTTATGACCATTATCAAAGTAGCAATTCAAAATATGGTGATTTAACTGCTAGCAACTACTCGCCAAAAGCCGCAATTGTATTAAATCCAACCGATTGGCTGATGCAATTTGGTTCCGCATCCTCAGCCTTTCGGGCGCCCACAATGGAAGAAATGTATCGTGATGGATTACATTTTTACTCACGAGGGAAACCTAATTATTGGGTACCAAATCCAAACTTAAAACCTGAAACTAATAATTCACAAGAGATTGGGGTAGGACTGACATTTGATTCTATTTTCTCTGATGGAGATAACATCGAACTGAAAGGCAGCTACTTTAATACCCATGCGAAAAATTATATAGCAACGCATGTCGATAGAAAAAAGGGAATTACCTATGCAAATAATGTCGCGTTAGCAAAAATTTGGGGATGGGATATCCAATCAAGTTATGAACATCGTGATTTCAAATTAGGCCTATCCTATAACCATACTGAAGGAATTGATGCAAATAATCGTGAATGGTTAGGAAATTTAAGTCCTGATACGGTGGTCACTTCTCTAGAAATACCCACATCACTCAGTGGAGTATCCGTCGGTTGGCGAGGCACTTTTGTCGCGCCAGCTCGCCATGTGAAAACAGGCACAGACACTCAAGCAGGCTATGTTTTAAATACATTTTCTGTGGATTATCAACCTCTCGAAAATCTAAAAGGCGTAACAGCTGCGTTAGTTTTAGATAATGCATTAAATAAGCAAGCGAATTCAATTCAAGGTGCTCCTATTGCGGGCCGCTCTGTTAATGTTTTTGTTAGTTACCAATGGTAAATAGGAATACTGAAATGAAATACCAATTAATTACGATTAGTTTATCCACATTGTTGATGACATCTATAGCGTCCGCTCATGATGTTTGGCTCACAGCTAAGCCAATAAGCGACCGTATTATTGCTGAGATTGGCTATGGCCATGATTTCCCGTCGAAAGGACGTTTACCTAATCGACAGGATTACTTTGTATTACCGCAAATAACGACAGAACAAGGAAGTGAACCATTAGAAAGTACAGGAGCAGATTATGTTTATGAATATAAGCAAAATCTAAAGAATGCCGATAATTTCATTATATCAACAAATATGAAACCGATGTTTTGGTCTAGAACTAAGAAGGGGTGGCGGCCATTAAATAAGCAACAAGCAGAACAAGCGAGCTATTGCCAGTTTAGCGTTAAATTCGCTAAAACGATAGTGAGTGACGGTAATATCAAATTAGATAGTTATATCTTTAAACCAATAGGACAAGAATTAGAAATAGTTCCAATTAATAATATTTTTTCTAAAAATGAGCAGGTAGATTTATTTCAGGTTTTTTACCGTGGTAAGCCACTTAGTTATAGTCAAGTTGAAATAGATTCTGCTGAGTATATTAAAAATAGTCATAACCATAGTCATACCGCTAATAACGAATCAAAGCACCCGCCACATACAGCGGAGTATTCAGTGACGAGTAATAATAATGGCATTATTTCCGTTAAACATTTACCTGCCGGTGAATGGATGTTGTTAACTAAGTATAAGCAACCATTTGAAAATAGTGAGCGATGTGATGAAAGTGTGGCGGTAGCAACGTTGTCATTTAAACGTTAATCGCAATCTTTTTACTGCTCTGAAAGCTTTCTCATAGATAAAATTGAATTATAGGTGAGATAGCTTTTTCTCGTGGGGTTCGGGGCAATAGATAGTTAGTCTGATTTCAGTGTTTATGATAAGCCATTATTGCGCTTAACAAACGCAAAAAAATAAGGCGGGAGTTACCTTTCCCGCCTTATGCTATCATTTTACTTATCAGCTTGTTCGATGTATTTCGTTACCAGAACAGTGCATATAGAACACACAAGATAACCATAATTGCGTATGACGCAATATTGAAACCTTTCGACGTTTTAAACGTTTCGGACGTTAGGATAATTGCACCCTCACAGTCATCGTCTTTTGCCGTTGTCAGGCTAATTAAGCCAATCACAACCGCAGTAAAGAAGAAGGTGTACATCATTTGGTCTAGGAATGGCATACCTAACGGCATCAGTTTTAAGAATAATGCAAACGGAATTGAGAGCAGCACACCGATGATCGCCCCTTTCGCATTAGTTTTCTTCCAAAACAAACCTAATAAGAATACGGCTAAGATACCTGGGCTAACTAACCCCGTATATTCCTGAATATATTGGAAAGCTTGTCCAATGTTACCCAGTAATGGGGCGATAAAGCATGCAACGATTAACGCAACGACTGCACTAATCCGCCCGACATTCACTAATTTATGATCCGCGGTTGATGGAGCAATGTATTCTTTGTAGATATCCATGGTGAAAATAGTTGCCACTGAGTTCAACATGGAAGCTAAAGAAGAGACGATAGCCGCAGCTAATGCCGCAAACACGACCCCTTTAGCGCCTACTGGTAAGAACTGAGTTAACCATGGGTAAGCTTTGTCCGCTTGGGCCAGTGTTGGTATATGTTCTTGTGCCATCGTTCCTAATCCCGCCAGTAATGCAGGGTCAGAAACAATCACAAATGCCGCAATACCCGGTACGACAACAAGGATTGGGACAATGAGTTTAAGAAATGCGGCAAAAACCAAGCCTTTTTGCGCTTCATTAATAGACTTAGCGGCTAATGCGCGTTGAATAATATATTGGTTAAAGCCCCAGTAATATAAATTGGCAACCCATAAACCACCAATTAACACTGCAATACCGGGTAAATTACTAAACTGTGGGTTGTCTTGGCTTAAAATCATTTCAAAATGCGCGGGTGCTTCACTTGCCATACGGCTCATACCTGCGAATAACCCCGCATCACCGCCAATATAGCTTACCGCCATTATTGTGGTTAAAAAGCCGCCTAAAATTAAGAAGAAAACTTGTACAACATCCGTCCACGCAACCGCAGACAGCCCGCCATAAAGAGAGTAAATCACTGCAAATAATGCTAAGCCAAAAATAGCATAATGCATTGGGATACCTAGGATTGTTTGTAGTGCTAACGACCCTAAATAAAGAACTGAAGTTAAATTAACAAAGATAAATAATGCCAGCCAGAACACGGCTAAGATCGTTTTTAACGTTTTATTGAAACGTTTTTCAACAAACTCTGGAATAGTAAAAATGCCTTTATCAATAAACACTGGCATAAAGTATTTTGCGACAATAATCAGTGTTAGTGCTGCCATCCATTCATAGGACGCGATAGCCAAACCTATTGAAAAGCCAGAGCCCGACATACCAATAAACTGCTCTGCTGAGATATTTGCCGCAATCAATGAAGAACCAATTGCCCACCAAGGTAATGTTTTTCCTGCTAGAAAATAGTCTTTTGTACCTTTCTTTTGCCCTTTTTTATCTCGAGAAACCCAAAGACCAACACTAATAATGACAAGCACATACAGAATGAATATTCCGTAATCTAATGTGCTTAACCCAACCCCTTCAGTTTGCATAGTCAAATTCCTTCGCCAAGTGATAACAAAGCAAGTGTAAACGTTACCACAAAATATCACCGTTAAATGAATCACATATTTTCACAATATCATCTAAAATATTAACTTAGTAAGCTAAATAGCCGGAATCAATACAAAAAATAACTGAGAAGTAGAGAGAAAGTGGCGAGAACAAACCTGTTTTATAATAAATTCGTGAAGTTCATCAAATACAAATGAAAACGTTTACATTTTTTTTCGTCATTCTATGGACTATAAAATAATTAGGCGTGCAAAGGCCTAACTGAATTACGTTGAACCAATGTCGGAGAATAAATCAAACTTTCACCTGTCGTTTTTTCCCCTCTTGCTAAAGAGAGCGCTAGTTGAGTGGCTTTTTCTGCCATCATTTGGATAGGATAACGAATAGTTGTCAAGCGTGGATGGATATAGCGGGCAATCAACACATCATCAAAACCAATGACTGAGACCTGTTCTGGTGAGTGAATTTCATTTTCATCTAATACCGCGATGGCTCCCGCAGCCATAAAGTCGTTGTAACCCACGACCGCTGTGATTTCGAGTGATTTTATCAGCAAGTTAGTCATCGCTTGCTCCCCGCCTTCTCCATAAGGCGTACCATATTCAATATAACTATCAGACAGTTGAATGCCATTATTTTTTAACGCATCTCGATAACCCTGTAAACGCTGCACGGCATCCTCAATTTGGTGATTTGAAGAAATGTACGCAATTTTAGTATGTCCATGTCGAATGAGATGTTCTGTTGCTAAATAGGCGCCCTTGTAGTTATTTAATGAAATACAACGGGTTGCAATTTCATCAATATGGCGGTTTATTAGTACCATACTTGGGACTTCTTTCGCATATTGCAGCAGTTCTGCATCATCAAGGGCTTTCGAGTGGATCACCAAGGCATCACAGCGGTTGTTGATCAATAGCTCAATAGATTGGCGCTCTTCCTTGGCATTATGGTAACCATTACAAATCAGAATATGTTTACCGTTTTTATGCGCTACGCCATCAACGGCTTTGACCATAACGCCAAAAAAAGGGTCGGAAACATCGTTAACTAACACCCCAATGGTATTTGAACTTTGGTTCACAAGAGCACGAGCAGCGGCATTGGGGCGATAACCCAGCTTATTCATTGCACTCTTTACTGAGACAATAGAAGCTTGACTCGCCTTCGGTGATTGGTTAATCACTCGAGAAACAGTTGCAACCGAAACACCTGCTTCTTTTGCCACATCTTTGATTGTCGCCATCGTATACCTCTACAATTAGGATGGCTTATTAAACAATGCGCTAGAATTAAAAACAATGGCATAACGCATATTAAAATTATTTAAATTAAAATAATCGGTTTATGGTGCAAAAAAGAAAACACCGCTTAAATGCGGTGTTAATGATATATAGATTTAGAAAATAAATTGATAACAGGTTTCACTGCAATAAATTTGATTAGGCTGTGAAATTGGGCTGTATCGCTCTCCCCATTCGGGGTGATTAACGGCATCGGGTGGAAACTGCGTTTCAAATGCCACACCGGAAAAAGGCGTATACAATTTGGTTTTACCTGCCACTGAAACTAAATAATTCCCTGTATAAAGCTGCATGGTGGGCATCGTTGTAAAAATATTCATCTTTACGTCTCCCTCAGGAGCGCTCAACGATGCCACTGATTTGCGCCCATCGATACAGGCTGAATCAAGCACAAAAGTGTGGTCATAGCCCCCAGCCGCAACTTGGTCACTATCTTGTAGAAAATCACGACCAATGAGTTTGCTTTGGCGAAAATCAAAATAACTCCCCGTAACATCACGCCAATCTCCACTCGGGATCCCTGCTTTATCTGTAGGTAAATAATAATCGCCGTGTATAGTAAGAGCGTGATCTAACACCGTTTTTTCGCTACCTTCCCCCGCCAAATTAAAGTAAGTGTGGTTGGTTAAGTTTACAGGACAGGCCTTCGTGGTTTGGTGTTTATAACGGATAATCACTTGATTTTCATCCGTTAATTCATAACTCACCTCAACCTTTAATTCCCCGGGGAAACCTTGGTCACCATCCGGTGAGGTGAGTGAAAAAATAACCTGTTGAGCACTCAGTTGCGAAACCGCCCAAATCCGATAACTAAAATTATCTTTCCCACCATGTAAGCAATGCGCTCCTTGATTGGCTGATACTGAATAATTTTCACCGTGAATGGAAAAACGTGCATTTGCGATACGGTTAGCCACACGCCCTACTGTTGCGCCCAAGTACACGTCCTGCTCTGTGTGTTTATCCACATTCGGTGAGCCTAAAACGACATCCCGTTTTCCACTCGCTAGCGGCAAAATGCAACTCATCCAACTTGCCCCTAGACTTGTCAGGGTAATTTCCATTCCATTTTTATTGGTCAACGCGATGACTTTGGGCGTACCTAATGTCGGGTCTTTCTCTTGAGTAAACGGCATTTTATCTCAACTTTTTCAATATATTAGTTTAGTTTTAACGCACCACACTCGCGCCTGAGCTTGGTTGGCAAACATAAATATCGGCTTGCAAACCTGTCGCTTTCTGATATTGCGCTTCTACTGCGTCAATCACAGGCTGCACACATTGTTGCTGCATTAATGCCACCACACAACCACCAAAGCCTCCGCCAGTCATTCGCACCCCGCCTTGAGCACCTAAAACGGACTTAACGATATCCACTAGAGTATCAATTTCTTGAACTGTAATTTCAAAATCATCACGCATAGAAATATGTGATTGCGCCATTAGCTCGCTTAGCTGCAATAAGTCATTCTGTGTCAATGCTTTTGCTGCCGCCAAAGTACGTTCATTTTCACTGATCACGTGTTTAGCTCGCTTGGCAACGATAGGGGATAATTGATGTTGCTTCTGCAAAAACTCATCAAAAGTGACATCGCGTAACGCTTTCACCCCAAACAAATTAGCGGCTTCTTCGCATTGTTGGCGACGCGTATT
This sequence comes from Providencia sp. PROV076, assembly GCF_028483405.1. Classification (NCBI taxonomy): domain Bacteria; kingdom Pseudomonadati; phylum Pseudomonadota; class Gammaproteobacteria; order Enterobacterales; family Morganellaceae; genus Providencia; species Providencia sp. PROV076. The sequence continues at coordinate 40,036 of NZ_JAMPRR010000030.1, read as the reverse complement.
GTATTCACTTCCAACCAAGCCGCGTTGTTTATTTGAATTAATTATCATCACAACTAAGTCATCAGGTATGGAAATAGGAAATAGTGCCAAACTGCGGCAATCAATCAATAGAGCATGGCCTTCATCACCACACGCTGAAATAAGTTGGTCCATAATGCCGCAGTTACAACCGACAAATTGGTTCTCAGCTTGTTGGCCATTAAGTGCGATATCTTGTTGACTAATATCTAATTGATACAATGCTTTCAGTGTTTGCCCAATCACGACTTCGAGTGAGGCAGAAGAACTTAAACCAGCCCCTTGCGGTACATTTCCACTCACAGCAATATCGCAACCGTTAAATGAAAACCCGCGTTGTAACAGAAACTTCACAACACCGCGAATATAGTTTGCCCACATTTTTTCAGGCAAAAATGCAATTTCGCTATCCAAACTGAATTCATCGCACTCATTATGGTAGTCAGCTGCAACGACTCGGATTATACGATCATCACGTTTTGACGCTGCGGTCATCGTTTGGTAGTCAATGGCACAAGGTAAAACAAAACCATCATTGTAGTCCGTATGTTCACCGATAATATTCACGCGCCCTGGGGCTTGAACATAAACTTCAGGTTGATAGCCAAAGGTTTTTTCAAACGACGTGGCAACAATTTGCTTTAACGTTTCCATTTTTAATTATCCTTAATGCATAATTTGCTTAACCCAGCAAACAGCTAAGTTAATTGTAATTTGATAAATTATTTAGCGGTTTAGCTTTGCTTATAATGGCAGTCACTCACATCACGCAAACGTTGTGCGGCTTGTTCTGGTGTGAGGTCTCGCTGGGTTTCCGCTAACATTTCATACCCCACCATGAATTTTTTTACTGTCGCTGAGCGCAATAATGGTGGATAAAACAAGGCATGTAATTGCCAATGTTCAATGCCTTGGCTTTCATTCATAAAAGGCGCAAAGTGCCATCCCATTGAATATGGGAAAGAACAGTGAAATAGATTATCGTAACGGCTTGTGAGTTTTTTTAGCGCAACAGCAAGGTCTGCGCGAATGGCTTCACTCATTTCATCCATACGGCGAATGTGTCGTTTCGGTAATAGCATGGTTTCAAATGGCCAAGCCGCCCAATAAGGGACAAGTGCAATCCACTCTTCAGTTTCGACAACAATACGTGAGCCATCTTGTTGTTCAGCTTTAATGTAATCAATCAATAAATTACGGCCATGGCGTTGGTAATATTGCGCAAGAAAATGGTCCTTGCGTGCAATTTCATTTGGTAAAAAATCACTCGCCCAAATTTGTCCATGAGGATGAGGTTGAGAGCACCCCATTATTTCCCCTTTATTTTCAAAAACCTGAACCCAAGCATAATGCTCACTTAACTCAGCGATTTGTTGCTGCCATGTCTCGACAACGCCTTCAATTTCAGATACAGACAGCTCTGGCAGCGTTTTACTGTGGTCAGGTGAAAAACAGATCACCCGGCTAACGCCACTCACCGATTGTGATTGAAACAATTCAGATTGATTATCAGGTTGGGCGCAGGGTTGTGCTAATAATGCACCATGGTCATTTTGGAAGACATAAGTCCCTTGGTAGTTAGGATTCACTTCCCCGGAAACCCGTGTATTACCTGGGCAAAGGAAGCAATGCTCATCATATTGAGGTAAATCCTCTATTGATGGCTTTTCATCTTTACCACTCCACGGCCGTTTTGCTCGATGAGGAGACACCAACACCCACTGCCCCGTTAATGGGTTATAGCGACGATGAGGGCAATCCGAAGGGTTAAATGGCATTGTATTCATATTATTTATCTCCTAAACCTCATAACCATTGGGATTTTTTGATTGCCAACGCCAGCTGTCAGCCGCCATATCCTCTAAGGTTCGCTCCGCTTGCCATCCGAGTTCGCGGTACGCTTTTTCCGGTGTGGACCAGTATTCTGCGATATCCCCAGCACGACGGGGTTCAATCACATAAGGGATGGTTTTTCCAACTGCTTTTTCAAATGCATGTAACATTTGCAAAACACTGGTGCCGTTACCCGTGCCTAGATTGTAGCAATGTAATCCAGCTTGATTTCCAACCCCTTGCAGGGCGGCAACATGGCCATCTGCTAAATCCATGACATGAATGTAATCACGAACCCCCGTTCCATCTACCGTAGGGTAATCGTTTCCATAAATCACCAGTTTTTCTCTTTTTCCCACCGCAACTTGGGTAATATAAGGCGTTAAGTTATTTGGGATCCCTTGCGGGTCTTCTCCCATCAAACCCGATGGATGGGCACCAACAGGGTTAAAGTAGCGTAATAATGTTAATGACCATGACGGGTCTGAGTGAAATACATCAGATAAACAACGCTCAACCATGTATTTACTCGTGCCGTAAGGGCTTTGTGTATTACCCGTTGGAAACGTTTCAGTGATAGGTAAACAACTGGGTTCGCCATATACCGTGGCTGACGAACTAAAAATCAAACTTTTCACGTTCGCTTTTTGCATACAGCGCATTAATACCAATGTTCCATTAAAATTAACATCATAGTATTTAAGGGGGTTTTCTACTGATTCTCCAACCGCTTTTAGCCCTGCAAAATGAATAACTGAATGAAATTGATGAGAAGAAAAAACAGATGCTAGTTGTTGCTCGTTGCGGACATCACATTGATAAAACACCGGACGTACACCGGTTAATGCCTCAATACGATTAAGCACTTCTCGCTTTGCATTACACAAATTATCAATAATAACTGGCGATAGCCCAGCCTTTATTAATTGAACACAAGTATGACTACCGATATATCCAAGCCCGCCTGTAACGAGTATTTCAACCTGTTGCATCTCTTTCCCCCCAATACAGCCTAAATTACATTCTGTCTTCCAACGTGTCATTGCTACGGAGTATAACAACGAGTTGGGATAAGATTCTGTGATCAATCTCGACTTAGTGTAAACGTTTACACAAAATTATAAAATAGCCTATTTCTCACATAAAATGAACCGCATCAGGAAAAGATCATTCAAGCTAAACAAATTCTCCTGTTCTCACCAATAACTTATTTATCTATTTGCGTCTTTTCCATTGTTTCGCTAACAGGAACAGCTAAAAACCAAAAAAAATAGATTAATTTCAAATAATTACAGCAAAACCAAGAAAAAAAGATAAATAATAAGAACTGTTTTAGTGACCAACTTAACACGGATGCAACAAATCATTTACTTTGCATATTGTTTCATCTAAATATGTTTGTATTACAAAGCGGCACACTGTTCCTGCATCAGGAACAAAAATATAACAATAGTGCTAAGTCAATTGATTACAAACAGGGGAAGCTATGAATAACCGACTACAATCTGCTGGATTCGTATTAACCTTGTTAGATTGCTTTTCAATCAACAAGCCCATATGGGGAGTGCGTGAGTTAGCTCGTCATCTTGATAAGAGCCCTTCCGTCATACAGCGGGGTTTTAATATTTTAGAAGAGCAAGGTTTCTTACAAAAAAATAAGAATAAAGAATATTTATTAGGCTTGCGGTGTATTGAAATCGGTCATTTAGCCAATAACACACGCCATTTTTCACAATTAGCGAGTGACTACCTACGCCCTCTCGCTGATAAAACACATGAAACCATATTTATTTATCGCCGTTACAATGATATCGCTATTTGTAATTTCATTTTAGAAAGTGACCATCTTATCCGCTTTACATCTAAAGAAGGAGAAGCGTTGAGCTTACATGAAGCCCCATTTACACAAATAATTTTAAGCTCAATGGATATTTCTTATATCGATGAATATATTTCTAAACATAATTTGCAAAATAACACCTTATTAAGAAAGCAATTAAGTCTCTATGCTGAAGAAGGATATGCATATTCAAAAGAAGCTTATTTAGCAGGAACACAAGGGTTATCCGTTCCTATATTTTCTTTTGAAAAAGGAGTATTAGGCTCGTTATGCATTGCAGCATCAAGCCAAAGTAAAAATTTAACCGAGTATTACCCATTATTAAAATCCACAGCCAGTAAATTATCTGCCATATTTTAAACCTATGGTGAAATTAATAAAATAAAAAGCAGTTATTAATTATTAAAATAAAATAGGTAACTCTATGAATATATCTCATGATAAAAATGATACTGAGGTACGTGTATCTATTTTTTCCCCAGCACTACTCATCGCAATAATTATATTATTTTTTGTTGGTGCTATTATTGGCATTCAGATTATTGTCACACTAGGTATCTCCGCAAACACATCAATTATCGGAGCTGTTCTCGCCATTTTATTATCTCGTGTCCCGCTTTCTATTTTCGCATCATTTAAATTTATAGATGCACAAAATTTAATTCAAACCAGCATCTCTGCAGCAACCTTTGCTGCAGCAAATGGGTTAATGGTTGCCATCGGTGTACCTTGGGTGTTGGGTATGCCTGAATTAATTTATCCGATGATGGCTGGGGCTTTCGTTGCGATTATCATTGATGGCACGATTTTATATGGTTTGTTTAATACCCGCGCCTATCCTGCCAGCGCTTCTTGGCCTGCTGGTGTTGCCACCGCAGAAACTTTATGGGCAGGAAATAAAGGTGGAAAGCGTCTTGGCGCATTGCTGACAGGCTTTGCTGCTGGAGCCATCGGTGCAGGTTTTGGTATCCCAATGGCATCCGCAGGGATCGCGTTGATTGGCAGTATTTTCGCGTTATTCATGTTTGCTGTTGGACTACTTATTCGTGGTTTTTCTGAGTCAGGGCTAATTACTTATAATTTATATGAAAACTATGTCCCACATGGTGTGATGATTGGTGCAGGTATCGTCGCCTTAATCCAAATCGGAGCCATTGTATTTCGCAACAAGAAAGATAGTCAGCAACAAAACGAGGAGAGTGATGAATTACGCCAAAGTAGCAAACGTATCAAGTCAACCTTAATCAAAGGGGCAATTTTCTACTTTTTAACCGCGTTAGCACTCACATTTATTAGCCAAATATTTGCCACTATGACATTGCCGCAACTTATTGGGTTCCTCATTTTTGCGACCTTAGCCGCTTTAATCCAAGAGATGATTGTGGGTATGGCTGCAATGCATTCTGGCTGGTTTCCTGCAACTGCAGCAGCTCTTATCTCATTGATGATTGGCATTTTACTGGGGTTCCCTCCTGAAGCATTAGCTGTTTTAGTCGGTTTTTGTGCCGCGACAGGCCCTGCTTTTGCCGATATGGGTTTTGACCTAAAAACGGGGTTTATGATCCGCGGTTATGGTAAAAACCAATCTGCAGAACATTATGGAAGAAAACAACAATATTTTGCCGCTATTATCGGTTTTTTCTGCGCCTTGGTGGTGGTTGCGCTTACCTACGATTTTTATTTCGAACAAGACAAAATCGTTCCTGCATCAAGGCTTTATGCTGCTACTATCCAAGCAGGAAGCTCCTCAAATGTGGCGATGATGTTGCTATTGTGGGCCATACCGGGAGCCATCATTCAGTTGATTGGCGGTGCTAAAAATCAGATTGGCGTACTCTTCTCAACTGGCTTAATGATTAACTATCCTATTGCAGGTTGGACTGTTCTTACCGCACTCGCAGTTCGAATTATCATTGAGCGTTTCTTCAATATCAGTTCCGATAAAATTTCAACTTTCGCTGGTGGGCTTATTGCCGGCGATGCTCTTTACTCCACGGCTAAAGCTTTCCTGCCAACCCTCAAAGCGAAGCTACTTTCCTTCTGGGCTAAATAATTTTATAGGAAATAATAATGACGAATATCTGGTCGCAAGTGCAAAAAGACACGCTAGTTTCACAACATTACGCTTATTTTGATACGGGAGCCGCGGCACCACCGCCCAAACCAGTAATAGACGCAGTAAAGCGCTATCTTGATAAAACCGCAGAGCAAGGGATTTATTTACCGAGCTTCCGCAAGCAAACTTATGAGCAAGTTGAAATTTGTCGAAAAAAGTTGGCCGCATTTATCGGAGCAAAGCCCAGTGAAATTGCATTTACCAAAAATGGTACAGAATCTATCAGTTTGATTGCTAGAGGTGTTTCTTGGAAAGCTGGCGATGAAGTGATAATCCCTGATACTGAGATGCTCAGCAATATTGCAATTTGGCAACTGTTAGCGCATGAAAAAGGAATAAAAATTATTAAGGTGAGTGCGGATAGCTATGGTGTCCTTTCACCTGAATCTATCGAGCAAGCGATAACCTCTAAGACAAAGCTCATCAGTTTCGTTGCGCTATCTAACATAACTGGGGTAATTCAACCTGTGCAGGCTATTTGTGAGATAGCCAGAAAGCATGGTGTACTTAGCCATATTAGTGCTTCACAAGCCATTGGAATGTATAACGTTAATGTTCAAAAATGGCAATGTGACTTTATGTCATCATGTGGCCGAAAAGGGTTGAGAGCTATAGAAGGCAGTGGCATTCTCTTTGTTCGTGAACCACTGGTCCCATCATTATCCCCCACACTGGTCGGTTGGTGGAATAGCTCAATTGACCCACAAACAGGGAACATTATTCTGCCTCAAACGGCAAAACGTTTTGAAGCGGGTTGCCCAAATATTCCGGCTATTATTAGTTTAGATTCGGCTTTAGACTATGCAGTAAATATCGGTATTGAGCAAATTGAGGAACGTAACCAAACACTTACTCAATATGCAATGCAGCAATTATCTCAACTTTTTGGTGTCGAAAATTATGGTCCTAATAATAGCCACCAGAGAATAGGAATAATTCCATTTAATATTAACGGAATTCCCTCTGATTTATTAATGCAAAAATTAGAAGCTAAAAATATCATTATTGAATCAGGTCACTTTATGGCAACCGCGATATTAGAGTTCTATCAAATAGAAAAAATGGCTCGCTTATCACTTCATTATTTTAATAGTGAAAAAGAGATTGATTTATTAATTAACTCAATAAAAGAAATCAAAAAGGAATATAGCAATGACTAATGCGTTATTAATGAGCAGCTCACGTATGGGGAATATGAATTATTTACAACATGCGGACGAACAAATCCATCGTTTATTACAACACAAAAAACAAAGTATTTTATTTATTCCTTATGCTGCAGTTACATTCAGTTTTGATGATTTTGAAGCGATTGTGAAACCAGTATTTAATGCTTTAGGTTATGAGTTAACATCAATTCATCACTTTAGCGACCCTGTTGCGGCAGTTAAACAAGCACAAGCGATTGCTATTGGTGGCGGAAATACCTTTGCTTTATTAAAACGCCTATATGATGCAAACATAGTAGAGCTGATTTCACAACGAGTTAAATACGAAAGCATTCCCTATATGGGATGGAGTGCAGGCAGTAATGTTGCAACACCGAGTATTCGCACCACCAATGATATGCCAATTATCCAACCCCCTACATTTAATGCACTGAATATTTGCCCATTTCAAATTAATCCGCATTTTATTTCTGGTAAACCGGTTGGCCATAATGGAGAAAGCCGTGAAGAGCGGTTAAATGAGTTTTTAACGATTAACCCCATGGAAGAGTTGATCGCACTGTATGAAGGTACTGCATTATTTATTGAAAACGACCATGGCACCATTTTAGGTGAGCAAAATGCCTTATGGTTACGGGGACCTAATAAGATTGAAGAAATTGCTACCAACAAGCCATTCAAATTAAATATGATTAAAGGAGTGCAATAATGTCTTTGAATTATCTAAGCCAAGTTTATGACTTATTAGACACCCCTGATGTTGATGGCGAAAAAATGGCAGCGCTACTTCATTCTGTTGGCTCAAGTGATGCCATCATCACTGTTATTTCTATTCCTTATGAATCCCCAGAGGATACGAGTAAGTTATGCCATTTTATAAAAGTATTGATCCCAGGCTCTGAGGGCAAACACCGTGGAGGCGCTTACCCGACTTTAGGCATTATCGGTCGTTTAGGTGCACAGCAGGCACAGCCGAGTCGTATTGGGATAGTTTCTGATGCAGATGGGTCAATTGTCGCTTTTGCCAGCGCGATGAAGTTGTTGGATATGGCAGCAAAGGGGCAAACCCTCAAAGGGGACGTAATAATTAGCTCTCATATCGCCACGCATGTTTCGATTACGCCTCATGACCCTGTCGATTTTATGGGAATGCCAGTTTCATCCAATACCATGAACCAATATGAAGTCGATAAACAGATGGATGCTATTTTATCCATCGATACATCAAAGGGAAACAGCATCATTAAGCAGCGAGGGATTGCTATTTCTCCCACGGCTAAGCAAGGCTATATTTTACGCGTCGCACCTGATTTAGTACGCTTACTGGAGTATGCAACAGGAGATGTGGCAAAGACGTTTCCTATCACCACACAAGACATTTCTCCTTATGATAACGGTGTTTATCACTTTAATTCTATAATGCAACCGCATATTGCAACACAGGCACCTGTTGTTGGCCTTGCCATTACGGCTAAGTCGATTGTTCCCGGCAGTGAAACAGGCGCAAGTTATGAAAGCGAGTTAATCGATGCCATGCGGTTTACTGTAGAAGTCGCTAAGCAATTTTGCTGGGATAAAATTCGATTTTATCAGCAAGATGAATATGAGAGGCTTTATGATTTATATGGTTCATTAGCGCAGATTCAGGGGTAACCTTCGAAAGTAAAAAGCCCACATTTGTGGGCTCTGTCATTCATAAATCACGCTGTACTAGCCTTCTACACTGACTTTTTTCTTCGTCATTATCATTGCAATAATTAACATTAAAATTAAGAAAATGGATAAGACTAATAGCAAGGAATAGAAGCCATTCCATTGGTATTTTTCAATGACGATTGACAATGGATACCCCGCGATTGATGCCCCTATATACGCAAACAAGCTAACAAACCCTGTTGATGCTCCTGCGGCATTTTTATGCGAGTTTTCAGCGGCTGCCATCGCAATCAAGAATTGAGGACCAAAAATGAAGAACCCGGTCATAAAGAATAAGAAAGAAAATACATATTCGTTATCAACAGGAACAATCCATAAACAGAATGACGTGATAATAATTCCGAGCGCATAAATAACATTCATTTGCGCACGGTTTCCTTTAAAGATTAAATCGGAGCCCCATCCTGCAACAATTGCACCAAAGAAACCGCCAATTTCAAACATCATGACGACAGCATTGGCCGACAATAAATTAAAACCGTGCTCTTCAATTAAATACAGGTTTGCCCAGTCATTTATCCCTGTTCTGACGATGTAAATCACCGCATATGATATAGCAAGAACCCATAATACTTTATTTTTAAAGATATATTCGTTCAATATTTTGCCTAAAGGTAAACCCGCCCCTTTGGCTTCATATTTTAATTCTTCAAGGTCATTTCGCCATTCACCAACCGTCGGCAAGCCCATTGTCCGAGGCCTATCACGTAATAAAATACATAATCCAATACCAATCACAATGGCAATAATTCCCGGTATGATCATCCCATAGCGCCAACCAAGGGCTAATGCGACACCGCCAGATAGAATTGGAATTATCGCGCCACCAATATTATGTGATGTATTCCAAATGGCCCACCAGAGCCCACGTTCATTACGTGAATACCATGTGTTAAGTATTTTTGCACAAGGCGGCCAACCCCAACCTTGGAAAAATGCATTTACCATCCACAACACGATAAACATACTGATTGAGGAGGTTAGCCCGAACAGGATGTTTACAACCCCTGTCGCTATCAAGCCAATCCCCATAAAATAACGTGGATTTGAACGGTCACCAATGATGCCAGAAAGGAATTTAGATGCCCCATAAGTCAGGTAAAATGCGGTTCCAACCATCCCTATATCGGCCTTTGTAATACCTAAATCAGTTAGCATTTCAGGCATAACAAAATTGAAGCTTTTGCGTGTGAAATAAAAAACGGCATAGCCAATATAACTGACAATCATTAAGTGTAATCGCCAGTATTTATATTTAGCGTCGATTTCAGATTTCGACATTGTTACTGGTATATCTGGTTGTTCTTTAAATATTGACATATTCAACCCCGGCTAAAAGTACAAGCAGGCAAAAATATGACAATAATTTAGTGGCAACAATAAGTAAAAACACCTAATTGTTACATTTTTATTACAGTTTTATTACAAAGTGTTACCTTCATCAAGAAATGAATATTTTTATCTCTTCCCTATAACATTCAAAAGAAAAATGAACTACCCAGTGTTATATAAGCTGTTTAGATGAAATAACATGAACCCCTTTAGTGGGGCTCACTGCGGATTCAAATAATGCCTTCGCAATATGTGTTGCAGGGCTAACTTGGCAACTGGCGGGCAATATAGATGATAGAAAAGAAATAATTCGTATCACAACGACTTCCCCCAAACGCGTATGTTCACGCTCACCACCAATCACATTCGGCCGAACCAAAGTTAAAGAATCAAAACCCAGTGACATTAAATCTTGTTCAAGCTGCCCTTTGACTCGGCTATAGAAAAATGGTGACTTCGCATTTGACCCCAACGCTGAAGTCAATACAAATGTTGGGCAACGCCATTTTTTGGCCAGCTGCGCACAGGTTAAAGGATAGGTGTAGTCTACTTGGCGAAATGCCGCCTTCGAGCCCGCCGCTTTGAGGGTTGAGCCCAGCGCACAAATCACAGCATCGACTTCCCATAATGCAGCCTCGTCAGGCAAATGATTAAAATCAACAATAGGTGCTTGTAATTTCTCATGTTCTACTAATGCATGTCGTGTTGGCGCTATCACCTGAGTCACACGAGAGTCTGCCAGAGCCAATGATAAAACATGGCTGCCCACAAGGCCTGTCGCACCTAAAAGTAATATTTTCATTTTATTCACCCATGCAATGAATGGAGAAATTCAATTATAGCCTTGTCAGTGGGGTTCCACTAGATTAATGCTGTTTTTTCGTACTAACTTAGTTTTTTGTGGCTCTTTTGTTGTTTGATTGTGAAAATTGCTTGATATTAGCAATCATTCTAAAGATAATCATTCTCAATATCATTTCGATTATCAACAAACTTAGTATGGTAAATAATATGACAGCCCCAGTTGCAGAAAATACCGTCGAAACGGCAAAACACACCGTAAAAACTGACGTGATAGAAAGCCAACAATTATTGGGCCCTGCCGGTAAGGTCTCAATTCAACATAATGGCGAGCTTTATCAATTGAGACAAACACGTACCGGTAAATTGATCTTAACTAAGTAAGCCATACCCAAAGTAAGTCGCACCAAAACTTAATTCGCAAGCCACCTAGAGCAGTTATCCAGGCAGCCAGCTTAATCTAAACATAGGAAAAGGTTTCTTATGGAGTTTAAACTGACGTCTGTATTCCACATTTGTACCGCTAAATATCGAATTAGCAAGGATAGCCACTCGATACTTTACTATCGCACAGCGGTCGCTTTCATGTGCAAAACCCTAAATAGTCCTGCTGAACACAAACCAGTAGTCTGCTATTACCTCAGCTTTATACTTTCATTATGTGTTTACTCCTCTTGCTATGTTCAGACACTACTTACATGCAATTTTTCCTGTGTCATACCGAATTCAGGTCCTCCAGACCAACGCATCGTCATCAATTAATACGAATTCACTCTGCTTAATACAGATAAAAACTATATGGAGTATCACAATTATGTCCCCTGTTTTGCGAATGTCAGTCCTGACCAGCGCCATCTTAGGCGTGATAGCAAGTGCTCAAGCACAAACGACAGAGCCAACACCCAAAAAAAACCATCATGATGTGATGACCGTTTATGCGACAGGTAGCGAACGAGACAGCTTCGAAACCCCGATGATGGTCACGGTGATCAAAAATAATTCACCTGAAACGCAAACGGCCAGCACCGTCAATGACATTTTACGCAAAGTTCCCGGAATTGGCGTCACGGGAACTAGCCGAGCGAATGGGCAAGATATTTATATGCGCGGGTTTGATCGACGCGGCATTTTGACTTTAGTTGATGGTATTCGCCAAGGCACAGATACAGGCCATGTCAATGGCACCTTTATCGACCCCGCACTGATTAAGCAAGTTGAAATCATCCGTGGCCCTTCAGCTTTGCTTTATGGCAGTGGTGCTATGGGCGGTGTGATTGCTTGGGAAACTGTTGATGCCAAAGACTTATTACGTGAAGGCCAAGACCACGGTTTCCGTGTCTTTACCGAAGCCGCTACCGGCGATCATAGCTTCGGTTTCGGTGGTAGCGCATTTGGACGTAGTGATAACCTTGATGGGTTATTCAGCTTTGTCACCAAAGAAACCGGTAATGTCCGCATGAGTAATGGCGATGACATGAAAAACAAAGAAACTATCGGTAACTTGCTCGCAAAAGGAACATGGCAAATCGATGATGCACAGAAATTATCAGGCCAAATGCGTTACTACAACAACGATGCCAATGAGCCTAAAAACCCGCAAGAAATTAATGTAGGGAGTGACAATCTAAAAGTTAACCGTACCACTCGCCAACGTGATGCTCAGATAACTTATCAAATTAAACCGGGCTCACTGGAATGGCTAAATTTTAAAGTCACGCCTTATTACTCCGATATTAATATCACGGCAAAAGGCCAAGGAACTCCCTATGAAGGTCGTACACAAAAAACTTATGGCATAAAAGCTGATAACCGCTCTAACTTTTATGACTTGCCATTAGCATCACACAACCTGACATACGGCAGTGAAGCTTATAAGCAAAAACAAACTCCTTATGCAAACACCACCCAATTCCCCGATGCGGACATCACCTTTGCATCCGGCTTTTTACAAGATGAAATTAGCCTAAAAGATTTACCTGTTTCCTTTATTGTCGGTACGCGCTATGACCATTATAAAGCCACATCGGATGGCAATGAAGATGTGAAAAAAGGTAAATGGTCATCTAAAGGTGCCGTTAGCATTACACCAACAGAGTGGTCAATGCTATTTGCGTCATATTCAGAAGCCTTCCGAGCCCCTTCTATGATGGAAATGTATAACGACGAGGTCCATTTCCAAATGGGGCCAATCGTTAATAGATGGAAGCCAAACCCTAATCTGAAACCTGAATCAACCCGTACTGCAGAATATGGTTTTGGTCTGCGTTTCGATGACTTATTGACGGATCGCGATAACCTGCAATTTAAAGCCAGCTATTTTGATACCAAAGCGAAAGATTACATAAACACATATGTGAATGTTGATAGATATGTTCTGCAAAATAACTACACAACATCAATCAATACTAAACGTGCCAAAATTTGGGGATGGGATGCCTCGATGGATTATAAAACAGACTATTTCAACTGGAGTTTGGCTTATAACCATACTGAAGGAAAAGATGAATCTAATGGAAAATCAATAACATCAATTAAACCTGATTCTGTCACCAGTAATCTGGCCGTGCCTATCTCAGACAGCGGTTTTTCCGTGGGCTGGTTAGGGGAATTTACGCGCCATACTGAATTCAATAAAGCCTCTAAAGCAGAGCAACAAGCGGGCTATGCCGTGCATGACTTCTACGTCAGCTACCAAGGTGACGGGCAACTCAAAGGGTTAGGAACCAGTGTCGTGTTAGGCAATGCTTTTGATAAAGAATATTACTCATCACAAGGCATTCCTCAAGATGGACGTAATGCCAAGCTGCTTGTCAGCTTCCAATGGTAATTCACACAATATTAAGGAGATAAACGTGAATTCAGCACTTTACGAGCGTTACCAACAAGCAAAAGCAGATAACAAAGCCAAATACGCTCGCGATCTCGCCGCTTATTTAAATGTATCTGAAGCTCAACTGCTGCATAGTCGTGTTGGCCACGACAAAGCGGTTCGTTTAAACGTCGATGCCCCCACTTTATTGACAGAATTAGCCACTGTTGGAAAAGTGAAAGCGATTACCCGTAACGAGTACGTGGTTCATGAGCAAGTTGGCCGTTATGACAATGCGACATTTAGCCCCCATGGCGGTTTGATTTTAAACCCTCGTGCCCTTGATTTACGGATGTTTTTCAGCCATTGGGACGCTATCTTTGCTTTGACAGAAGACAGCAAGCACGGTGAACGTCATAGTGTCCAATTCTTTGATAAACAAGGTGATGCACTACATAAAGTTTACACCACCGATGAAACGGACATGGCGGCATGGCAAGCACTGATTGAAAAATACGCTACGCCAGACAATGCCGAGTTAACCCACGAACCTGCGGCTGCATTTACTAATCAGCCCGTCAGCGAAGAACTGAAACAACAGTTAGAGCAAGAGTGGCGCAACATGACGGACGTTCACCAGTTCTTTGTTCTGCTCAAGAAAAACAACCTCAGCCGCCAGCAAGTTTTCGCTGCGGTTAGCGATGATTTAGCGTGGAAAGTGCCTAATGATTCCTTCAATCAGCTGATTAACACGGCGTTCAAAGATCAAAACGAAATTATGATTTTTGTGGGTAACCGCGGATGTGTGCAAATTTTTACTGGTGAAATCAAAAAAATCATGCCATATCAAAGTGAAGGTTCAGACTTAAAGTGGCTAAATATTTTCAACCCTGATTTCACCTTGCACATGATTGAAAATGGGATTGCCGAATGCTGGGTTACACGTAAACCAACACAAGATGGCCATGTAACTAGCCTTGAAGTCTTCGATAACCAAGGAAATCAAATCGCACAAATGTATGGGCAGCGTACGGAAGGGACTCCAGAGCAAGAGCAATGGCGCCAACAAGTCACCGCATTACCCCGCATTTAAAATAGGTAACTTATTATGAAACAATGGCTTCTAATCTTATCAACGCTGTTTATCTCTTTTGGTTCTTATGCAGCAGAACGTATCGTCACCTTAGGGGGTGATGTGACGGAAATTGTGTATGAACTCGGAGCACAGGAACAGCTCGTTGCCCGTGACAGCACCAGCCTTCACCCAGAGCAAGCCACCAAGCTCCCTGATGTAGGCTATATGCGTATGCTTAACGCAGAAGGCGTGCTGTCAATGCGCCCGACTTTAGTACTTGCGAGTGAGTTAGCCAAACCCTCAATGGCTCTCTCGCAAATCGAAAAAAGTGGCGTAAAAATTATTAAGGTGACAGGGAAACCCAGTTTAGAAGCCATTCCAGAAAAAATTACCACCATCGCTAACGTGGTCGGTAAAACAGAGCAAGGAAAGCAATTAGTTAATCAATTTAACCAACAGCTCAGCCAAGTAAATACAACTCCTATCGATAAAAAAGTCCTGTTCATTATGAGCCACGGTGGTGTTATGCCTTTAGCGGCAGGACGGCACACAGCGGCAGACAGCGTGATTAACGCAGTCGGTGCAAAAAATGCCATGAGCAGCTTCGACAGCTATCGTCCTCTATCCCAAGAAGGTTTGCTATCAAGCCAACCCGATTTAATCATTTTCACCAAAGAAGGGGTTAAATCATTAGGAGGAATAGAAAAAGTGTGGAAATTACAAGGAATGTCAATGACCCCCGCGGGGAAAAATAAAGCGCTTCTGGTTGTTGATGATGTCGGCATGCTCACCTTCAGTTTAGGTACGCCTGAAGTCATGAAACAACTACGTGAGGCATTAGAAAAATCCCAATGAGTCGCTTTAAAAACCCATTTTTGGTGATTATCGTTTTATTGTTCGCACTTGGTGGTTTAGTTCTCATCGCGTCGAATGCAGGCGCAATGAACTTTTCATTAAAAGCACTGTGGCAGGCATCTGCCACAGACTCGGATTGGCAGATATGGCTGAATATCCGCCTTCCTCGTGTGTTAATTGCCATTTTAGTCGGCCTTGCTTTGGCGGTGTCTGGTGCCATTATGCAAGGGTTATTTCGTAATCCTCTCGCAGATCCGAGCTTACTCGGTATCAGCAGCGGTGCAGCCCTATCCGTTGCTGCATTTATTGTTTTCTCGGTTTCATTACCTACCGTGATGCAAGGGTATGGCCATGTTGCTGCCGCTTTTATTGGTAGCCTAGCCGTTTCTTTTATTATTTTTAGCTTAAATCGCTCATCAAATGGCAACCTCGCAAAGTTACTTCTCGCAGGCATCGCTATCAATGCACTGTGCATGTCATTCATTGGCGTTCTTAGCTATATCAGCAATGACCAACAACTAAGAACATTCAGCTTATGGATGATGGGCACACTCGGTAATGTTGACTGGACGTCATTGACCATTGCAGCTTCAGTGATTCTGCCTATTTGTGCTATCTGTCTAATGCAGGGCGCTAAACTCAATATTCTGCAATTAGGTGATGAAGATGCACATTACCTTGGGCTTAATGTTGAACGAACCAAATTTATTTTATTATTCCTCAGTGCCATGTTAGTCGGTTGTGCTGTTGCTATGAGCGGCGTTATTGGTTTTGTTGGCCTCGTGGTTCCGCACCTCATTCGCATGACGCTCGGGCCTGATCATCGTTGGCTCATTCCAGGTTCAGCTATCGTCGGTGCGGGGTTATTACTCATTGCCGATACTGTCGCGAGGACTGCGGTTGCACCTGCTGAAATTCCTGTTGGTTTACTGACAGGTTTGATTGGTGGCCCCTACTTCTTATGGCTTATTTTACGCCAGCCTGCAGGGAGGATCTAAATATGCAAACAAAACCGTTCTTGTTAGAAGCCCAAAATTTATCGTATAAAATCAGTGAAAAAACGCTTATAGATAATGTGAGTTTATCTATTGAGCAAGGGGAATTCGTGGTGATTATTGGTCCCAATGGCGCAGGGAAATCCAGCCTATTAAAATTGCTAACAGGCTATAACACCCCAACTCATGGCGCATGTTTTATTGAGGGCCGAGCGATGGTTGACTGGGACCATAATGCATTAGCGCGAAAACGTGCCGTCATGAAACAACATAGTCACTTACAATTTGCTTTTACTGTTGAAGATGTCGTTGCGATGGGGAGAACCCCCTACGGCTCAGAGCACAAACACACCGCCATCGATGAAGCCTTATCACAAACCAGTTGCCAATCACTACGGCAGCGAGACTACCGCCAACTTTCAGGGGGGGAACAGCAACGCGTTCAATTGGCTCGAGTATTAGCGCAATTATGGCAACCCACAGCTCAACCCGCTTGTTTGTTTCTCGATGAACCCACTTCAGCGCTTGATTTATATCACCAACAACATAGCTTACGGCTACTACATCAACTTACACGTCAACGACCGTTAGGCGTTTGCTGTGTATTACATGACCTTAATCTAACCGCATTATATGCAGATAAAGTGTTATTAATTCATGATGGGAAGTTGGTCGCCCAAGGTTCCCCTACCGATGTTTTAACGACTGAAAACTTAACACGTTGGTACCAAGCTGACCTCGGTGTAACTCAACATCCTGAAAATAACACGCCTCACATTTATTTGCGTCACTAACTTAGGCTTAATAAGCACTTTATTTAACCCATTTTAAAGGTAAGGTGCTTTGTTATTTAGATCTTATTAAAAAATCATCAAGTCATATCTATTTTAATATTTAACTAATAGATTTAATAATCTTAATTTTTATATCAATAACCTTTACTCCCTTAGTGCACTTTAGTTAATAAAATAGTTATTAGCCTAAAAATGAGTAAAATCTATATAATCTATTAATAAAACCTTAAACTTCAAAAATAAATCTCAAGTACTTTCACTTAGAATACCTTGGCATCGCGTAGGTATTTCAAAGGGTTTACATGGAAAATAACATTATTGAAACATTAATTGAGTTAACACATCGTGGAAATGATGATGTTAAAATTGCAGCTATTTCAGCCTTAGGTGATTATAAAGTCACCGTTGAACAACAAAATGCAATCAACCGCTTACTTGAACTCTGTAAAGACCCTAATAGAGATGTCGCAGTGTCTGCAATAAAAGCATTAAGTAAACTCTCTGAACATTTTTAATCTAAAATCAATATCTTTCATTAATACTTTTTAAAACCAAAAGCTTTTAATTGAATCTCACCACCTCTCTAGTAGCTAACGGATGAATAGATAGTGGTATTTCCACTTGTTCATCCGTTAGCTCCCCTCCATATCAACCAACACTCATATTAGTTGTGTTTTTTGATATTAATAAACCATTTCTTTTAGTAGCATTCCCAACATTGAGATTAATATTTGAAAAAAATGAGTTTTAATTAGCTTATTTATTAATACCCATAAGTAGGATAATAAATGGATAGCAAAGTCATCAATACATTACTTGATTTAACAAAAAGAAAAAATGATGATGTGAAAATAGCCGCCATATCCGCTTTAGGTGATTGTAATATACGGCTAAAACAACATAGTACGATTAATCGGCTGCTTGAATTATGTAATGACCCAAATAAAGATGTCGCAATCAGTGCCATTAAAGCAATAAGCAAGCTCTCATACGGGGGCTTCGAATAGTGATTTAGTCTTATTATGGTAAAATTATAGAAATAGTTAGGTGAAACCAATTATTGGTCCCACCTAGTTATATTTAGCGATTATCGTTTAAATAGCGTGCATGAAATGCAATATGCTCACCAATAAAGCTACTAATAAAGTAGTAGCTGTGATCATAGCCATCACGTAGATTCAATCGATATTCAAATTGCTTTTTGTCACAAACACCAGCAAATAACTCAGGTTTTAATTGCTCTTGATAAAAAGGATCCGCAGTGCCTACATCCACTAAAATAGGTGGGATAGCCTCAGATTTTTCAATCAGTTCAACTGTATCATATTGGGACCAACTACTCGTCTCTTCCCCCAAATAAGCCGTAAAGGCTTTTCGTCCCCAAGGAACTTGGGTTGGCGCAACAATCGGAGAAAATGCAGATAAACTACAATATCGACCTGGGTTACGTAAGCCAATCATTAAAGCCCCATGCCCTCCCATTGAATGGCCAAAAATAGAGCGTTTATCCGTTACAGGCAAATGCGTTTCAACTAAAGCAGGTAACTCAGATACGATATAATCATACATTTTGTAATGATTGCGCCATGGCGCTTGCTGAGCATTCACATAAAAACCTGCACCTTGCCCTAAATCATATGCCTCGTCATCAGCGACCTCAGCACCACGAGGGCTGGTATCTGGTGCAATTAAGATCACGCCATATTCTGCCGCAAATTGTTGGGCTCCCGCCTTAGTGATAAAGTTTTGTTCATTACAGGTTAACCCTGATAACCAATAAATCACTGGGCAAGGCGCTGTTTTCGCTTGTGGCGGTAGGTAGACGGCAAACTTCATTTCACAGCCGAGTACGGTGGATTGATGTTGATAAACATCCTGCCAGCCCCCAAAGCACGCATGGCGTTCAATTCTCTCCATCAAAGACTCCTTAATCATAGTGAATAACGGTGCGGATTGATTTACCTTCATGCATTAAATCAAATGCGTCATTAATACTCTCTAATGGCAATGTGTGCGTCACAAATGGAGACAGCTCAATATCGCCCTTCATAGCATCTTCAACCATTTTTGGTAATTGACTACGACCTTTCACACCACCAAATGCCGTGCCGCGCCATGATCGCCCTGTTACTAATTGGAATGGGCGAGTTGAGATCTCTTGCCCAGCCCCTGCGACACCAATAATAATTGATTGGCCCCATCCTCGATGTGCACTTTCAAGTGCTGCACGCATAACATTAACATTACCAATACATTCAAAGGTATGATCAACTCCCCACTGGGTTTTCTCAATCAACACTTGTTGAATCGGCTTATCAAAGTCATTAGGATCCAAACATTCTGTCGCACCAAATTGACGCGCTAATTCAAACTTAGACGGGTTAGTATCAATGGCAATAATACGGCCAGCTTTTGCTTGTCTTGCCCCTTGAATAACCGCGAGACCTATCCCACCTAGCCCAAAAACAGCAACAGAGTCGCCTTCTTGTACTTTAGCCGTATTATGTACAGCACCAATACCCGTGGTCACACCACAACCTAACAAGCACACTTCTTCATGATTAGCTTGAGGGTTAATTTTCGCCAAAGAAACTTCAGCAACCACCGTATATTCGCTGAATGTTGAACAGCCCATATAATGGTAAACCGGCTGCCCATTATAAGAAAAACGGGTTGTCCCATCTGGCATCACACCTTTACCTTGTGTTTCCCTAACAGAGACACATAAGTTTGTTTTACCTGATTCACAAAAAACACATTTTCCACACTCTGCCGTATAAAGAGGAATGACATGGTCACCCACGCTAACGCTGGTAACACCTTCCCCGACTTCCACAACAACACCTGCACCTTCATGTCCTAATACCACAGGAAATAAGCCTTCAGGATCATCACCTGACAATGTAAAAGCGTCAGTATGGCAAACACCTGTATGGCTAATCTTAACTAACACTTCCCCGGCTTTTGGTGGCATGACATCAATTTCGACAATTTTTAATGGCTCACCAGGGCCAAATGCGACTGCTGCACGTGATTTCATCGTTATTCCTTCTTTTTACCGCAAATATGTTCGAATTAATGAGATAGCGTCGTCTACAGAGTCTTTTTGCAACTGTGTTGTCGCAGACTCCTGAAGCCCTTCTCGTAAATGACTCTCTAATACCCCAGCCATCAAGCCATTAACTGCACCGCGAATAGCAGCAATTTGTTGTAAAATGGCTGCACATTCAACTTCATCTTCCAAGGCCGACTCCAAGGCAAGCAATTGCCCTTTCAACTTTCTGACCCGTGTAAGGACTGCTTTTTTTTCTTTTGGGGAATGTGGCATATTTAAGCCCCTTTGATATACATAGGGGGAGTATAGTATTAGTCAGATTATCTGTACAGAATTCCTTATTTTTATGACCAAAAAAGACAAAATAATACCCAGTGGAAAAGTGAAACAGTAAAACACCAATATCAAGCTTTACTGTCTCCAATTAGGAATAGATCAACGCTACAACAAGTTGAAGTATTTATCTGGTTGGTACTGAGGGGGAAGTGGTTTAATATCTAACATATCCAATGCATTACGTTCAATACTATTACAAATGGCATTAAGCGGTAAATCATTTGCAGCAATCCCAAACGGGTCTTCAAGTTCCTCCGCTAATGCATCCCACGCTAAGAAGGTATAAGAAATAAAAACAGACACAAATGGCGTCATAAAATGCAAGTCAACGACCAACGCAAAAGGAAGTAATGAACAAAATAAGTAGACTGTTCGCTGCAAAATGAGTGTATAAGCAAATGGGATCGGTGTATTCGAAATCCGCTCACAGCCACCAAGTACCTCCGATAGCGCATTAATATCTTTATTAATGGCTTGAAAGAGCACATCACTGATGACTTTTTTATCGCGTAATTCCCCCACCTTTAGGCCAATCTGCAATAATATTCGGCTAGTGGGAAACGGACTTTGGATAACTTCATCAAAAATAGCTCGGGGTAGCAACCTATACAAATCAATGACTGGGCTGGTTTTTCTTAATTCATGTTTAAGGCTCCAACCAAAAGCGATCAATAAATTAGCAAATTCCTTTTGAGCTGATGGGTCATTGGGTAATAATCCTTTAATATTTCTTAGAATATTTCTTTGGTTGATCAATAACGAAGCCCAAAGCGTCCTAGCCTCAATCAAGCGGCTATAACATGCGTTATTACGAAAACCTAGGAATATTGCGATAGCAATCCCTAGCAAACTAAAAGGGGCTATCGTTAAGTGTATACCTAATCGTTCGTACCATTGAAAACTGAGTACAGCCACGATGGATATCATTATATTTAGAGAAAGCCGAAATGTTATTTTTGACAGTACAGAACCATGCCAGTCAAATAACCGAAAAAACCAGTGTTGATGAGGGCGAATAACCATAAGAATACATATTGTGTTAAGAAAACGACATTAACTTATTATTTCATTGATTAATTCAATACGCTAGCGCCAAACAAAAATTAAAGTGAAAGTTACTCTAATTATAACAAGCTGCAATAGTGCTAAATTCATCCAACACGGTTTTATTCTATAAATAATATTGGGTTTTAATATTACCTATTACATTATTTTTTAGCGGCTTTTAAGCGTTCGATTTCATCTTGTAACGCCTCTATCTGCTGCTCTAAATGATCAGTTTCAGTAAAACTATATCGATGATTTAGTTTAGTTGGGCCTGTCGCTCCAGAATAATGGTCATAGCAGTTATTTTGTACATTTGAAATCGCACGCTCTAATCCTGCAACCCTATTTCGATTCCCATGCATTTTGGCATATTTTAGTTGTTTTTCTAGTTGATAGATTTTTTTATCACAACCATAGTATTTATAACTTGCTTGAGCGGATACTGGAATAATCAGTGTTGATAAAATTATTAACAGTATTTTTTTCATATTACATTCCTAATTCAAGAAATAATTTACCAGTAACTATTTCATCACTTTGACACATTATTAATATAGGTAAGCTCCTAATTTAGCTTAAGCAAGATAAATATAACGAGCAATTCAAGTAAACCAACTAAAAATGATAACCGTAATTTATTATTAACATAGGAAAGCAAATGAAATCATTTTTTCACATGATTTATTACAGACAGACATATTTTTCCCTGATACTTTACAGCTAAAGGATTTCTCTACAAGGATGTAGCCCGTTTTTTGTATTTCAATAGATTGATAATACATGTTTTACTGAGTCGCCCATAAAAAAACATATCAGTTTAATTAATCCATAACTCACATTTTACCGTTTATACGGCTGGAATTATTCATTTATATTTATTTCCATCAAAAACACTTATTTAAATTGTCGGAATTTATTACTTTCGATGAAACCTGATTCAGAATAGGTCGAAACGTTCTTCCCCTGTCATATTTATTTTGCGACGATTAACTTAGTATGGATATACTCTTTGATTAAAAGAAGATCACATCAAATGAGAGTCGCATGCATCACACTGAATTCGAACTCACGTTCTCAAATGCTAACGAACAACAATTTCATATCGCATTAAAACAAGCAAGTCAGGAATATCTGCAAGCTAAACAAGATCATGTGTATGCCAGCCTAGCTGACCTTACTATAATTGGGGTCTTATTTATTGTTGCCCTTCTGAGTTATCTTCCAACACTCATGACAACATCTACCTCAATTTACATATTGTCCTATTTTGTATTTGTTTTACTTATCATGTTATTAAATGTAATTGGCCAGCACGATGCCTGCCACAATACCCTATTTAAATCAGGCTGGAAAAATCGGTTATTTGGCCGTTTGGTGACATTGCCATTAGGCTTAGAACCGGAGTTTTGGCGTACACGTCACGTTCATTATCACCATCACTACGCCAACATCGAACATTACGATTTAGACACTGAAGAAAATGGTATATTCCGCCAAACGCCATTTCAACGGTGGCGGCCTTTTATGAAATATCAGCATATTTATTGGCCTTTCATTGCATCGTTGTCACTCACATGGATAGCTCTCGTATTTGATTGGTCCGATAGGACTGGGAAAACACGCTTAAAGACGCAGAAAGTACTCGAGGGTAAACTGGGCTGGGGGCTATTTTTAGGCAGCAAAATATGCCATTTAATACTGATGCTCGGCCTCCCGTTGTTCGTAGCTCATAGCCATGGGATCAGCTTAGCAACAATATTTATCACTTACTTATTGAGCCAAATGGTCGCATCCATTTTTGTAATTTATTTATTACTAGGCACACATTGGGCAGAGACACAGTTTTTCACTGCGCCTGAAGATAAACAAATTCAGCATGGCTGGTACCACCATAATTTTGTCACGGCTTGTGACTGGCTACCTACCCCCCATTATTTATGGCGTTTAACAGGGGGATTAAGCTACCACCTTACACATCATATTTTTCCTCATTGGCATCATCGTCACTACCCTGCTTTAGCTCAAATTTTAGCTAAGCTGGCGCAACAATATGATATGCCATACCGCTGTATTGATTACAAACAACTCGTTGCGGCTCAAATACGATTCCTAAAAAAAATGGGGCAACCGCCATTACAGTAAGAATATTAGTCATTTTGAAAATAATAACCTTCTCAAGTATTATCTCTGAGCCCATGGGTTTAGAGATAATATCTAAATAAATCCTTAAGGTTTATCTTCCTTGCCTTTGTTACACTTTAAATAGCAATTCCCACATTATTAATGTCGAATAATTAAAACAATCGATTGAATTATTGATATAAAAGCAGACAGATACCCGGCTATTATTAACAAAATGACCGTTATTTATCTTTTGTTTACTATTTATTGATTAAGAGATTATTAAATTGGTCGTTACATTTATTGATGCTTTATTTAAGTTATAAAAAATATAATCAAATAAAAATTAGATTTCATTTACACACTACAATATTAGAATGGTTGGTGCTCGCATGAAAAAAGCAGAGTATTTTATAAAAAAATTACGTACACTCATTATGAGTGATAATATCTATCTCTCTAATAAATTTACTAAAAAACTCAATTATCGCCCTGACTTTAAAGCACCAAAAAGCTTTAATGAGAAGGTCAACTTTAGAATGCTACGAGATAAAAATCCATTATATTCACAATTTGCGGATAAACTCACCGTTAGAGAGTATATTTCCCGAACAATAGGAAATGAATATTTAGTTCCTATTATAGCTACTTATAAAAATGTCGATGAAATTGATATAAATAAACTGCCAGAGCGTTTTGTTTTAAAATGCAATCATGATAGTGGCAGTAGCATTATTTGTCGCAATAAAGCGCAATTTGATTGGCCAAAAGCTAAAAGCAAATTGGATTTTCACTTAACTAAAAATCTTTACTATATTACTCGAGAGCGCCATTATAAAACGATTCCCGCACAGATTATGTGTGAAGAATATATTGATTTATTCGCTAATAAAAACCGAAAGTTAGTGCCTGAAACATGCAGGATCCACTGCTTCTCTGGCAAGCCTGTCTATGCAGAGATTGACTACTCCGATGAATTTGGCAATGAATTTATTAATATTTACGATACCAACTGGCAATTGCAACCCGTGACTTTTGGTTATCCAAACATGATGGAACCCGTATCTGAGCCACCATTATTCAAAGAAATGTTACGGTTAGCAGAAATACTCGTCACACCCTTTGATTATTGCCGAGCTGATTTTTTGATGTCTGATGAAAATACGTTGTATTTCAGTGAACTCACTTTCGCCCCAAATGCAGGCAGAACAGAAATATCACCGCTGTCATGGGATTTCAAATTGGGAGAACTTTGGGAACAACGTATTGTACGTAACACAAGACATTTACCCATCGAAGCACAACTTGCACCTTCAGCTGCAAGTAAAAAGAAATAATTAAAACGTAAAAAAGGCTCTGAGATAACTCACAGAGCCTTTTATTCATCAGTTTTATGTCGACAAAATTAATTTGCTAACACACTGGCTTTGCGGCGTAAGCTAGCAATTAACATATAAATTGCAGTCACTAACAGCACAATAAAGAAGAAATTCACTAACCCATTATATTGGCCTAAAAACGTCCCCGCAGCGATAGGTCCCATCGCTGAACCAATACTGTAACTAAACAGCATCACTTGGGTTGCAGCAACAATATAGGAGGAGTCTAAGCCATCACACGCTAACGTTATCGCTACAGGGTATAAGGCAAAAGTTGACATACCGAGTAACGCTAAAGCGACAATCATCACCAAGTAGTCACTCGAAATATAAATAACCCCCATAGCAAAAACACCTAATAATGAAACCATGGCAAGCAATAAGGTTTTACTCATTAAAATAGATAATTTGCTAACAACTGGCTGTATTAACATCCCACCAAGAATAATTGAAGCCATCAACACCCCCACTTGGTCGGTGGTGAACTGGTCTTTTTTCAATGATAACGGCATTAACCCATAGATAGTCCCCATGGTAATACCAGAAACCATACAACCAATAATTGCAGGTTTACTTAAACGAGCAATTTTCTTCAATGACAATTTTTGATGTGAACCACTATCTGGCTGGCCTTGACGTACCAATAACGGTGGCATTACCGCTAATAATAATAACCCTAATACCACCATAAACGGATAGGCACCATGGGTTCCAATGACACCAATAGCAAGCTGCCCAAGCGTTGTTCCGCCATACAATGACGTCATATAAAAACTTAAACGTTTAGCGCGCTCTTTCGGGTTATCACCAATCAATAACCAAGATTCGACAACCACAAAAATACCCGCTACTGCTACCCCCGCAATTAAGCGGTTCGGTAACCAAGATTCAATGGTCGGTGCCCATGGCAGTACGATAACTGTCGCGGCAAGCATCAATAAGAAACCTATAAATGCAAGGCGATGGCCTATTTTGGCAATAACTGGTTCAATTAACATTGAGCCAATTAATAGACCAATATAATACGCGCTCGCTAACCAGCCCGCATATTGCGTATCAATACCAAAGCTTCCCATCGATAATGGGATTAAGCTCATTAAATAACCCGATGCAATAGCAAAAATCGTTAACCCTGCAACAGGAACGAATGCATTGTCGCGTTTGCGCATGATAGTAGTGGACTGATTCACGCCCCACTCTCCAACTAACAAAATAAATAATATGCGCTGCAACTACATCGTAGAATACGACAACATTGTGTTCCTAATTAAAGAACACATTTCGGCGATTAGTGCAGTAGTAAAAAAACAAAGATAAGACTAATTTGAGCGCAATATAGAACGTTCAATCATGAAGTTAAAATGAGAAAATCTAATG
This sequence comes from Providencia sp. PROV076, assembly GCF_028483405.1. Taxonomy (NCBI): domain Bacteria; kingdom Pseudomonadati; phylum Pseudomonadota; class Gammaproteobacteria; order Enterobacterales; family Morganellaceae; genus Providencia; species Providencia sp. PROV076. Next base: position 13,368 of record NZ_JAMPRR010000030.1, on the reverse strand, counting down.
GTGACTAACAAAATAATTTATGTGAGAAAAATCACGTTTTTTATGTCAGCGAATCCAGATCAAAAATGGCAGAAAAAAGAAGATAATCACTTAAAAAACAGCCAATTATAAAAACCGCAAATAAAGCCACCTCTGTTACTTTTAGATACAACTTAAACTAAATATAAAATACCTAAAAAGTGCTTAATCACAAAAAAAACTATTTATTGTTTTCTCCTGCTGCATAAGCTGATCGATGAAGCAAATTCACCTTGCTCAATTTACTAAAACAATTTATTTCACTTTTTAATTAAAATAGAGAAATAAATTTTCTAATAATAAAAATTAAGCCCATTTTGATTGGTCGCCAATAAGCGGATCTCCCAGACATTTCAAAGGATGATTAGGAATGTGAAGAAAGTCGCCGCCAAAGAGTTGTCCTGCTAATACCTAAATACTGAGCTACAGCTTTGCGGTCACCATTAAACCTAGCCATCACGTCAGTGAGTGATTCCTTACTTTTATCAATAACAACCTCATGACTAGTTGCTTCCCATTTGCGCTCAGGAGACAAACTCGCTAACATTTCCTCACTGATGGCTTTTTCGGAGTATGCGCTACAATAGAGAGCCACCCGCTCCATTAAATTTCGCAGCTCACGAACATTTCCTGGCCACGCGTAATTGAGAAAATAGTCACGACAACTTAACAGCTGTTGCACGCGAAAAGCAGGGAGTGGCAAGACCAATCCAGCAAAGGCTAACTTAAGTAGCCGCTCCGCTAATACTAAAATATCATCACCACGTTCATTGAGCGCAGGCACGCGCATTCTCAGCACCCCGAGCCGATAAAATAGATCGGCTCGAAAACGCCCTTCTTTCACCCAACGGTCTAAGTCACAGTGGGTCGCACAAATGACTCGAACATTCACTTGTAGCGGTTTATACCCACCGACTCGTACTACAGAGCGTTCCTCGAGAACCCGCAACAACTTTGTTTGCAATGCGATAGGCATTTCACCAATTTCATCTAAAAACAGAGTTCCCCCACTCGCCAATTCAAATAGTCCTGCTCGACCACCGCGACGAGAGCCAGTAAAGGCGCCTTCTTCATAACCAAATAATTCGGCTTCTAATAATGTTTCAGGTATCGCACCACAGTTAACAGCGACAAAAGGCATTTGCTGTTTACTACGCTTATGTTGATTAAATAAGGTATATTCGTGATGAATAGCTTGCGCCACCATCTCCTTTCCTGTTCCACTCGCGCCTTGAACCAATACTGTTGCATCAGAACGTGCATACAACATAATAGTTTGCCTAACACGCTCCATCGATAATGACGAACCAATCAGGTCGTTTATCGTATAACGAACTTTTGCGGGGTTAGGGGGAAGGTATTTACCTTGCGAATGGTTTTCACGCCTCGACATTCGGCTTAATTCGATAGCATCTGAAAATGCTTGCTGTATGGTTTCTGTGGAATAGACAAAAACCCCAGTCATCCCCATTTCATCCGCCAAGTCCATGATTAACCCAGCCCCCACGACAACAGAAATCCCCATAGCTTTTAGTGCTTTAAGCTGAGACCTTGCATCTTCTGCCGTGACATAACTCCGCTGCTCGATTTGTAAACCAAAGCGCTGCTGAAATTCATCTAATGAAGACAACGTTTTTTTATAATTGATGATCCCGACTTTATCGCTAATCTCTCGGGCTTTAGCCAATGCTTGCATAACATCGAAGCCACTGATTTTCACGATAATAACAGGGACTGAAACATGGCTTTTTAAATAAGCCCCATTTGAACCCGCACTGATAATGGCGTCACAGTGTCCATCCTTTAGTCGTTGACGAACAGCCTCTACCGCCTGTTCAAAACCAAGATTGAGCGGCGTGATTTCCGCTTGCTCACTAAATTCAGGGCTGATATCTCGAAACAATGTAAATAACCGGGACACTGAAACCGTCCAAATAATGGGTTTTTCCACCATCACCCTACCTTCTCAATACGTTTCAAATTTGTTTCATTTAACAATATATGGTTTCAATGAAACATGCCAACCGATTATTTTAAATTTGTTTTTCTTATCACAAATCGAGAAAATCATCACACCATTGATTTTAAACACTTTTTACCTGTACGTAATTTAACTCAAGGTTGGCACGTCAATTGCTATATGACTATAGTTATCTCAATTTAATTACAATTAATTAACACCACATGAGGCTATTATGTCGTCATTTAGTGCAGGTCAAAAGTTTCGCGAGGCTATCACCCAAGAATCTCCACTACAGCTTGTTGGGGCCATCAATGCCAACCACGCACTCCTTGCTAAACAAGCTGGCTATAAAGCTATTTATTTATCTGGAGGTGGCGTTGCTGCTGGGTCACTGGGCATGCCGGACTTAGGTATTTCAACCTTAGATGATGTTTTAATTGATATTCGACGCATTACTGACGTATGTGACTTACCACTAATGGTTGATGCTGATATTGGCTTTGGCCCTTCTGCTTTTAATGTCGCACGCACGGTAAAATCATTTTACAAGGCGGGCGCAGCCGGGTTACATATTGAAGACCAAGTAGGCGCAAAACGCTGTGGCCATCGCCCTAATAAAGAGATTGTATCGACGCAAGAGATGGTCGACCGCATCAAAGCAGCCGTTGATGCACGAACTGATGACAGTTTTGTCATTATGGCTCGAACCGATGCATTAGCGGTCGAAGGACTCGATGCCGCGCTGGAACGTGCACAAGCCTACATAGAAGCCGGTGCGGATATGCTTTTTCCAGAGGCAATCACTGAACTTTCTATGTATCAACAGTTTACGAGTAATACTTCCGCTCCCGTACTGGCCAATTTAACCGAATTTGGCCAAACCCCTTTATTTACCCTTGATGAATTACGCAGTGTGGGTATTGCCATTGCGCTATATCCACTGTCTGCGTTTCGAGCCATGAATAGAGCAGCTGAACAGGTTTATACAACGTTACGTAAAGAAGGCACGCAAAAAAGTGTCATTCCACTAATGCAGACTCGAGAAGAACTGTATCAAAGTATTCATTATTACGATTATGAACAAAAACTGGATGCACTATTTTCCCAAAAGAAATCATAATTTTTAAACACTTATCATTACTCAAAGTTGCATCTCTTCTGTCCCCTACAAGGAATAAATGATGAATGAACAACTTAGTCGTACTGAAGCACCTCAATTTAAACCTAAAAAATCAGTTGCACTTTCTGGTGTAGCGGCTGGAAACACAGCGCTTTGTACCGTTGGACGTAATGGTAATGACCTGCATTATCGCGGGTTTGACATTCACGACTTAGCCACACAATGTGAATTTGAAGAAATCGCACATTTGCTCATCCATGACAGGCTCCCTACGGCAACTGAGCTCGTTGCATACAAAGAAAAACTACAATCCTTTCGAGGGTTACCCGCAAGTGTCAAACAAACCTTAGAATCAATACCGGCGAACGCACACCCGATGGACGTCATGCGTACAGGCGTATCAATGATGGGATGTGTGTTACCCGAAAAAGAATCACACTCTTTTTCTGGCGCTAGAGATATCGCTGACCGCTTGTTAGCGTCACTGGGTTCGATGTTGTTGTATTGGTACCACTTTAGCCACCATGGACGACGCATTGAAACCCAAACGGATGATGATTCGATTGGCGCGCATTTTTTGCATCTATTACACGGTAAAAAGCCCCCTGCTCAATGGGAAAAATTCATGCATATTGCGGCAATTTTATACGCAGAACATGAATTTAACGCATCCACATTCGCAGCTAGGGTTATTGCGGGAACAGGCACAGATTTTTACTCTGCAATGACAGGGGCAATTGCCGCCCTGCGTGGCCCAAAACACGGTGGTGCAAATGAAGTTTCATTAGAAATTCAGCAACGTTATGCATCAATGGACGAAGCGGAACAAGATATTATCGCCCGGGTTAAAAAGAGTGAGGTTATCATTGGCTTTGGCCACCCAGTTTATACCCTCGCAGACCCTCGTCATCCCATAATCAAATCTGTCGCCTTACAGTTATCAGAACAAAATCTAAATCGACATCTTTATACCGTTGCAGATCGCATTGAATCTGTCATGAAACGTGAAAAAAATATGTTTCCAAACTTAGATTGGTTTTCTGCTGTGGCTTATCACCTTATGGGCATTCCCACCGCTATGTTTACTCCATTATTTGTTATGGCACGTACCGCGGGCTGGTCAGCACATATTATTGAACAACGACAAGATAATAAAATTATTCGCCCTTCAGCCAACTATGTTGGGCCTGAAAACCAATTATTTATTCCTATAGAACAGCGTTAAAAGGTAACCTAATGACAACACAAACCGTGCGTTCGCAACAAATTGAATTTGATAAAGTGATCAGCGATATTGTTGATTATGTAATGGATTACCCGATTATTTCTGAGCTCGCCTATGATACGGCTTATCATTGCCTGCTCGACACCCTTGGTTGCGGTATGGAATCCCTTGAATACCCTGCATGTAAAAAATTATTAGGCCCTATCGTCCCGGGGACTATCGTCCCAAATGGCACAAAAATCCCAGGTACACAATTTCAATTAGACCCTGTGCAAGGCGCATTTAATCTTGGCACAATGTGCCGCTGGCTTGATTTTAATGACACTTGGCTTGCTGCCGAATGGGGGCATCCATCTGATAACCTTGGCGGTATTTTAGCTACTGCGGATTGGCTTTCTCGTGAAAATATTGCGAAAGGCAAGCCCCCGCTAGTGATTAGAGATGTTTTGACGGCATTAATTAAAGCGCATGAAATTCAAGGTTGTATCGCATTAGAAAACGCCTTTAACCAAGTTGGGCTCGACCATGTTATTTTAGTCAAAGTGGCCTCAACTGCGGTTGTTTCTCATTTATTGGGCTTGGAAAGAGAGCAAATTCTCAATGCGGTCTCCCAAGCATGGATTGATGGGCACAGTCTGCGTACCTACCGCCATAGCCCCAATACAGGGTCTCGCAAATCATGGGCTGCAGGTGATGCAACATCTCGTGCGGTTCGGCTCGCTTTAATGGCTCAAAAAGGGGAGATGGGCTACCCAACGGCGTTAACCGCTAAAACCTGGGGTTTTTACGATGTTTTATTTAATGGGCAACCACTGCGTTTTCAACGCCCTTATGGCTCATATGTCATGGAAAATGTGTTATTTAAGATTTCTTTCCCTGCTGAGTTTCATTCCCAAACTGCAGTAGAAGCAGCGTTACAACTCCATCAAACCCTCGAAAAACTAGGAAAAACGGCTCAAGATATTGAGTCGATTGCCATACGTACCCATGAAGCTTGTATTCGTATCATTGATAAAAAAGGCCCATTACATAATCCGGCAGATAGGGATCATTGCATCCAATATATGGTCGCTGTCCCATTAATTTTTGGTCGTCTAACGGCCGCTGATTATGAAGACAATGTTGCTAAAGACGAACGTATTGATGCATTACGTGCAAAAATGCATTGCACAGAAGATGTACAGTTCACCCAAGACTATCATGACCCTGAAAAACGCTCGATTAGCAATGGGTTAACTATTACATTGAAGGATGGGCAAGTGCTTGATGAGGTTGTTATCGAATATCCTGTTGGCCACAAGCGCCGCCGTAAAGAGGGTATGCCATTATTATTAAATAAATTTAGAGTTAATTTAGCAAGGCAATTCCCTGAGGCTCAACAAATTCGAATTCTAAAAGCCTCTCTCGATAAACCAATGCTAGAAAAAATGCCCGTTAATGAATATATGGATTTATTTGTTATTTAAGTCTAAAGCAATTATTAGCGAGCAATTCAATTCAGCGCCTTAATATTGAGGCGCTGAACATTCACTGAGGTATCAAAAAACAAATTGGTAGCGAGTTTGGTTTCGGTACACTTGTTGAGGAAACGCAATCGAACTGTATTGTTCTCCCCACTCTGAATGGTTAATGGCATCCGCTGGAAACTGAGTTGCCAACACTACCCCTGAATAAGGGACATACGTTCGAGTTTTCCCCGATGTTGCAAGCAGGTTATTTCCACTATATACATGTAATGCAGGCTGTGTTGTTGCGATATTGAGCCATACATCCCCATTTGGCGCCCCCAGTGTTGCCACTGTCTGCTCACCGTCGGTTAATGCATCGTTTAATATAAACCCATGATCATACCCACCAACGCGGTGCTGCACATCGTCTTGTAAAAAATCTCGGCCAATACGCTTGCTTTGGCGAAAATCAAAATTGGTTTCAGCCACGTTATGCCATTCGCCCGTTGGAATACCGTCCATATCTGTCGGCAAGAATTGGTCTGCACCAATATATAAATCATGTTCCAAAGCCGTTCTGACCGAATCTTCCCCCGCTAGGTTGAAGTAGATGTGGTTCGCGAGGTTAACAGGGCAAGCTTCTGTCGATTGATAAGTATGGTGAATAACGACTTGATTATCTTCTGTGAGTTCATAGCTCACCTCAACCTCTAGCCGACCTGGAAAGCCTTGTTCACCGGCAGGAGACACTAAAGAAAAAATAGCCTTCTGGGGAGTTGGCTGAAAAATACCCCATATACGCTGGCTAAAATTATGCTTTCCACCATTCAAGCAGTGTACACCTTGGTTATTCGCAAGCTGATAACGCTGTTCATTTAACGTGAACTGTGAATTATTTATACGGCTAGCGACTCGCCCAACGGTTGAACCAAGGTATACTCCTTGTTCCATCTGTTTCGCCATATTGGGTGACCCCAAAACAACGTCTCGTTTACCTGTTACTAATGGAAGTATACAGCTAACCCAACTAGCGCCTAGACTACTGAGAATAATCTTCATACCATTTTGATTTGTAAGGGCAATAACCTTTGGGGCGCGAAATATCTGACATTGTTCTTGAGTTAACTGCATTTTTTCCTCAATCATTCAATAATTACTATAAAGAGCTGCTTGCTATATTTGCCCTTTACGTTGGAAAAATACTATATTGTGCCGTGCTGAAACAACATATTAATTTTCACCTTGTTATCAACTAGGTGCAATAATTAATGGAGCCTTTTTACATAATAGCTTGCAATAAAAAACCGAGCCACTTTTATGCTCGGTTCTTATCGGAAAATAAAATCAACCTATAATTAATGCTTAATCTCTTTGTCATATGGGTCAAGGTGTGTCATGACATCCAAAATTAATGGGTTTTCCATCAGCTTTTTACGCACATTTACCGCAATCTCATGGCCAACAGTAATACTCATATTTCCATCAAGCTCTAAATGTACATCTACCAATAAAAAGTCGCCTGACTTACGTGTTTTTAAATCATGATACCCTGATAATTCACTGATATTATCCAAAATAGAACGGATTTCCTGCAAAGTTTCTTCATCTGCACCTTTATCCATTAAATCTTGCATGGATTGATTGGTGAATTTAAACCCCATCCGAAAAACAAATGTCCCCACAATCAACGCGGCCAGTGGGTCAAAAATTTTAAATCCGCACAAGCTACCAACAATACCAATAGCCACCACTAAGGAAGAAGCCGCATCAGAACGAGCATGCCATGCATTCGCCACTAACATACTGGAGTTCACTTTTTTCGCGACATGCAGCATATAGCGAAACAGCCCCTCTTTTGCGACTAAAGCAATCAGTGCGACAATCAATGCAATTGAGTGAACTTCAGGAATTAACTCAGGTTTCAGTAATTTTTCAATCGCTGACCAAACCATTCCCACACCCACAATTAATAAAATAATACCTAATATTAATGACGCACCATTTTCATAACGAAAATGGCCATATGGGTGGTCTTCATCTGGCTTTTTGTGGCTTTTCTTATTCGCTATCAACACCACAAAATCAGCAACCAAATCCGATAATGTATGAATACCGTCAGCTACTAACCCGGAAGAATGAGAAAAAACGCCAACAATTATCTGCCAAATCGATAAGAAAATATTTACGACAACACTGACTAATGTGCTTTTTTTTGCGGCTTTAAATTTTATTTGTTGAATTTCAAAATCACTTTTTTTCTGTGCTGAAGCATTATTCATAGTCATAAAATGGGTTCTTTAATGAAAAACAAAACAATTATCATTCAAATAATACATTTAAATCAATTAGTTAAACAACTTACCGCAATATTCGCATATATTTTATTAAAAGTCTCTGTGTGATTTGTAAATAACACAGAGAGTTGATAATAATTATTCTTTCTTTTCAAAGAATAAGTTATGTCATTTTTAGATTATCGCCATAAATGCGCACGTTATAGCATTTATTACTTTTCATTTAACTTATAGTATATTGTAGATAACCTTTTGTAATTAATTTTAAATAATACGAAAATGAGGTAGCTATGTATAAAAAAATCCTAGTCCCTATTGATTTGTTAGAAGATGAATTAAACCAAGAGATCATCAAACACGTTGAGGCACTAGCGCAACTAAGCTCAGCCGAAATTCATTTTCTATCCGTTATTCCGAGCCTTGAGTTATTTTTTGGTATTGAAATTGCCGCATTACCAGAAAGTAACAAAGATTCTGCGGAACGTTCAATCCTTGCAATGCGTGCATTAGAAGAAGTTATTAAAGATATCAAAGTTGCTGATGAACGGATCCACTGCAAAATTGGTATTGGTTCAGCTAAAGATGAAATCTTAGATTATGCGCAAGACATTAGCGCAGACCTCATTGTTGTTGGCTCTCATCACCCAAGCACTTCAACCTATCTATTAGGCTCAACAGCCTCTGCAATCGTGCGCCATGCGAAAACATCTGTCTTCGTTATTCGCTAAATTGGTTCTATAAAAAATGCCGCTAAATGCGGCATTTTCTTGAATATTTATTTTGTAACTGAATCCATTAATTTATCGTCTGTAGACCAGATACGGTATTTTACTTGCATATCTTTCGGAGCATAAACCACAATCGGTAATTTGCTGTTATAACGCACAAATGCATCATCACCTAATTGAGTTGGCACAAAACGGTCTTTTGCAGGTTCAGAACACCCCATCATAGTAGATGCAGGGCCTTTTACTTCGTCAAGTTTATAATAATCATAACCCCAGCCTTCCAACGTCTTTCTGTCTAGGTCACCCATAAACCATTGGCGGTTACAATCTGCTTTGATCGTTTTTCCAATAACTAACTCAACCATAAAGTCATTTTCATTTTGTTGCTTGGTTAATTCAATCACATGACGAGTCATACCCGATTCTGCTTTTGGGTATGGCGCGATCTTTTCCAAATCCTCCGTTGCGACTGCACATGATGAAATTAATGCCGCTGCCATTACAGATAAAATCGCTTTTTTCATTATTTATTCCTATCTAGAAATACAAAATCAATTTTAAAAACCAGAATTTTATACATACTAAGTCATTTACACCGTAATTATCACTATAGATGATTCTTAATTACAAAAATATAGATAACCCGGGTAAAAACAATGTAATACTACTTAATTCTAGTTGAAAGATCATAAAACTAATAAAAATTATGTAAATTACAAGCTATTGGGATGTACAAAATGTACGCTCTGTTTATACTGAATCTGAGGCTTAATATATTCTGAGGAGGTAGTATGTTATCAGCAGATCAAGATTTAGTTTCAAAATTAATCTCTACGCATCCCCGTTTTCAAACGCTTTATGAAAAGCATCATCAACTCGACAAAGAAATCAGTAAATTAGAAGGCCCTTCTGGTGCTGGTTACAATGAGCATGTCGCTAAGCTAAAAAAAGAAAAATTACATCTTAAAGATGAAATGCAAAAAATAATGCTCTCGAGTCAATAGACTATCACGATAACAACATGTGTTGTTTTTCTAACATGATGAAAATAAAAAGATTAGCTAACACCCTAAAAAATGACGATGTTCTATTGTTCATTTAGTACCTAGCTAAGTATTTTTCATTCAACTAAAAGAGGGTAATTTTTACCCTCTTTTTTGTTACATTGAAAAACTCTTTATTTTGTTGAGCTCCATCAATAAAAGTAAGAATACATTATCATTAACTCGCTATCCTCATATAAAGTTGTATATTAAATGTATGTTTGTTTTTTATAGAGACTTATTTTATGGCTGGTAAACGCATTCAACGTGAAATTAAAACGATTGAAAAAATGATAAAAATCTATGAAAAAACCTACCCCGCCCCCATAGAATCGCCTAATTTCTATCAAGAATTATTTTCCTATGCCGTTAATAGGTTAGAGAAATGCCGATATGGAGAAGAAAAACCAGCTTGTAAACAATGTCCAATCCATTGTTACCAACCCAAAATGCGAGAGCAGATGAAGCTAGTTATGCGCTGGGCTGGCCCTAAGATGCTAATCCATCACCCAATACTAGCTGTACGCCACTTACTTGATGACCGTAAACCCGTTCCTGACTTACCAGCTAAAGTGAATAAGCGAACAGCTAAAAGCATGGGTCATGATGAGTGAGACCCTAGCTCAAATTGGCACCCTCTATTTAAGGTTTCAAACAAAACACAGCATAAGGAGAAAAATAAGGCATAGGTAGGCTGAAAAATGATGAATGAAAAAGTAATAACATTTGAAATTATGCATAAAAATACATATTTGAAATGCCTATCAGAGCAATTGTACAAACCTATCATTATAAAAATGAGATGCCTGTCGCAATAAACCCGCTATCCAGCCCTATCTTGATAAATTAGTATTATCGATACGATAAACATAATAAATAACTCAAGTTAACAATTATTTATTACATAAATAATATTAATCAATGATGGTTTTAACGAATTTTAATATCATCATTAACATAGCTAAAATTCACATTACTATACTAAAAATGACAATTGAGCAAAAAGTAGAAAAAAAACGCCTATTATGCGTAAAAAACGATAACATATTAACAACCGACTAATTTTAGTATTTTGGATTAATAACCCAAACTAAAAAAATAATAAAAATAAAAAACTAAATAAACTTTTTTTAACACTACAAATACCGAACCAAAACCCAGAAAAGATCGGAAAAAGCATATTTGGAAACATTTATTTATATTTGGAATTACAATGTGACACAAAATTAATCGATTTATATAATTTCAACCATACTAATAACACCCATGCTTTATATTACCAGATTGAAATTGTTGAATATTTTATTTTGAAATTATATTTGAAATACAATTAATGAAGGTATCGTCATGCAAGTAATAAATTCACCGAATCAATACGTAATTAAACAGATAAACATTAATAGTCACGCATCTCATAATATCATCGACTTAGAAACCAAAGGGCTTTTGATCATAGAACAAGGCTCTGTGTTACTAGAAACCCCAGCTAACTCACAACACTTAAATGAAGGTGACATTTTATATCACAAACAAGGGGCTTACTCCTTGCAACTCACCGAAACCACAGATTGCAAATTACTTTGGATCCCCTTAAATGATGATTTCTTGCGTAACTTCATCTCCAATCATGGTGCAGAGTTAAGCGAAATAGACCGTAATGAAGCCTTACCATGTGATGTGATTAAATTTAATTCATCTCCCATCATTGATGAGATCAAAGCAAGCTTAAATGCATTTATTAATAATGAATACCCTGACGTCATCTTCACACTCCGAGTAAGCGAATTATTATTATTACTCAGCTACAGTGAACAAGGAGCTCTATTGTTATCTAATTTTAGGCAGCTGAGTAGTCGCCAAGTTGAGCGTTTGCAGTTATTTATGGAAAATAATTATCTTAAAGAATGGAGGCTAAGTGAATTTGCACGTACTTTTGGTATGGGATTAACAACGTTTAAAGAATTGTTCAATACCGTTTATTCAACCTCACCACGCTCGTGGATTAGTGAAAAACGTATCATGTATGCACACCAGCTATTAATTAACACGACAATGAGCATTGTAGAGGTTTCAATGGAAGCAGGCTTTTCCAGTCAATCTTACTTCACCCAAACTTATCGAAAACGATTTGGATACACACCGAGTAGATCAAGAATAGCAGCTTAACCGCTCAGCAATCTTCGAACTCATGCCCTGTCAGTTATAGAAATATAATCTGGCAGAAAGGCAAGTCTCAGTCCCTTCCGTTACACAGCCATATTCACTTCTTAGACTTCTTAAATTTCTATAATCCCTTCAGATTGATATACCACAAAAAAAGGTAATTCGCCTTTCAGTGACAAATTACCTTTAAGATGAACTCAGACAAAAGCTATATTATTTTGCTTTGATTATTTTTAAATCAATGATTGACATGGAGTTTGGTGGCACTTCTCCTGGTATACCGTCAACACCATACCCTCCTTCAGGTTTAATATAGACTTTAACCATCCCCCCTTCCCCTGCTCGTTCTACAAAGGAATTTAATGGCGTTGGTAACTGACTATAAGGTAATGTGACCGGGTTTTGGTCGGTGTACAATACCGTAACCTTACCATCCGTTAATTGCTCTCTCATAATAAAAGTCACGTCTTTATTTTTAACATCTTTTATAGGAGAACCTGCTTGAATGATTTTATAGTAAGTGTTGCTATCGAGCTTACTGTATTTTTGAGCGGTGATTTGCTCAATAATTTTTTGGTTTTTCTTCGCATTTTCTGCGGCAACCGCTTTTGCATCTTTGCTAGGTGGAACTCGCCCTGCCAAGCCAGTATTCGGTTTTGTGCCACTTCTCGCTTTTAATGCATCATTTTCATCTTGTAACTGAGTTATCAATCGGTTTAATTCCATAATTTGTGATTTTAAAGTTTCATCACTCGAAATGGATTTACGCGAATCTAGCTCTGTTTGTAATTTTTTCAACTTCTCTTGTGCTGATGCCAACTCTTTTTGAGAATTAGTTTTTAAATCACCAAAAAGTTTACTCGTCTCTGTCAGTTTTTGCTCAATCTCAGACTGTTTCTTTGTTTTAGCCGCAATATCGCTTTCAAGTTTACTAATTTTGTCTTCTTGGGACTTAGCCTGTTTAACAAATTGCTGGTTTTGCTGCTCAAGTTTTTTCTTCTCACTTTCCTGGGCAGTCAGTGCATCATTAATTGATTTTTTCTCAGATTCCAACTTAGCTAAAGCGGCTTCTTTCTGTTTCAATAATGCAATTTGTTTATTTAAGTCTGTCGTTAACTCTTTGACTTGCTTGTCACTTGCTTGCCCTATTAGCGCCGTTTGTTTTTCAACATCTTTTTGCAACTTCAACAGATCCGCATTGGCCTGTTGCAATTGTTTTTGAGCATCAACAAAATTCTGTTCATTTTGCTTTAAGTTTGTTTGTAATTGTTCCTGTTGCTTTTGGCTCTCAGCATATTGTTTTGATAATGTATTTTGTGCTGCTTGCTGCTCAGCTAACTGTTTTTTCGCTATTGCTAATTCTGAC
>NZ_JAMPRR010000029.1:0-95451 GCF_028483405.1 Providencia sp. PROV076 | reverse complement strand
TGGCGCATTATAGGGAGTCAGAAAAATCTGGCAAGTGTTTTTTTGAAAAAAACTTTCAAGTGACTACATTTCATACTTTACGACCAATTCTCAAACAAAAAAAGCAGTTTTATACGTAATTTGATATAAAAAAGGTGGCTAATGATAGCCACCTTTTGATTCTACAATAATATCAATTACTGTTTAGCAACAATTTCGTCATTTTCTACATCTAAAATGACTGGTTTACCTGGCAATAACCTACCTGACAAGATTTCTTGTGCCAGAGGGTTTTCAATTTCCTGCTGAATTGCACGTTTCAATGGCCTTGCTCCGAAGATTGGGTCAAAACCAGCCTCCCCAATTTTCTCAAGTGCAGCTGGTGTTGCGCTGACTTCATAGCCGTGCTCTTCAAGACGTTTGTATAAACGAGCCAGTTGAATATTAGCAATATTCGTAATTTGCTCTTTACCTAATGGATGGAATACAACGACTTCATCGATACGGTTAATGAATTCAGGCCTGAAACTATGAGATACCACTTCCATCACCATATCTTTCATTTCTGAATAACCAATCATGCCAAACCTTTCTTGGATTAAGTCAGAACCCAAGTTAGATGTCATAATGATCACCGTATTACGGAAGTCTACCGTTCTACCTTGCCCATCCGTTAAGCGTCCATCATCAAGCACTTGCAATAAAATGTTGAAAACATCAGGGTGTGCTTTCTCAACTTCATCCAATAAAATGACGGAATATGGACGACGTCGAATAGCTTCGGTTAAATACCCACCTTCTTCATAACCGACATAACCTGGAGGTGCGCCCACTAAACGCGACACCGCATGTTTTTCCATAAATTCAGACATGTCGATACGAACCATTGCATCATCGCTATCAAACATGAAGTTTGCTAACGCTTTACACAACTCAGTTTTACCTACCCCTGTTGGCCCTAAAAACATAAACGAGCCAATTGGGCGATTTGGGTCTGATAACCCTGCACGGCTACGACGAATTGCATTCGATACTGCAACGACCGCTTCATCTTGCCCAATAACACGCTGATGGAGTTGCTGTTCCATGCGTAACAGTTTTTCTCTTTCGCTTTCTAGCATTCGAGATACTGGGATACCAGTCCAACGCGCTAAGATTTCAGCAATTTCAACATCTGTTACTTTGTTACGTAACAGTTTCATGCTTTTACCTTCAGCTTTCGTTGCTGCTTCCAGCTGTTTTTCCAATTCTGGAATTTTACCGTATTGCAATTCGGACATTTTTGCCAAATCACCCATACGGCGTGCTTTTTCCATCTCGATACGTGTATTTTCAAGTTCAGCTTTAATATGCTGAGTACCCGTTAATGATGCTTTTTCAGCTTTCCATTCTTCTTCTAACGCAGAATATTCACGCTCTTTCTCTGCAAGCTCTTCTTCTAACATTTCAAGACGTTTTTTACTTGCGTCATCCGATTCTTTTTTCAGCGCTTGCTGTTCAAGTTTGAGCTGAATAATACGACGTTCCAGCCTATCCAAGGATTCTGGTTTCGAATCCATTTGCATACGTAAACTTGCACCCGCTTCATCAATCAAGTCAATTGCTTTATCAGGTAACATACGGTCAGTAATATACCGATGTGATAACGTCGCTGCCGCCACAATCGCTGGGTCTGTTATCTGTACGTGGTGATGCAATTCATAACGCTCTTTTAAACCACGTAAAATGGCAATTGTGTCTTCAACAGATGGCTCTGCCACATACACTTTCTGGAAACGACGCTCTAAAGCAGGGTCTTTCTCAATGTATTGACGGTATTCATCTAATGTGGTTGCACCAACACAGTGTAATTCACCGCGAGCTAGAGCCGGTTTTAACATATTACCCGCATCCATCGCACCATCGGCTTTACCTGCACCAACCATGGTGTGTAACTCATCAATAAACAGAATGACGTTACCTTCCTGTTTGGCAAGATCATTTAGAACCGCTTTCAAACGCTCTTCAAACTCACCACGATATTTCGCACCCGCAATCAGCGCCCCCATATCCAGGGATAATACGCGTTTGTTTTTTAGCCCTTCTGGTATTTCACCATTTACAATACGTTGTGCTAACCCTTCAACAATTGCTGTTTTACCAACACCTGGCTCACCAATCAGCACTGGGTTATTTTTAGTACGGCGTTGCAGTACTTGAATGGTCCGACGAATTTCTTCATCTCGACCAATCACTGGGTCTAATTTGCCTTGCTCTGCACGTTCGGTTAAATCAACAGTGTATTTTTTCAAGGCTTGGCGCTGGTCTTCAGCGCTTTGGTCATTCACTTTTTCTCCACCACGCATCTGTTCTATTGCCTTTTTTAAATTATCTTTATTAACACCAGCAGCTTTGAGCATGTCTGCTAATGTCGTATTGGCTTCTAAAGCTGCGACAAGAAATAATTCTGAGGAGATAAACTCATCTCCGTGCTTTTGTGCCAACTGATCACATAAATTCAAATGACGCATTAAGTCACTTGATGGTTGAACATCGCCCGCTACACCTTGCACTTGAGGTAAACGCCCTAATGCATCTTCGACTTTTTGCTGAAATTGTACGGCATTCACGCCTAACGTCGTCAGCAATGGACGAACTGTGCCACCCTCTTGATTAAAAAGGGCACTTAATAGATGAATAGGTTCGATAAACTGGTTTTCGCGCCCAAGGGCTAGTGATTGGGCGTCAGCGAGAGCTTGCTGGAATTTATTCGTTAAACGGTCCAGACGCATAACACCTCCAATAAATGAGATTAAATTTGCTACTGGATACTAGATGAGGTCAGTTATTAAATATTCAAGTTTCGCAAGGAATTATTTCTGTTATATCCATTAATTTAGAACAAAACACCAACGCTAGGTATTTATCCATATTAATGATGCCATCCTGCCGGTTTTTCCTTCCCTTCGATAGGAAAAAAATCTGTTTTTATCTGTTACTGTACAAAAATCACCACCATAGACCTTCGTTACGCCAGCAGCCTGTAGTTTTTTACGTGCTAATAAATAAATATCAGCTAGATATTTATCATTATAAGGAATAAAGGCAGAGGCTAAATCAGATGATTGATTAACAAAAGCCTCTTTGACTTCTTTACCAACTTCAAATTTCTCAGTACCAATAGCGGGGCCAAGCCAAGCGATAATTTCATTTGCAGGACTAATAAACTGATTGATTGTATTTTCAAGAACCCCATGACATAGCCCGCGCCACCCTGCGTGGGCTGCTGCCACTTCCGTTCCTGCTTGATTAGTAAATAACACAGGCAAGCAATCCGCAGTCATAATAGCGCAAACTTGCCCTACCTGATTGCTATACACGGCATCTGCTTGCCTATTGTGAACTTTCTTACCAACAAGATTGAGCACATCCGTCCCATGAACTTGCTCAAGCCAAACAGGCTGTTGTGGCAGCTGAGCAAGTTTTTCAAGGCGCTGACGATTTTCACTGACGGCATTGGGGATATCCCCAACATGATCACCCAAATTCAAGCTATCAAAAGGTGGTAGGCTCACACCACCTGCACGCGTTGTACTACAGCTCGCTATGTTGTTAGGTTGTGGCCAATCAGGGAAAATCAATGTATTCATTACCAGTCCATATCGTCTTTATGCAGTTCAGTATCTGCTTTTAGAGCTTCAATAAGCTTAACCATATCATCAGGTAACGGTGCATGCCACTCCATTTGAATACCTGAAATTGGGTGATATAAGCGTAACATGGTGGCGTGCAGTGCTTGCCTATCAAAATTACGCATCACTTCCAGAAATTCTTCTGTCGCCCCTTTTAATGGACGCGGACGGCCACCGTATAAAGGGTCACCAATTAATGGATGATTGATATGGGCCATATGGACACGGATTTGGTGGGTTCTCCCCGTTTCCAGACGTAAACGTAACCGAGTATGGGCTCTAAAGTGCTCCATTATTCGATAATGCGTTACCGCAGGTTTCCCCATTGGATGAACAGCCATATGCGTTCTTTTAGTTGGATGACGAGAGATAGGTTCTTCTACCATGCCCCCCGCAGTCATACGGCCTACTGCAACCGCTTCATATTCACGCGTAATTTCTCTACGTTGCAATGCTTCAACGAGGTGGGTTTGAGCAGGAACTGTTTTTGCTACAACCATTAAGCCAGTGGTGTCTTTATCTAAACGATGAACAATACCGGCTCTTGGCACATCTGCAATTTCAGGATAGCGATATAACAACGCATTCAAAATTGTGCCATCAGGGTTCCCTGCACCAGGGTGAACAACTAAATCACGCGGTTTATTAATAATTAAGATATCTTCATCTTCATAAATCACATTAAGTGGGATATCTTGTGGTTCCCAGCGATTATCTTCTTCAATGAGGGCATCGATTAAAATTTGTTCACTGCCGAAAACTTTTTCTTTTGGCTTATTGATAACTTTGCCATTAACCTGCACTCTATCAGCTAAAATCCATTCTTTTATGCGAGAACGTGAATAATCAGGGAACAATTCGGCCAAAGCCTGATCTAAACGTTGACCAAGCTGTGATTCAGCGATAGTTGCACTAAGTTGTACTTGTTGAGCCATAAATTAATCTACTTTTTGGTGTTTGTATTTTGACGGCAGCGCCGTTTCATTTAAAATATATGCTATTGTAACTCGAATTTTGCCGGGAGCCTTATGGATAGACTCCCTCGAAACACTCAGAGGATAACCTACACGTGATGATACGTATGAAAAATCTGGTGGCTGCAGCCACGTTGAGCCTGATTTTAGTCGGCTGTTCCAGCACTCCTGAAGTCAGCCCTGATAGCTCCCCTGCTGAAATATATGCAACGGGTCAGCAAAAATTACAGGACGGCAATTTTAAAGCAGCGATTAAACAATTTGAAGCTCTTGATAACCGTTATCCATTTGGTCCATATGCTCAACAGGTTCAATTAGACCTGATTTATGCATATTATAAATCAGCAGAACTGCCAATGGCGATAGCTGCAATTGACCGTTTCATGCGTTTGAACCCAACTCATCCAAATATTGATTATGTCCTCTATATGCGAGGCTTAACCGCAATGGCTCTGGATGATAGCTTATTGCAAGGCCTTTTTGGTATCGACCGCTCAGACAGAGACCCACAGCATGCACGAGTTGCATTCAAAGATTTCAGTCAGCTAGTTCGCTACTATCCTAACAGCTTATACTCAAATGATGCGAGTAAGCGATTAGTCTTCTTGAAAGACCGTTTAGCGAAATTCGACCTTTCTGTTGTCGAATACTACAACAAACGCGGTGCTTATGTCGCGGTTGTTAATCGTGTTCAACAAATGCTAAAAGACTACCCAGACACAGAAGCAACACGTAATGCCTTAGCATACATGGAAATTGCTTATAATGAGATGGGGCTAAACCAAGAAGCGAATAAAGTTGCGAGTATTATTGCTGCAAACCCACAATAATAACATCGTGAGATCTAAAACAGCAGCCAAGGCTGCTGTTTTTCTTTGCTAGCGGCGATTTAGTTGCTTGCTCATTTAAGGGACTAATTTTAACCCAAAAAATGCTCCGGCTATTTACCGTTCCCCTAGCCAACTCAATCAGTGTCCCTTAATCCATTCATTTTGGCAATGCTTTTTCACCCCTTTTTTATGTGAAATCACACTTCAGATAGCTGTTACTCTTCCCCTGAATGAGATGTGATCTACATCAATTTTTTCTTAACAAGAATAGGTATTCTGAACTCAACAAAGACGGAAACAATGAGAGGTAACTATATGATAGTGAACATTACTAGCAAGCAAATGGACATTACCCCAGCGATTCGTGAGCACATTGAGAGCCGTCTAACAAAACTCGACAAGTGGCAAGTATCCCTGATAAATACCCATATTGTATTATCAAAAGAGCCACAAGGTTTTATGGTTGATGCCAACATAAAAACAGCGACAGGAAAATTGGTCGCAAGTGCCAAACATGAAGATATGTACGTTGCAATTAATGAACTAATTAACAAACTCGAAAGACAACTCAATAAAGTGCAACATAAAGGAGAATCAAGAAGAGCATATAATAGTGTAAAAGAAGCGAATAATACTGTTACGTTATAATTTTATATTATCTATCAACTAATCTTGAACCTTACAAACGCGCTCACTATGGGCGCGTTTTTTTATGTTTCTGATCCTTACCTATTGACTTCTTAGTGAGTATCGGGTTTATTTAAATTGAATCTGATTAAAGGTATTCATATGAATCTTAATTTTGTTTTCTTTTTCTTCTTTAGCAACTCCTAATTAGGGGCTTTTGTCGTTCGAGAAAGAAAAGAAGACAAAATTAAAAAGCCCCCTCTAGGGGGCTTTTTTTATATCATAATATTAACAGGGTGGGCAGAATGGAAAACAGCACTAATTTATTGAAAGTAAGAGAAAAAATAAGCCAACTGGATAGTGAGTTACTTAATCTTTTAGCAAAGCGCCGTGGTTATGCTGTTGAAGTTGCGGAAACAAAAATTGATGATAGCCGCCCAATTCGTGATAAAGACCGTGAACGCCAGCTTTTGGATGTTTTAATTAACAAAGGCAAACCTCTAGGGCTTGATGGCTTTTATATTACTCGCTTATTTCAAATGATTATTGAGGACTCCGTTCTTACACAACAGGCAATTTTACAAAAGCATTTAAATTTAACCCCTAGTGACACTGCCCGGTTTGCGTTCTTAGGGCCTAAAGGCTCTTATTCACACATTGCTGCACGCCAGTACTCAGCCCGTCATTTTGACCAATTGGTTGAATGCAGTTGCCACAAATTCCAAGATATTTTTTCATTAGTTGAAAATGGACAAGCGGAATATGGTATTTTGCCAATAGAAAACACCAGTTCGGGCGCAATTAACGATGTTTACGATTTACTGCAAAATACGTCATTATCAATCGTCGGAGAGATTCGGCTCCCAATTAACCATTGTCTCTTAACTACAGGAAATACCGATCTCAGCCAGATCAAAACCGTTTATAGCCATCCACAGCCTTTCCAGCAATGTAGCCAGTACTTAGCGCAATTCCCACACTGGGAAATAAAATATTGTGATAGCACTTCAACTGCAATGCAAATGGTCGCAGACCAAAACTCACCAAGTGTCGCAGCTCTTGGAAGTGAAGCTGGTGGCGCACTATATGATTTAAGTGTAATAGAGCATAACCTTGCTAATCAGCAAATTAATATGACTCGCTTTATTGTTGTTGCACCACAAGCAATTGAAGTCACAGAACAAGTTCCTGCAAAAACAACACTGCTTCTTACTACTGGCCAACAAGCTGGTGCTTTAGTTGATGCATTAGTTATTTTGAAAAATAATAAGATAATTATGAGCAAATTAGAATCACGCCCAATTAATGGAAAACCGTGGGAAGAGATGTTTTATGTCGATGTGCATGCAAACTTACGTTCAGATAATATGCAACAAGCTTTAAGAGAGCTTTCAACAATTACTAGGTCAATTAAAATATTAGGCTGCTACCCATCCGAAAATGTGGTTCCTGTTGAACCTGAAAAAATTACACCTTAATAAGATATAGTTAGGCTGCATTTTTCAGTGCAGCCTATTAAACTGAAACTATACTCTCACTTCAGGTTGGTGAGTCGACGATTTCACTCTGAAATAATTGACTAGCTCCTTCAAATGGTACGCCTGTTCATTTAATGAGTCCGCTGCGACAACAGATTCTTCAACTAGACTCGCATTTTGCTGTGTAGTTAAATCAAGCTGCCCGACCGCACTATTGATTTGAGAAATGCCATCGCTTTGCTCACGGCTAGCCTGCCCAATTTCACGTAATAACGCATTCATCTCTTTTACACTATCAACCATGCCATGTATTTGTTGAGTTGCTTTTTCAACAAGTTCCATGCCTTCTTGTGTTTGTGCCGATGAATTTTCAATCAACGCACGAATATCACTCGCGGAAGCGGCACTTTTCTGTGCTAATAATCTTACTTCTCCAGCAACAACAGCGAAGCCTCGCCCATGCTCACCAGCTCTTGCAGCTTCAACAGATGCATTCAATGCTAAAATATTGGTTTGGAATGCAATAGAGTCGATTAGATTAATAATTTCTGTCATCTGTGATGATGAACTATTGATTGTACGCATTTTGTTCGTGACTTGGCTCATCATGTCACCATTATTTTGCACAATAATCGCAGCTTGGTCTGCAAGCATACTGGCTTCATGAGTGTGTTCAGTCGTGTTTTGAACCGTTGACGTGATTTGTTCCATTGAACTGGCTGTTTCTTCAACTGATGCAGCTTGCTCTTCGGTGCGCGCGGCCAGGTTTTGGTTCCCCGCAACAATCTGCCCTGCTGCTGCCGAAATACTTTCAGAACCTTGCTGAACCTCTTGAACGATTTCTAGTAGGTGCTCTTTCATCGCATTAAGTGAATTTAATAACACTCCTGTTTCATCTTTTGAGGTAACCTGAATATCCTTAGTCAGATCCCCATTTGCAATCGACTGAGCGAAATTGACTGCATTTTCCAATGGCCTTGTAATAATTGTCGTAATATACCAACCCATTATGCAGCCCGCGCCAATACTCAAGATTGATAGCACTGCTAGTAATATTTTATTACTTTCATAGTCTGCATTAACTTTCCGGCCAATCTCTTGCATCTGCAAATCTTGAATTGCCATTAAAGTTTGAATTTGGTCTCGATAATCACGCTGAATACTCGACGTTTTCGTCATCATCTCGTCAATGGCAGCTTGGCGATTGTTCTGTTGTAAGAACGCATTCATACGAGCCTGTGATGCATGGAACTGTTGGCGGATCACACGTAAGTCCGCCAAAATTTCTTTAGAACGATCATCGGTCACACTAGTTTCTAATTTTTCAAATAACTCTGTTATTTTCAGTGTAATTTTAGCCAGCTCTTCACGACGCTTATCACTCCCACGATCATCAAGTAAAATAAGCTCTTGGATCCCAATAAAAGAATAAAAGTTATCCATCATCTGCCCTGCTGTCGAAGCAATAGGGTAGCTTTCATAAAGCACTTGCTTCATTCCTTCATTAGCTCGGTTCATATTTGCTAAAGAAAATATTGAACTTAAGATAATAAGCGCAACAAAACTACCAAATGCGACCGTTAACTTCATACTGATTTTAAGATTTTTAAAAAACATATATTTACCACGCTAACCATCATTTAATGAGTAGAGTTATCGGTAAAATAGATGAAATCTTTATCACATAAATCGATCGATTTATAAATATTAATTTTATAAATCGATTAATTTAGAATTAAATAGTGAATAAATTTAATTTTTGGCTAAGTGGCATATTATTCGATAGAAATTATACATATAAGTACAATTGCTTATTTTAAATAAATATATAGACAAGATTAGCTAAAACAGAAGACTATGGAAGATAATAATAAATCAACAAAAATTAAAGCCCCCTACCGCCATAAAACACGATAGAGGGTGGAGATGATTATTTTCGATTATCATTTGCTCGTTGCAATAATGATTGGCTTTCTTTCATAAAATGATGGGCATCTTCGCCGAACCACTGACTAACTTGATTAAATTGGCGAATAAATTCTGCTTTATCTTTGTTCTCTAGTAGTGCTATTGAATCACCTAATAACTGATGATATCTACGTATCAATTCAACATTTTCATTTGAAGACATAATAATGTCTGCATATAGTTGAGGGTCTTGGGCAAATAGACGCCCAACCATCGCAAGCTCTAAGCGATAAATAGGCGATGATAAATCAAGCAATTGCTGTAAATCGATATTTTCCTCAGCAAGATTTCGCCCGTAAGTAAATGTTGTAAAGTGGCGTAATGCCTGAATAAAGCTCATGTTTCTATCATGCTCTTCGGCTGATATTTCTTTCAAACGAGCTCCCCAAACTAATAGTTGTTCAAGGAACCATTGATAAGCCTCTGAACTACGGCCATTACAGTAAGCAAAAACTTGCTTTGCAACACTACCAATATCAGGGCCAAACATCGGGTGAAGCCCAAGTACTGGCCCATCATGGGCTGCTAACATCGCTTCTAATGGCTGTTGCTTAATCGATGCAATATCCATCAAGACCGTGCTTTTATCCAGCCTAGGCAGTTGGTTGATGACTTGTACCGTCAAATGTATTGGCACACTAATCATCACGATGCTAGCACCTGCTACTATAGATTCTGCTTGCGGCCAATCACCTTCATTTAAGGTCTTTACTTGGTAGCCTGATAAGTTAAGGAGACGATGAAATAGCCGTCCCATTTTCCCATCACCACCAACAATCACAATGGGGCCTGCTGATGGGTTCAGTGTTTTAAACCCTTTATCATTTTCACGTGCATAAGATTCGCGCATGATCCGCCTAAGAATATCTTCAATCAGATCAGGCGGGATCCCCATACGCTCAGCTTCTGCGCGACGTGCTGCCAACATGCTTGTTTCTCGTTCAGGCACATAAATCGGTAAACCATGTAAGCTTTTCACTTCACCGACTTCAGCAACCAGTTGCAGCCTTTTTGCTAATAAATCTAATAAAGATTTATCAACTTCATCAATTTGTTCCCGTAAATGGGTTAACTCAACAGACATACCAATACCTTGATCAGCTCACTTTACTCAATTTTTGCGCACGTTGTTCAAGCACAGGTAACAATGCCTGATGTAAATTACGCAATACCGTTTCCGTCGTTTGCCAGTTAATGCAGGCATCTGTTACTGAAACACCGTATTTCATTGCGTCACGGGCTTGTTCAGATGTTTGATTCCCTTCATTAATATGGCTTTCTAACATAATACCTGTAATTGATTCATTACCATTAATAATTTGTTCAATAATAGAATCAACAACTAATGGTTGACGACGGTAATCTTTATTTGAGTTTCCATGGCTACAATCCACCATAAGCGATGGCGCTAAACCTGCTTTTTTCATTTCCACTTCACAAGCCGCGATATCTTCAGCATTGTAATTAGGCGTTTTTCCACCACGTAAAATAACATGCCCATTACTATTGCCTTTAGTATGCAATAAACAAACTTGGCCCGATTGGTTAATTCCCATAAAACGGTGTGGCATTGCTGCTGCTTTTAACGCATTAATTGCTGTAGATAAGCTACCATCGGTCCCATTTTTAAAACCAACAGGCATAGATAAGCCTGATGCCATTTCACGGTGTGTTTGTGATTCAGTCGTTCTTGCACCAATTGCAGACCAACTGAATAGATCCCCTAAGTATTGAGGATTGTTAGGATCCAGTGCTTCTGTTGCTAATGGTAGGCCCATATTCACTAAATTAGTCAACAAGTCACGAGCAATATGTAGGCCTTTTTCCATTTCAAAGGAGCCATCCATAAATGGGTCACTAATCAAGCCTTTCCAACCCACTGTTGTACGAGGTTTTTCAAAATACACACGCATCACAATATATAAGCTATCACTTAATTCTTCGGCTAATACTTTCAAACGCTCACCATATTCAATCGCAGCATCCACATCATGGATTGAGCAAGGACCACATACCACGAGTAAGCGAGGGTCGCGTTGATGAATGATATCAGCAATCACTTGGCGCGATGTCGCAATGGCATGCAGGCTGCTGTTACTCAGCGGATATTTTGCTTTCAGACTCTCAGGAGTGATTAATACCTGCTCGTCTTGAATATTCACGTTGTTGAGTACATCTTTTTGCATGATCATTTTTTACCTACTTATTAGCTTATATTTGCTTAGTTTATTATTTACGTATTGTGTTTGAGTGCATGAGTAATAACATACCATGCATCGTAAACAATTCAATCCATTTATGTAAAATATTTCCATGTATGTAAATAAATATTTACACCTAAGTAATAAATTGATAAATATAGAATTTTACATAAAATTAACATTTATAATATTTAAATTAGTGTTCAATACTGATTTTTAGTAAATATTTATTTACAGATTAAGAGGTTAATCTCTCAGCTATATTCTAAATAGTTCGAGTTGTAGCAAGGCGGCAAAGTAAGGACATCGCAGGGAGCATACATCAGTATGTGACCTGTATGGCTGAACGAAGCCAACACGGCTACAACTTGAAATAGATTTTCTCAGTTGTATTCTAAATAGTTCGAGTTGTAGCAAGGCGGCAAAGGAATGAGACGCTAGGAGCATACACAAGTATGTGACTAGTGCGAATGAGTGCAGCCAACACAGCTACAATTTGAAATATGAAGAATATAGTGACGAATATAAAAAGGCCCGCAAAAGCGGGCCTCTCTATAACATAACTTTCGGATGTAGCGAAAGCGTATTACTTGGCGTTCAGACGCTCTTTGATACGAGCTGCCTTACCAGAACGCTCACGCAGGTAGTACAGTTTAGATCTGCGAACAGCACCACGACGTTTAACAGCAATGCTATCTACGACTGGAGAGTGAGTTTGGAATACACGCTCAACACCTTCGCCGTTAGAAATTTTACGAACAGTGAATGCAGAGTGCAGACCGCGGTTACGAATAGCGATAACCACGCCCTCGAATGCCTGCAGACGTTTTTTAGAGCCTTCTACGACCCATACCTTAACTTCCACGGTGTCACCCTGACGGAATGAAGGTACGTCCTGCTTCATTTGCTCTTCTTCGATTTGTTTAATAATGTTGCTCATAATAACTCTCTTACCCTAGGTAAACTGATATGTTTAGACAATTAATTGTCTGGATTCATTTGTTGCTCAGACTGATATTCCCGTTGGAATTCAGCCAGCAACATCCTCTGCTCGTCAGTCAGAGCTAGGCTTTCCAGAAGCTCAGGTCTTCTAAGCCAGGTACGGCCGAGTGATTGTTTCATGCGCCAGCTATCTATTTTAGCGTGGTTTCCTGAAAGTAAAACATCAGGAACTTGCATGCCATCTAACACTTCAGGGCGGGTATAGTGTGGACAATCTAACAAACCATCTGCAAAAGAGTCTTCTTGGGCAGAGGCTTGATGACCAAGTACCCCGGGTATAAACCGTGAAACTGAGTCAATCAACACCATCGCGGGGAGTTCCCCACCACTGAGAACGTAATCACCGATTGACCATTCTTCGTCAACTTCGGTTTGAATGATACGTTCATCAATACCTTCATAGCGGCCACAAACGAGGATCAATTTCTCATTGGTTGCCAGCTCGCAAACACCGTCTTGACTGAGTTTGCGCCCTTGCGGTGAAAGATAAATAACCTTTGCACCCTCACCAGCCTCAGTTCTTGCTGCGTTGATTGCATCCTTAAGCGGTTGCACCATCATCAGCATGCCTGGACCACCACCATAGGGGCGATCATCAACAGTCTTGTGCCTATCGTGAGTAAAATCTCGCGGATTCCAGCACTCAAATGTTAGCAGGCCATTCTTCACTGCCCGGCCAGTTACCCCGTACTCGGTTATTGCGCGGAACATTTCGGGAAACAGGCTAATTACACCAATCCACATGATTTCGTCCCACTCATCAAAACCGTTCAACCGGAGATTTAAAAACCAGGATCCCAATCCACTTCAATAAGTTTGGCATCGAGATCGACTTTCTTGATAACCTGCCCATCAAGAAACGGAACCAACCGCTCCTTGATGCCAAATGCATCTTTTAAGTTCGCCTTAATGACCAGTACATCATTTGAACCAGTCTCCATCATGTCAGTGATGGTACCAAGATCATACCCTTGTAACGTCACTACGTGGCAGCCCATCAGGTCTTTCCAGTAGTATTCGTTTTCTAATTCAGGAAGTTGGGTTGAATCAACCGCAATTTCAAAATTAGTCAAGAGTGCTGCTGCATCGCGGTCATCGACCCCGTTCAGCTTGACGATGATATCCTTGTTATGATGTTTCCAATCTTCAATTTCAATGTGTTGCCATTGACCTGAACGTTGGATAAACCAAGGCTGATACTCAAAAATACTTTCAGCATGTTCGGTGGACGAAAAAACTTTGAGCCAACCACGAATACCGTATGCCGCACCTAATTTCCCCAATACTATTGGGTTTTCAGGTGGCTGTAGTTTAGTTTGCTTGCTCATTGTTACCACCGCGACAGATTAAGCTGCTTTCTTAGCTTGTTTGACCAGTTGTGCAACACGGTCAGAAATAGTTGCGCCTAAGCCAACCCAATGCTCAACACGGTCTAGATCTAAACGCAGTTCTTCTGCTTGACCTGCAGCGATCGGGTTGAAGAAACCGATACGCTCAATGAAACGACCGTCACGCGCATTGCGGCTATCGGTTACAACGATTTGGTAGAACGGACGTTTTTTAGCGCCGCCACGAGATAAACGAATTGTTACCATAACATCCTCATTAGTTAACAAAACAACCAGACTCCATCGAGGGATAGAGTCCGGCTGTCATATAAAAAGCCCGAAAAGTTTACTCACTTTGACGCAAAAATCAATCAAAAGTGCGTTTTGTTTGAGGCTTTATTGCTTAACGCCCCGGAAAACCCGGTGGCATCATACCTTTCATGCCGCGCATCATCTTGGCTAAGCCGCCTTTTTTCATTTTCTTCATCATGCGTTGCATATCATCAAATTGTTTCAAGAGGCGATTAACTTCTTGCACAGTAGTTCCCGAACCTGCCGCAATACGACGTTTTCGCGAGCCTTTAATAATTTCTGGTTTTTCACGTTCTTTACGTGTCATGGAATTAATCATCGCTTCCATACGAACGGTGATTTTATCATCCATTTGGGACTTAACGGCATCGGGTAACTGAGACATTCCAGGCATTTTGCTCATCATACTCGCCATGCCGCCCATATTACGCATTTGCTTTAATTGACTTAAAAAGTCATTTAAATCAAAGCCATCTCCCGTTTTAAGTTTTTTAGCAAGCTTTTCAGCTTCATCACGGTCAACTTTATGCTCAATCTCTTCAATCAGAGAAATCACATCACCCATGCCAAGGATACGCGACGCGACGCGTTCTGGGTGGAATGGTTCTAAGGCATCAGTTTTTTCACCAACACCTAAGAATTTAATAGGTTTCCCCGTAATCGCACGAATTGAAAGTGCCGCACCGCCTCGAGCATCACCATCGACCTTGGTTAATACAACCCCTGTCAGTGGTAAGGCTTCATTAAATGCTTTCGCTGTGTTTGCCGCATCCTGCCCTGTCATCGCATCAACGACGAATAAGGTCTCAACTGGCTTAATAATGCGGTGAACTTCTTGGATTTCTTCCATCATCGCTTCATCGACGTGTAAGCGACCTGCGGTATCCACCAACAACACATCGTAGAATTGCAATTGTGCATGTTTTAATGCTTTTTGAACAATTGCTGCGGGTTTTTCTTGTACTTCTGAAGGGAAAAAGTCTATTCCAACACTTTCAGCTAATGTCTCTAATTGTTTAATCGCTGCGGGGCGATAAACGTCAGCTGAGACAACTAATACTTTTTTCTTCTGTTTTTCTTTTAGATGCTTACCTAATTTTGCAACGCTGGTTGTTTTACCTGCACCTTGCAAGCCCGCCATTAAAACAACTGCGGGGGGTTGTGCGGACAAATTAAGTTGGTGGTTTTCGTCCCCCATCGCCCTAGTCAGTTCATTTTGAACTATTTTAATGAACTCTTGGCCGGGTGTTAGACTTTTATTGACATCTTGCCCAACGGCATTTTCTTTAACTTTTTGAATGAATTCACGGACAACTGGTAAAGCAACGTCAGCTTCCAGTAAGGCCATGCGAACTTCGCGTAGTGTTTCTTTAATATTTTCATCAGTTAGACGGCCACGCCCACTGATATTGCGCAACGTGCGCGATAGTCTGTCAGTTAAATTATCAAACATATGTCTTAGCTCAATTCTGTTGATGGGCCGATGTCAGCCTGATCTGGTTGCTAATACAGATAATTTCAAGTGTGCATTATCTAACAACTTGAATTATAAGCATCAATGCCTTCACTATGATGAAGGAAAACCAACACTAAAAATAATCGCGGCAAAATAATGCCACCATTGTAACATGCTCGCAGTTTTTTCGCTGCCCCCTGTTTGAAACAGATGATACAGGTTATTATGGTTTGAGTTTAATAATACAAACCAAGCCAGTAGGCGCATGAAATGCTATCAGCAACGAATATATTGCGATTGGCCCGTCCAATAGTTGGAGCCTACACTCGTACAAGTTATACTATGAAATAACTTTCCACTAAAAATGATTAACGACACTATACTATGCCCGTATTTGCAGTCATAGCAGTTTGTACATACATGGTCAGTCTATTACTGATCGTCCCCGGCCAAGTGCGCAAGCAGCCACTTTACCGCTATCTCGCACTTTTTCTTGCTGTGATTGCGTTAGTGACTCACGCAATTACATTGAAATTTTTGATTTTTAGTGAAGCCGAAGGACAAAACCTCACACTGCTGAATTTAGGCTCAACAGTGAGCTTACTCATGTGTGTGATTATGACTGTTGTCGCTTACTGGGGAAAAGCTTGGTACTTAACACCCATCGTCTATAGTTTTGCCATCATTAACTTGATGTTGTCGACGCTAATGCCTGGGGAGTTTATTACGCATCTCGAAGCGCGAGTACCACTTTTTGTTCACATTGGCTTGGCTTTATTGAGCTATGCAACGCTTCTTATTGCCGCTTTATATGCATTGCAAGTGGCTTTAATTGACCATCAGCTAAAAAACAAAACCTTAAAATTTAGCCCCGATATGCCTCCTATGATGGTGATTGAACGTAAAATGTTCCACGTCACTCAAGTTGGCGTCATTTTGCTAACTCTTACCTTATGTACCGGTTTTATTTATATGGATAATATTTTTGATAAAGAAAATATTCATAAATCGGTGTTATCCGTGATCGCCTGGTTTGTTTATATCACTCTACTTTGGGGGCATTTCCATGGAGGATGGCGAGGTAAGCGCGTCCTATTTTTCCATGTTGGTGGCTCAATCATCTTAACAATGGCTTTTTTTGGTAACCGTTTAATACAGGAGTTTATGGTATTTTGACACAAATAAAGCCACGACTTTCACAATATAAGGAAACTTGTTTTGGATGATGTGTCCACGAGTACGCTAATCATCATATTGATTGTTTTAATTTTTATGTCAGCCTATTTCTCTGCATCAGAAACAGGGATGATGACGCTAAACCGTTATCGGTTAAAACATTTAGCAAAACAAGGTAATCGCTCAGCGATCCGCGTTGAAAAACTTCTTAGACACCCTGACAAACTGTTAAGTCTAGTCCTTATTGGTAACAACTTAATCAACATAGTCGCATCCGCATTAGCGACGATTATCGGTATGCGGCTGTATGGTAACGCAGGAGTCGCGATATCGACAGGGATCCTGACTTTTGTGATCCTCATTTTTGCAGAAGTCATGCCCAAAACACTGGCAGCGCTGTACCCTGAAAAAATCGCATTCCCAAGTAGTTACTTCTTAAAACCATTGCAAGTAGTCATGATGCCTATTGTTTGGGCATTTAATACTATTTCAGCGCTACTGTTACGCTGCATTGGGGTGAAGTCACTAACCGCACGAACTGATGCAGTTAATAAGGAAGAACTACGTACCATTGTTAACGAATCAAAGCATAAAATTAGCCGCCGAAATCAAGACATGTTGATTTCAATTCTAGATTTAGACAAAGTCACTGTCGGCGATATTATGCTGCCAAGGAATGAAATTGTTGGTATTGATGTCAATGATGACTGGAAATCAATTATTCGGCAGCTCACCCACTCACCTCATGGCCGTATTGTGTTATACCGTGACTCACTTGATGACTCCATTGGTATTTTACGCGTCCGCGAAGCCTACCGTCTCATGATGGAAAAGCGTGAGTTTAATAAGCAAAACCTCATCAAAGCTGCGGATAACATTTATTTTATTCCTAACAGTACACCATTAAATGTTCAGTTAGTTAACTTCCAGCACAATAAAGAAAAACTTGGGATCATTGTTGATGAATACGGTGAAATTCAAGGTCTTATCACTGTCGAGGATATATTAGAAGAGATAGTAGGTGACTTCACAACCTCTATGTCACCATCTTTGGCTGAAGAAGTCTTGCCACAAAGTGACGGGAGCGTTCTTGTAGACGGTTCTGCGAATATTCGTGAACTGAATAAGGCTTTTGATTGGAATCTCCCTATAGACGGTCCTAGGACGGTTAATGGCATGGTTTTAGAGGTCATCGGTGATATTCCACAACTTGAAGAGCAAATTGTGGTAGGCCATTACCTTATCGAAGTATTAGCGATGAGTGAAAATATCGTTAAACAAGTAAGGATCACGCCTCTTACATTTAGTTCTCAAGTCCCTGACCTTTGATTTAGTCATAAACTTGCAATCTAATTCTCATATAAAAATAAAAAGAGCCTTAATTGGCTCTTTTCATAGAGAATATTTGATAAAAAGCTAAACATGTAGCTGTTCAAGTTTCTCTGCCGGTAATGCTAATTCATCATTTTTATTGATGCCAATTTCTGATGCAAGAACATTACGTGCAATTTGCTGGGCTTCTTCCAGTGAGTGCATTTTGTATGTACCACACTGATAGACATTCAATTCAGGGATCTTGTTTTGGTCTTTCACTTGCAAAACATCTTCCATTGCAGCCTTCCAGGCCTTAGCAACACGCAGTTCATCTGGCTGGCCGATAAGGCTCATATAAAAACCAGTACGGCACCCCATTGGTGAAATATCAATAATTTCAACACCATTTCCGTTAAGATGATCACGCATAAAGCCTGCAAAGAGGTGCTCTAAAGTATGCGTCCCTTTTTCTGTCATGGCTTCTTCATTGGGTACAGTAAAACGCAAATCAAAAACTGTGATGGTATCACCGCTTGGTGTTTTCATGGTTTTTGCCACACGTACAGCAGGTGCTGACATGCGAGTATGATCGACAGTAAAGCTATCTAATAATGGCATTTCGTGACCTCCTCGAAAATAAAAAATATTTTCTAAAATAAATGAAACTATTTTGAAAATACAGAGTCTGAATTATTGAAAGACGCGCAATTTGTTATCATCCCTAATTCTCTAAGAGATTTTTTTTGGCCACCTAGCGTGGCCATTTCTTTTAGCGTCCTGCATGAATGCGCAGATAGTCCTCAAAGCTTTCGCTCTCACTTTGTTCCATCTTTGCTTGCTTCTCTATTGAAGCTAATCGTGCTTGTTCAAATTGCTCTTCAGTTATCACTTCATACGGCTCATTCACTAGCTGTTCAAAATATTTTTCAGCTAATTCTAACCCGTAACCACCAATACCTTTTTCTAACATTTCATCCATAACAAGCGCTGAATATGTGAGAGTTGGGTCTTTAAACATAGCGAAAAATTGGTGACAAACTTCTTGATATTTGGCATCACAACAAGTGTCTAACACTTCAGCTACGCGGATCAAGTCATTAAATAATTGCTGTCCAACGTCAACTAGTGGTTTAACTTCGCTGCCACAGCCGAAACCAATGACTTGGCCTGGTTTACGACCTTCAAGAATGACACGATTCCAGTTTTGACGACAGCAGTCTAATTCCTGTGCATTCATTTCAGGTGCATCAGCAAGTACACACCATATTAAGAATAGATCAACAAAACGTGCTTGAGTTTCATTAACGCCTATCGCACTGAATGGGTTGATATCCAGTGAGCGGACTTCAATGTACTCAATACCACCACGTAATAACGCATCAGAAGGTGATTCACTGCCTTTAGGTACGCGTTTAGGTCGTATTGGAGCGTAGAGCTCATTTTCAATTTGTAGCACATTCGTATTCAGTTGAATATATTTGCCATCTTTTTTAACACCCAGTTTTTCAAATTCAGCTGAAGGCTTATAAATGGCTTTTTTCAGGCTTTCGACATATTCATCCAATTTATTGAATGTGATGTTTAAATCACTCTGTGATTTATTTGTATACCCTAAGTCACTCATGCGTAATGATGTCGCATAAGGCAAGTAATACGTACCACAGTCCGTTTTATCAAATGATAGCGTTGTCTCCCTATCTTTCAAAAAAGAGCCGCAGATAGCCGGAGATGCGCCAAATAGATAAGGAATAACCCAACCGAAGCGATAGTAATTTCTAATCAGGCGTAAATAGCCTTCAGAAATTTTTTCTTTACCACTTTCTGCGTCTTCAATTCCTGCCCATGCTTGCCAAAATTCGATCGGCAAAGAGAAGTTATAATGCACCCCTGCTATCGTCTGCATCAAAGCACCATAACGATTTTTAAGGCCTTCACGGTACAGTGTTTTAAACTGCCCCACATTAGAAGAACCATATTGTGCAAGAGTGATTCTATCTTCACTTTCAATAAAGCATGGCATACTCAACGGCCACATTCTTTCATTCTGAAGGTGACGAGCTGTATAACGATGCAAATCCCGCAAAAAAGCCAAATTATGGCTAATGCTTTTATCTACAGGAGTAATAAATTCGAGTAAGGACTCCGCAAAATCTGTCGTGATCCATTTATGTGTTAAAGCTTTTCCCAGCCCTTCTGGATGCAAGGTCTCTGCAATTGCGCCTGTAGGGGTTACACGCAATGTTTCACGCTCTATACCACGTTGAATACCATTTAGTGTTTCTGGGTGCGCCTCTAACCATGAGAGCGCTTTCGATACGTCCGGGATCAAGTCGACCTCCCGCCTGTGATGTTAATTTATTTTATTAAGGCAATTACTTTAGCCTAAATCACATAAATTGTCGCTGTCTAGATGTGTGGTTTATGAGGGAATAAATCAAAGTGGTATAGAAAATACGATTTAGTTAATTTTATAAATGACAATTTTGGGCAAAAAAAAACTCCTCAAATGAGGAGTTTCTTAATGATGGTGCATCCGGGAGGATTCGAACCTCCGACCGCTCGGTTCGTAGCCGAGTACTCTATCCAGCTGAGCTACGGATGCAAAATTTGGTCGATAGTAAATCGATAGTTTCAATAACTATTATTGAGTTAAATTAAAAGGTATTATTGATATTGCTAAGTTATTAGCTAAGAGATGGTGCATCCGGGAGGATTCGAACCTCCGACCGCTCGGTTCGTAGCCGAGTACTCTATCCAGCTGAGCTACGGATGCATACTTAATGCAAGATGTGCTGCTCTCTCAAACTTCTGTATCAACTTCTACTTCTATAAATCAACTTCTTAGTTACTGTCTTGTTTGGCTGCTAAAACCAAAACAATACCCCATCAGATGTTCTCATAGGGTTAAAGATGGTGCATCCGGGAGGATTCGAACCTCCGACCGCTCGGTTCGTAGCCGAGTACTCTATCCAGCTGAGCTACGGATGCATAATCTAAAATGGCGGTGAGGGAGGGATTCGAACCCTCGATGCAGCTTTTGACCGCATACTCCCTTAGCAGGGGAGCGCCTTCAGCCTCTCGGCCACCTCACCATATTTTAGTTACACACGATTTGTTTTTTCAAACATCTCGTTGCTGTGTGGCGCACATATTACTTTCCTAGACTTAGAAGTCAAACAATTTTTCCAAACTTTTTGCATTCCGTTGTCCGTTTGCACATTTCACAAGCAAGATGATTAGTTTAACACCGAAAAAGATACTTTTCAGCCCTTATGACACTAACTTTATAAACAAAAATACAGGGACAAAATTATTCTATAAACGAATAAAAATGAGTTCACGGGATTGATTAGCCTATATTTCAAACAAAAGGAAACAAAATTTCAGTACAAGGAAACCTAAGACTAAACAATAAAATGAGTTTGACGCTAGAGAATTATAAAAACGAAAGGGTATTTTTAGAAAATATACGAGTAAGACAAGCGCCCATTCTTGCTGTGTGGTCAATCATTGGACGCTTATTCATTATTATTGATTATCTGGTTGAGTCTTTTCAGCCTGGATCCGTTGATAAATTTCTTCACGGTGAACAGAAACTTCTTTTGGGGCATTAACACCAATACGAACTTGGTTGCCTTTGACACCCAATACAGTAACTGTTACCTCATCGCCTATCATGAGTGTTTCACCAACTCGACGAGTCAGAATAAGCATTCTTTGCTCCTTGAAATATTAAAAGAGTCGGGTCTCTAGGTATCCCCCGCTATTGTCCATCACACACCGTGAAAACGTAAAGCAATGACATTCACCTAAAGCATTGATGCCATCAATACAAGCATTCTAATTATTTACAAGCAAAATATAGCACTACAAACGATACATTAACAATGCCGCAACAGATTAAAGTTGCCTCATTTTTCAATGAGGCAACTTTGTAAGTGCTTACAGGCGTGCTTCAACCCATTCTTCGACACTCGCCATAGCAGCAGGTAATGCGCTAGCGTCAGTACCTCCTGCTTGAGCCATGTCTGGGCGGCCACCACCTTTACCACCTACCTGACTTGCAATGTGGGAAATCAAATCCCCTGCTTTAACTTTAGCCGTCAAATCATTAGTTACCCCAACGATCATACTGACTTTATCACCACTTGTTGTTGAAAGCACGATAATCGCTGATTTCAACTGATTTTTAAGGTCATCAACCATAGTTCTCAATAACTTAGGATCAGTATCTCCTAATTGAGTGACTAACAATTTGATGCCTTTCACCTCTTTCGCTTTGCTACTTAGTGAAGCACTTTCTTGAGATGCTTGTTGATCTTTTAGTTGCACAATTTCTTTTTCGAGCTGGCGAGATTTGTCCAATGCCGCTTTTACTTTCTCGACAAGGCTATTCATATCACCTTTTACTAAGTGTGCAATTGCCGAAAGTTGCTCTGATTGATGATGAATGCTTTCAATCGCCATTGTGCCTGTCGTCGCTTCAATACGACGAACGCCTGCTGCCGTACCAGATTCACTCAAGATACGGAATAAACCAATATCTCCAGTGCGGCGCGCATGTGTACCACCACATAACTCGATAGAGAAATCACCCATACTCAGAACGCGCACGCGCTCTTCATATTTTTCACCGAACAATGCCATAGCACCTTTTGCTTTAGCGCCTTCTAAATCCATCAGCTCAGTTTCAATTTCTAAGTTTTTACGGATCTGCGCATTCACAATATCTTCTACTTGACGTAGTTGATCTTGTGTCATCGCCTCAAAATGAGAGAAGTCAAAACGCAAGTATTTATCATTAACCAGTGAACCCTTTTGAGAAACATGGTCACCTAATACTTGGCGTAATGCCGCATGCAGTAAGTGCGTTGCTGAGTGATTTAAACGGATAGCATCACGTCTAGCGTTATCCACGAATGCAGTAATTCTATGGTTAACAACCAGCGAACCCGCTTCTACTTGACCAATATGCCCAATCGCTTGACCATATTTTTGCGTGTCCGTGACTTTAAAACTCGCGCTCTCATTATTTAAATAACCCGTATCACCGACTTGCCCACCAGACTCTGCATAAAATGCTGTTTTATCTAGTATAACTAAGCCTTCTTCACCCGCATTCAAGCTGTCTACAGGCTGGCCATCTTTATATAGTGCAGTAATAGTGGCTTGTTGCTCATCATATTGATAACCGGAGAATTCACTACGCTTATCAACTTTAATTAAAGAGTTATAATCCGCGCCAAAACCACTGGATTCACGTGCACGACGACGCTGGTCTTCCATCGCTCGCTCAAAGCCGTCTTCGTCGACTTTAATATTGCGTTCGCGGCAAACATCTGCCGTTAAATCGATTGGGAAACCATAGGTGTCATATAAGCGGAATGCAGCTTCACCATTCAGAGTATCCCCTTTCAGTGAAGCAAGTTCTTCATCTAATAATTGAAGACCGCGTTCTAAAGTACGAGCAAATTGCTCTTCTTCGGTCTTAAGAACTTTTTCAACCATAGCTTGCTGGCGTCCAAGTTCATCTGCTGCAGACCCCATGACTTTAATCAGTGGCGCAACTAATTTGTAGAAGAAGGTGTCTTTTGCACCAAGCATATAACCGTGACGAACAGCACGACGGATAATGCGACGCAACACATAACCACGGCCTTCATTCGATGGAATAACACCATCGCTAACAAGGAATGCACAAGAACGGATATGGTCAGCAATAACACGTAATGATTTGTTTTCTAAATCTGTCGCGCCAGTTGCTTTAGCTGCAGCTGCGATAAGTTCACGGAAAATATCAATTTCATAGTTTGAATTAACGTGCTGCAATACCGCAGAAATACGCTCTAAGCCCATTCCTGTGTCAACTGAAGGTTTTGGTAGAGGTTCCATTGTCCCGTCAGACTGACGGTTAAATTGCATGAACACCAAGTTCCAAATTTCAATATAGCGGTCACCGTCTTCTTCAGGGCTTCCTGGAGGCCCACCCCATATATGATCACCGTGATCATAGAAAATCTCGGTACATGGGCCACAAGGACCTGTATCACCCATCTGCCAGAAGTTATCTGACGCATATGGTGCACCCTTGTTATCACCGATACGAATAATACGCTCAACTGGAATACCAATTTCTTTATTCCAGATATCATAAGCTTCGTCATCAGTTGCGTAAACGGTCACCCATAACCTTTCTTTTGGTAAGTTAAACCATTCTTCGCTGGTCAATAACTCCCAAGCAAAACGAATAGCGTCATGCTTAAAGTAATCACCAAAGCTAAAATTGCCTAACATTTCAAAAAATGTATGGTGGCGAGCAGTATAGCCCACATTTTCTAAGTCGTTATGTTTACCACCTGCACGCACACAGCGCTGCGCAGTTGTCGCTCGGGAGTATGCTCTTTTATCCAGGCCAAGAAATACATCTTTGAACTGGTTCATCCCTGCGTTTGTGAACAATAGTGTAGGGTCATTATTTGGCACTAGTGAACTACTAGAGACCACTTGATGACCTTTTGTATGAAAAAAGTCGAGAAACGCTTGACGGATCTCAGCGGTGCTTTTACTCATATTTATCCCGATATCAAGCTGGAAACAGAATTACGAATTGTTGAGATGGAATGTAACATCACCTCTAATCAACTCTCCGATTGAAAAGTGACTGATAAGATAAAGTCTCTTTGTGCAGAAGTAAAATATAGATACATCCATTCGCAGCTTTCATTGTAAAGCGTCTAGATATTTTCTGAAAGTATGTTTATACGTTTCACTGGTGTATTTTTCCACAGAAAAACTGTTCAATAAACTATTAATGCAATAGGTGTAAAATAAAACAGGCGCCACCACATCAGTGGAGCGCCTATAAATTATCAATTAATCAATCAGTTAGGTTGATATTAAAATTCTTCTGGTGTTTCTTCTTCATCAGCATCATTGATAAAGTCTGTTGCCGCACTGCTAAATTCACCGGTGTGGTTCAATAGCATTTCACGCAGTTTGGTATCAATTTCTTGAGCGACTTCAGGATGCTCTTTTAAATAATTTGTTGAATTAGCTTTACCTTGGCCAATCTTGTCGCCGTTATAGCTATACCAAGCCCCAGCTTTTTCAATTAACTTGTGTTTTACACCCAAGTCAATTAGCTCACCAAAGGTATTAATACCTTCACCATACAAAATTTGGAATTCCGCTTGTTTAAACGGTGCTGCAACTTTGTTTTTTACTACTTTAACGCGAGTTTCACTACCGACGATTTCCTCGCCATTTTTCACAGCACCAATACGACGGATATCTAAACGAACAGATGCGTAGAATTTTAATGCATTACCGCCCGTTGTTGTTTCTGGGTTACCAAACATAACACCAATTTTCATACGAATTTGGTTGATAAAGATCAGTAGAGTGTTAGATGTCTTTAAGTTACCCGCTAATTTACGCATTGCTTGGCTCATCATACGAGCTGCTAAGCCCATATGTGAATCACCAATTTCACCTTCAATTTCAGCTTTCGGTGTTAACGCAGCAACGGAGTCAACGATGATCACATCAACTGCGCCTGAACGAGTTAATGCATCACAAATTTCTAGCGCTTGCTCACCTGTATCAGGTTGAGAACACAGTAAGTTATCGATATCTACGCCTAGTTTTTTAGCATAGATAGGGTCTAAAGCGTGTTCAGCATCGATGAAAGCACACGTTTTACCGCTACGTTGTGCTGCTGCAATAACTTGCAGGGTTAATGTTGTTTTACCTGAGGATTCAGGGCCGTAGATTTCAACAATACGACCTAGTGGCAAGCCACCAGCACCCAATGCAACATCAAGGGATAAGGAGCCTGTTGAGATAGTTTCAACATCCATAGAGCGATCTTCACCAAGACGCATAATGGAACCTTTACCAAATTGTTTTTCAATTTGGCCTAATGCTGCTGCAAGTGCTTTTTGTTTGTTTTCATCAATAGCCATGTTTACTCCCTAAGTGCAATGATTTGACCACTGCAAATAAAACGATTGAATTCGGTTTGTTGAAATTAATTATACTGTATAATCATACAGTATCAAGGAAATTTTTAATTTAACTGTTTTAAAAGTGTTTCAAGTATATAAGCTGTTGATTGAAAACGAACTTCATTTCTGTTTCCTTGAAACACTCTATGTTGTGTAGTAACAAATACTGTCTGGTCTGCCTGTTTTTGTGCAAAACCAAACCATACCGTACCAACAGGTTTTTCTACACTACCGCCCCCAGGGCCTGCAATCCCACTAACTGAAACAGCGAAATCTGCACAGGCTTCTTGCAAAGCACCTGTCGCCATTTCAGTCACAACTTGTTGGCTTACAGCACCATATCGCTGTAAAGATTCATCCTTAACACCGATCATCTGATGCTTTGCTTCATTACTGTATGTCACAAAGCCACGCTGAAAGTAATCTGAACTACCCGATATATCGGTTAAAACCTTAGCGACCCAGCCCCCAGTACAAGACTCTGCGGTTGTGACTGTTTTACCTTGTTCTTTCAGTTTTAGCCCAACCTGAATACTCAGTGTTTCAAGCAGCTTCTCATCTATCATGATGTTATCTACCTTTATACCATTTTTTTACGAGCACGATCCCAAACCCATAAACCCGCAATCGCAATTGCGAAGACAGCACCAAAACCAATACCCGCATTCACAACTGACAAACCTGCTTTAATTGCTAATGAGTACAAGCCTAACATAATCAGCATTGCACTATTTTCACCTAAATTTTGTACCGCAATCGCATTCCCAGCCCCAACGGTCTCCTTCCCTTTTTCTTGCAATAATGCATTCAACGGAACGACAAATAAACCGCCAAAAATACCAAGAATAATTAAAATAAAATAGGATGGAATAATATTAGTTTGCAACGAAAGTAACACCACCATTATCCCGATAATAACGCCAGCAGGGATACAACGATAAACCGTTTTTAAAGTAATAAATTTGGCAGCAAGCCCAGCACCTACGACTATTCCCACCGCAACCATTGCATTTAGAATAGTTGGTGTTGTGTTGTCTTGTAACCCCAGCGCCACAGGTACCCATGCAACGAGCAGAAAACGTAGCGTTACCCCAGCCCCCCAAAACAAGCTGGTTCCTACTAGTGAAAAACGGCTTTCTTGGTTTGCCCATAGCACGCGACAAGCACTAAAAAAAGACGTCATCAATAATTTAAGATCCCAACCTTTTCCAGGCCTCGCAGCTTGTAAGTGTGGAATGAAAAAATTCGCGATAACGGCTAATGCGTATAGTACAGCACATGTTCCCAGCGCTAAGATTAAGTTAATATCGGAAAGCATTCCGCCAACAACTGACCCCACTAAAATGGCTGCGATTGTTGAAGCTTCCATGACACCATTGGCCTTAACGAGGTTATCTCCCCCGGTCAGTTCCCCCAAAATACCGTATTTAGCTGGTGAATATGAAGCTGCGCCGATTCCCACTAACCCATAACAAAGGAATGGGTTTAGGCCAAAACAAATCCCTAATGCCCCAATAAACTTGAAGATGTTAGAAAACAGCATCACACGTCCCTTTGAGAACCTATCTGCGATTTGCCCAACAAACGGTGCTAAAACGATGTACGTAAAAACAAACACCATTTGCAGGATAGGATGACTCCATTCAGGGTAAAATTCGGCTTTTAGCTGGGCTAATATGGCGAATAATAATGCGTTATCTGCAAATGCAGAGAGAAACTGTGAAGCAAGAACGGCTTTCATCCCTCTGCTCATTAACGGTGAATTGGAAGTACTTTCTTGCATCTTATTCATCCTTTAATGCCATTTGCTTTAATGTGACAAAATCCGTTTTACCGCTACCGAGTACTGGCAACTCTTTAACAAAACGAATATCGCGAGGAACCGCTAACTCGGTTAACCCTTTGCTTTTGGCTCCGCTAGACAATGCGCTACGGTCTAATTCTTTATCTGTTGTGAACAAAACAAGCGCTTCACCCTTACTGCTGTCTGGCTTTGTAACCACACCGTGATTTGCACTAGGAGAAAGAGAAGCCACCATTTGCTCGATACTTTCGAGAGAAACCATTTCGCCTGCAAGTTTAGCAAAACGTTTAACACGGCCTTTTATCGTACAGAAATTTTTATGATCTAATTCAACGATATCACCTGTGTCGTACCAACCTTCCTCTATTTCACCTTGTGCATTTTCAGCTTGCGGTGTTTCAAGTACGCCTGGAGCTTCAACACGCAAATACCCTTTCATGATATTTGGGCCTTTAAGCTGTAGTTTACCGCCTTGTTCAATACCAGAGATTGGGATAATTCGCGCTTCCATATCGGGTAAAATTTGTCCTACAGAGCCTTCTTTCGCGGCCATAGGGACATTGATTGATACAATTGGTGCACACTCAGTTACCCCATAACCTTCAAGAATTCGGATGCCAAATTTATCAAACCAGATCTTTTTCGTTTTATCCGATAATTTTTCTGCGCCGGCAACCACATAACGCAAACGTGCAAAATCATACTGATGAGCAAACCGTGCGTAGTTACCTAAAAAGGTTGATGTCCCAAATAATACGGTACAGTTTTTGTCATAGACTAATTCAGGAATGATCCGGTAATGCAATGGGCTTGGATAAAGGAAAACTCGGCTCCCTGAAAATAGTGGGATAAATAAGCCAACCGTCAAACCAAATGCGTGAAATAGCGGCAGTGATGACATAAAGCGGTCACGAGGTGTGAAATCAGCGATCGTTTTAATTTGTTCTACGTTTGCCATTAAACTGGCATGGCTATGGACAACACCTTTGGGTGTACCTTCTGAGCCGGATGTAAATAAAACAATCGCTTCATCGGACGGTTTTCGGGGAATAATCGCTTTTTTAGGGTTAAGTAAGTGCTTAATAATCCATATTTTATCTTGCCATGTTACCGTGTCTTTTAAATCTTCAAGGTAAATCCAACTGGCTTCTGGCACTTGTTCTGGAATATGAGTTAAGTTGCCTTTTTCCAAAAACTGGCGGGAAGTAAAGACCACTTTCGCTGCAGAAGCTTTTAACGCGTTGCTAATACCATGACTGCCCGCAGTGTAATTAAGCATAGCAGGTACTCGGCCTCTCATTAAAG
This sequence comes from Providencia sp. PROV076, assembly GCF_028483405.1. NCBI lineage: Bacteria > Pseudomonadati > Pseudomonadota > Gammaproteobacteria > Enterobacterales > Morganellaceae > Providencia > Providencia sp. PROV076. The sequence goes on along the minus strand of NZ_JAMPRR010000029.1, from coordinate 66,020 downwards.
CGCCAAAGATCGCAGCCGCGGTGACTGTCGCATTTGGCAATAATAAGCCAACCCTTTCATTTTCATGTGTATAACGTTCGATAATACGACCAACCCCTAACGTTTTTTTCAATAGAGATTGATATGAATCCTCTTTAAATGCGATGTCTTCAATACAAGGCGTGCGGCGCCCAAAAAACTGGACACTTTGAATAAATTCTTCAACTAATGTGACTCGTGGTAAACAAGACATACGAGCAGATTTCATGATTTGGTACAGGTGTTCACCCGCCAAGGCACGACGCTCTACAGCCTTAGGTGCTTCTGGCATTGGAATATCTTGTGCCGGCAAGATATGCAATGTGATCTTCGGAAACCATTTTAATGGAAAAATCCCTTTCAGACGCCCAAAGTGGCTATATTGAGCCCCTTCAATACGAATAGGCACAACTTTTGCTTCGGACTTTGCGGCCACAAACGCTGCGCCTTCGTATATTTTCATTAAAGAGCCATGAACCGAAATTCGGCCTTCTGGGAAAATAACTATCGGGCGCCCTTTTTCTACCTCTTTAACGAGATGGCGAATACCTAGAGGGTTGGCAGGATCAAGGGGGACAATATCTGCATAGGGCTTAAGCCGCTTCACCATTTTCGGTGTGGCAAATGTCGAATAAACAGCAAATACAGGTTTAACAGGCAAGAAAAGTGCAATTAATACACCATCAAGGAAAGAAACATGATTAGGTGTAATTAAGCATTTATCATGACTAAATTCTTTCGCATCACCAATAACTTGTACACGAAATAAAAATTTAAGTACTGTTTTGACTATCTTTGCCAACATAATGAGTCCCTATACTATGATTATATTTTTATATATTAGAGTGATACGTTTCTACCCTTAGTTGCGTCTATCTTACTGAGCCGCTCCCTTTACTCTAATTGGTATATTCCGAAAATACCGATGGCTTACCCTAAATACGTTTAAGTTAAATCATTAAGTTGTGTGATGATATCGTCGACTGGCTGCGCAGCATCAATAATATGGTGTGCTGTCGCGCGATAGATAGGCTCCCTTTGCTGCATCACTTCTTCAATTTCTTCAACTAAAGATTTCCCCGTCAAGCTTGGCCGCTGATCTGCTTGTGGCTCTGCAGCAAGGCGTTTTGCTAAAACTTCAGGATTGGTATTTAAATAAATAACGGTGCCGTTATTACGCATAATTTGCTGATTTTCTTCTGCGAGAACAAGCCCCCCACCAGTTGAAACAATCATATCGCTTTGCGTAATCGACTTAAGGACGTCAGTCTCTAACTGGCGAAAGTAATCCCAACCGTGCTGTTCAACAATTTCAGCAATACTTTTTCCGGCTTTTTCTAAAATCAATTTATCTGTATCAACAAATTGATAACCTTTAGATTCTGCAAACTTTTTACCAATTGTGGTTTTACCCGCACCTCTTGGACCGATAATGTAAAACATTAAATTTCATCCCATCATCATAAATACTAAGCAATACTAACTACAAATTTGCTTATGATAAATTGCCTAATTTGGCAAACAAAAAAAGAAAGCCACACAAGTGTGGCTATCTCATCATTTTTACTCTTTATGGACGACTTAAAAAGTCGCCATATCCGATCCATTTATACGTTGTCAGCGCATCTAACCCCATAGGGCCACGTGAATGTAATTTCTGCGTACTCACGGCAACCTCTGCGCCTAAACCGAACTGCCCACCATCGGTAAAACGAGTACTTGCATTAACATATACCGCTGCTGAATCTACACACTGAACAAAATAGTCAGCTTGATGGATAGACTCTGTCAAAATAGCATCAGAATGTGCGGTGCCATACTGGCGAATATGGTCGATAGCTGCATCAATATCATCAACAATTTCGACGTTAAGATCCAGTGATAGCCATTCATCAACAAGGTTTTCAGGTTTTACATCAACAACTTTTGCTGGGCCTTGTTTTAGCAATGGAAGCGCTTTCTCACTTGCATGTAGTGTAACTTGTTGCTGCGCCATTTTGTCACTTAAAAACGGTAAAAACTCATTCGCAATCTCTTTATGGACTAATAATGTTTCAAGTGAATTACAGGCACTTGGGCGCTGAACTTTTGCATTAATAATCACGTTAATGGCTTTATTAAAATCCACCGATTTATCAACAAATGTGTGGCAAACGCCAATTCCACCCGTAATGACTGGGATCGTTGATTGCTCACGGCATAATTTATGTAAACCCGCACCACCGCGAGGGATTAGCATATCGACGTAGCGATCTAATTTGAGTAATTGCGCGACTAATTCACGGTCTGGGTTATTGATAGCTTGTACTGCATCTGCTGGTAGCCCGCTATTTTCCAATGCTTTTTGAATAACTTCCACCACCGCGAGGTTAGTATGATGAGTCTCTTTCCCGCCACGTAAAATGACCGCATTACCTGTTTTTAAACATAACGAAGCCACATCCACGGTGACATTAGGACGAGCTTCATAAATAACACCAACAACCCCTAGTGGGACACGACGACGTTGCAAATTTAAACCGCTATCCAATTGGCTTCCATCGATGATTTGCCCAACAGGATCCGCTAATTGGCATACTTTTCTGACATCATCAGCAATACTTTTTAAACGCTCTGGCGTCAATAATAAGCGGTCTTGCAGCGCTTCAGTCATACCGCTTTCTTTTGCCTGCGCCATGTCTTTTTGATTCGCTGCAAGTATAACTGCATTGTCTTTTTCTAGTAGATCAGCAATTTGTAATAGTGCTGCATTTTTTTGTTTGGTGCTTAACTGAGCTAATTGCCACGAAGCAACCCTTGCCGCCTTACCCATTGTTTCTAACATAATTAACTCACTATCATATCATCACGATGAACGGCCACAGAACCGTGTTCATAACCAAGTATTTTGCTGATTTCTTGTGAATGGTGCCCCGCAATCATTCTAAGTGCATCACTATTATAGTGGCTGACCCCATGAGCAAGGTCTTTTCCTGCCATATTACGAATACGGATCACAGCACCTCGAGAGAAATCGCCTTCAATTTTCTGAATACCTTTTGGCAATAACGAACTGCCTTTTTCCATGATCGCCAGTTGTGCACCATCATCAATATACACATCCCCAGCGGCTGGAGCGCCGAAAATCCAACGTTTACGATTTTCCATTGGGTTTTTTTGCCCATAAAAACGGGTGCCAACAGGAAGGTTTTCAATAACCGCATTAATAACATCCGGTTTATTTCCAGCAGCAATGATAACATCAATCCCTGCACGGCCTGCGACATCTGCCGCTTGCAGTTTAGTTGCCATTCCACCGGTTCCTAACCCACTTACGCTTCCCCCCGCCATTTCACGAAGTTCATCATTAATACCATATACTTCGGGGATCAATTTTGCGTTTGGATTACTGCGTGGATCGGCATCATATAAGCCTTCGATATCAGTCAGTAATAACAGTTTGTCAGCATCACCGAGGATCGCAGCCAAAGCAGATAGATTGTCATTATCACCGACTTTTATTTCCGCGGTAGCAACGGCATCATTTTCATTGATAACTGGAATAATTCCGTTATCTAACAGTGCTTGCAAGGTATCTCGTGCATTTAAGAAACGTTCTCTGTCTTCTAAATCGGCTCGTGTCAGTAACATTTGCCCGATATGAATGCCATAAATGGAGAATAACCGTTCCCATAACTGAATCAGACGACTTTGACCGACCGCCGCAAGCAACTGTTTAGATGCTATGGTAGCCGGCAGTTCGGGGTAATTTAAATGTTCGCGACCTGCGGCAATTGCCCCAGAAGTCACAATAATAATACGATGCCCTTTTTCATATTGCTGCGCGCACTGCCTAACCAACTCAACAATGTGAGCTTGATTTAAACGGCGCGAGCCCCCTGTTAATACACTGGTCCCTAATTTAACCACCAGCGTCTGGCTATTTTTCATCATTTTTCTGCCATTAGGATTAATAAACCAAAAAGTAGGTATCATTTTTATCAGGAGAAGCGCGTTATGCCAACAGGCATAACGCAAAATTCAACAAAAGTTGGTTTAAAACAAATTTATGCGCTTAATTCCAGTTTTAATTCTGCCATTAGCGGGGAGGGAAAGAGGCTCAACTCAAGTTCAGATAATTGTTTAACAAGGGCTTGATGAAAAGACACTAAATTTTGCTCAGTCGCCTCAATGGTTGCTGCATCTTTTAAGGTTTTAACTTGCCAGCTACCATGGCTATTGTATAGGCCAAAATGATAAGTAAATTCAAAGCCTTTATCAGTTGCAACCAATTTTAACCACCACCCCCAAAATTCACGTTTTTCTGGAGCAATATTTGCATTTACACAAACAACAAGGCTATCAAATATATAACAACCATTTAAACATTGTTTTTCACGTAAATAAGGTCCTATCGTAGCAAACTTCTTTAAATACTTTCCATTTGAGTAATCAGTCGGTAAAGCCATGTTAAGGATCTCCTTCTTGGGAAGATCCCTTTTTAACAAATGGGAAAAAATAAGCAAGTTATTAAATAAAATTAAAGTATTTTTGCTTTTAACCAATTGGTAGTTTCACTTAATGCCTTTTCAAAATTAGCAAAAACAGGCTTGCTTGGTAAAATTATCGTGTCAGCATCCATCGATGAACGTCGAATTAAATCAGATTCCGCTTTAGGGCTATAAATATCATCCTTAAGGCTAACCGATAACATTGGAACTTGATTACGTTTCCCTAAAAGCCCCTGATTTTTAAGTGAATAACAGCTTAATTCATGGCGTAAAGCAGAACCATCAACTTGATAAATACCCAAGCGACTGGCGAACACATCCAAAACCATCCGAGGAATATCTTGCTGATATTTTTCTTCATGCAATAAACTGTGCACAATTGGCCCTATGACAGCGACTGCTTTAATCTTATCAGGGCACATATAAGCCAATCTTAATGCTATATTTGCGCCAAAACGCATGCCCACAATGCCAAAACGCGTATGGTCAATCCAAGCAATATCCCCTAGTTGGCGAACGATTTGCTCATGTAACGTGCTTGTTTCCTGGGTCAGTTTTTGCTTAACAGAATAACCAATGGATGGCATGTCCAGTGTTAGCATCGCAATACCAAGAGGTTCAAGGTAGTCACGAAAATAGCGACAAAAATCAATTTGTAAGCTATCTAACATACCGCAGACCATCACCGTCGGGTAAGGCCCTTGACCCTGTGAAGGGATATGTAGAAAGCCGCAGACTTCTTTTCCACCATCAACTTTAAATGGAATTTTCTTTAAGCGGTATTGAGAAAATTTCGCTGCGCTATCATAAGCTTTACAAGCCAGCAAAATAGCTTGGTCAGCAAGCTCATCGCCCTTAATAAATGGGTAAGCAGCAATGCTGTACAAGTTAGCTGAACGTAACCAAGCATCCCCTGCCTCTGCACCTTTCTCAAACTCTAATGCTTTTTGCTGCCAATGCATGGCTTGCTGGGACCATTCGAAACACCAGTTTCCGCGCCGGTTGCCAATGACCGTATCCAATAAGTTATCATTACTGCGCTCGGCATCAGAGATAGCAATGCGGCTCAGTACTTCTTCAATTTCTAAGGCGTCGATCCCTCGCCAAATCCACATTAAGCGGTTGATCATACGATACCACCCCGCATGATGAGACCCGCTTAACACGCTATGTTCTTTGATTTGAGAAATGGTTTGAGATGAATAAGAGACTAGTGTTGACGTTTCAACTTGCCTGACTTTAGGTTTGAAAAGTTTTTCTGAAAGGTTTTGCTGAGTCATCCCTATTTCCTTGTCTATCAGAGTTGAACTTGGCCAAAAAATAAAGGGAATGCAAAAATGCATTCCCCAAATTATATCGCGTTTAGCTTAAAAATTTTAGGTATTAATGTGTTCTTGCAATCAATAAAGTCGATAATACTTTATAATAACAATGTTTTTTCACCTAAAACTCGCCTGAAACACCGATTTATTTATCTTGTTCACACAATGGTTTAACAAAAACGACACCCATATCCCATGGCTGTTCAATCCATGTGTCTTGTGGGATATCCACAACGTAATCATCAACTAATGGACGACCTGCTGGTTTTGCGAAAATAGTCACAAAGTGCGCTTTAGGGTACATATCACGAATAGCTTGTGCTGTACCGCCAGTATCAACGAGGTCATCAATCACAATATAGCCTTCACCATCACCTTCGGCGCGTTTAATCACGTTTAATTCGCGCTGGTTGTCATGGTCATAGCTAGAAATACAAACGGTGTCAACGTTACGAATACCAAGTTCGCGTGCGAGAAGTGCACCAGGAACAAGGCCACCACGGCTAACCGCGATAATACCAGTCCATTGCTCTACTGGTAATAAACGTTGTGCGAGTTTACGGGCATGTATTTGCAACATATCCCACGTTACGACATATTTTTCGCTCATATAATTCGGGTCCCGACTGCTGAGTAAATCTGAAATGTGTCTTGCGGAAAAAAGGTTGCGCGAGATTATAGTGATTTGGGCGGTTAAAAACCAGCAAAAAGCGTCATTCGTCATTAATTATTATCATTTACACTGTCCATTGCTCAAAAGAAAGTGTTATCCTGAGTTTATCAGCAATGCATCATTTAATTTTGCATATCAAGCTAGTAACTAACATAACTCAACTAAAAATCTCTGAGGTAATTTGAGTTGCTCGGTCAATAAAACTAGTGATGCCATACCCCAAGGAAATTAAATATTTTCCCTAAATAATTTGGGTTGTGGCTAGGCGGCAAATGAGAAAATCCCTAGGAGCATGCATAAGTATGTGACTAGGGTTTACGAGTGAAGCCAACAACGCTACAACTCAAAATATGACGGGAAAAGGAGAAAAACGTGTCTGAACTTGCTACATTATCCCCCCAACCGCTATGGGACATCTTCGCTAAAATCTGCTCTATCCCACACCCTTCATACCATGAAGAGGCCTTAGCAGCGCATATTGTTGATTGGTCTAAACAAAAGGGCTTTCACGTTGAACGCGATGAAGTGGGCAATATTCTGATCCGTAAACCTGCAACACCTGGTTATGAAAACCGCAAAGGGGTTGTTTTACAAGCTCACTTAGACATGGTGCCACAAAAAAATAACGACACGGTGCATGACTTTAAAACAGACCCAATTCGTCCATATGTTAATGGAGAGTGGGTCACTGCTGAAGGAACCACATTAGGCGCTGATAACGGCATTGGTTTAGCTTCTGCATTGGCGGTTCTTGCTGATGATAGTGTTGAACATGGCCCAATGGAAGTTCTCCTGACCATGACCGAAGAAGCCGGTATGGAAGGTGCCTTTGGCTTGAAAGCCGGCTGGTTGCAAGCAGATATTCTGATTAACACCGACTCTGAAGAAGAAGGTGAAATTTACATGGGTTGTGCTGGTGGTGTTGATTTTACAACCACATTTGACCTGACTCGTGAAGCCTTACCACAAGGCTATAAAACCTTCACAATGACCCTAAAAGGCTTAAAAGGTGGGCACTCAGGTGGTGATGTACATTTAGGCTTAGGTAATGCCAATAAGCTGCTAGCGCGTTTTCTGGCAGGACACGCAGAAGATTTAAGCCTAAAATTATTAGATTTCAGAGGCGGTACTGTCCGTAATGCTATTCCTCGTGAAGCCTATGCCGTTATTGCTGTTCCAGCAGACAAAGCTGCTGAATTAACGGCATTAAGAGCACGTTATGAAGATATTCTGAAAAACGAATTAGCTGTCGTCGAACCTAGCCTTGTTCTACTGCTAGACGAAGCACAGAGTGAGTTAAAAGCGCTTTCTGATGACTGCCAAAAACGTTTTGTTTTCTTCTTAAATGCTGCGCCAAACGGTGTAATTCGCATGAGTGATGTTGCCATTGGTGTGGTTGAAACATCACTTAACGAAGGCGTTGTACGACTAACTGAAGATAAAGCAGAAATTATCTTTCTTGTGCGTTCTCTTATCGATAGCGGCAAAAACTACGTTGTTAACATGCTGACCTCTATCAGTAAATTAGCACAAGCCCAATACCGAGCGGAAGGCAGCTACCCAGGTTGGCAGCCAGATGCAGACTCACCAGTGATGCATTTAGTTAGCGATACCTACAACAAACTGTTTGGTAAAATCCCTAATGTGATGGTGATCCATGCAGGCCTTGAGTGTGGCTTATTCAAAAAACCTTACCCAGACATGGATATGGTTTCTATTGGGCCAACCATTCGTGGGGCACACTCCCCTGATGAGCGTGTGCATATTGCAAGCGTTGGTGAGTATTGGAAATTATTAACTGCGGTTTTAAAAGCAATTCCAGTTAAAGAATAAACAACTAATTAATTGCAAATCAAACACCTATCATACGATGGGTGTTTTTTTATAATTCAAGTAATAGTTGTCTTTCAAGCTGTGGGCTTTGTAGCATCACATGTAAGCCAACTAACCGAACACCACGCCCTAGGCGCCGATTATCCCAAACTTGTTTCGCTATTTGCACCAAATCCTGTTTATTGAGAACTGGATATACGTGTTCTTGTGTGGTTTGCTGGAAGTCTGCAAATTTAAATTTCACACCTTGGCGAGCAATGCGTAGGTCAGGTTTTACCTTCGCCAAACGCCGTTGGAGTTCATCATATAATTTATCAAGCAGCAGCAAACAATCCCCCCACTGGTCAATATCCACAGCAAACGTACGCTCAACCCCCACCGACTTTCTCAGCCTATCAGGGTTAATAGCTCGCTCATCGATACCATGGCAACGCTCCCAAAGTACCTGTCCAAATTTACCCATGCTTTTAATCAATTCAACAACATCATATTTTTGGACATCCGCACAAGTCATCAACCCCATATCCGCTAATTTTTGGGCTGTTACCTTACCCACCCCAGGAATTTTTTTTAGAGGCAAGTTAAGAACAAATTGATCGATATTTTGCGGTGTGATTACGAATTGACCATTGGGTTTATTCATATCTGAAGCGATTTTCGCCAAAAACTTTATTGACGCTATCCCCGCTGAAGCGGTTAATTGCAGTTCATCAAAGATTTGCTGGCGAATAGCCTCTGCGATTAACGTTGCAGAGCCGTGCAATTGTGTGCAATCCGTAACATCCAAATAAGCTTCATCAAGAGAAAGGGGCTCTATGAGGTCCGTATAGCGTGCAAATATCTTTTGAATATGCAAAGAGGTTTCTTTATAAAGTGCCATATGCCCAGGAACAACTTTCAAATGCGGGCAAAGCTTAAGTGCAATTGCTGTGGACATAGCACTGTGAACACCGTAGCGACGGGCTTCATAATTTGCAGTGCTAATAACGCCTCGACGATTTGCGCTTCCACCCACCGCAATAGGCACATTGCGAAGGCTTGGATCGTCCCGCATTTCTATCGCTGCATAAAAGCAGTCCATATCAATATGAATAATTTTACGCACGAGTTAACCCTGCCAATCAAACACCTGATTAAATATACAGTGTATTTGCTAGCCATGCAATCATTGTTACATCACCATAAAACTGATGAACAGGGTGCTAACTTAATGATAACTAGGTAATTCATCATATTGCAATAATCATCTGCCAAGCTATCCAATTAAAGACTCTACTTAAAGTTAGTCTTAAAAATAAGTGTTAATACTTACTTTTAAACAAAAAAGTAATAGAAAGAGTTGTTTTACCAACGACAATACCTTGAAAACTATCTATGGATTATATCTATGGCAATTATATCAACATCAAAATATGTTAATTTTATGGCAACTCTCATAATACTGTTTGCTAGCCAGACAGCTTTTGCACTATCCCCTAAAATTGTTGCGCATCGAGCAGGAACTGCGGATGCCCCTGAAAATACGCTTTACGCTATTGATTTAGCGATTAAAAATAAGTCAGATGCGATTTGGATAACCGTACAATTAAGTAAAGACAATCAATTAGTTTTATATCGACCAAGCAAACTGAATGAACTAACCGATAAAAAAGGTAAAGTATCCGCATACAACGCTGAGCAACTAAACCAAATCAATACGGCTTATCAATTTAGCCAAAAACATAATCAACAGTTTCCTTTGCAGAAAACCACGATTAGTACGTTAAAAACTATTTTGCAAGAATATCCGAATACAACTTTCTATGTTGACCTGAAATCACCTGATGCAGACCCTAACATTCAAGCAGAAGCTATTCTTAATCTATTGAAAGAGACAAATAGTGTTAATCGAGTACGTTTTTATTCAACTAATGACGCATTTTTAAATGCACTGAAAACTCTTGAGCCTAAATTACAGTTATTCGAAAGCCGAGATGAAACTCGCACTATACTGGCAAATAGTGTGATAAGTCATCAATGTCCTATGGAAAATCATGAATCTGAAACCCGTTGGTTCGGTTTTGAATTACATCGAAAAATTGAAGTTGTTGAAAAATACACTTTAGGTGAAGCCCGTTCACCTGCGGTTATTTCATGGGACAAAGAAGCTATTGATTGTTTTAGAAAAAATGGTAATGCTTATATCATTGTTTTTGGTGTTAATAATGAAAGTGACTACCAACTCGCAAAAGAAATTGGTGTTGATGCTGTAATGGTTGATTCACCTAAAGCATTTAAAAAATAATATACTTCAATATAAAAACTAAGTTATTTCAATAATAGCTTAGTTTTTAACTTACATTATTTAAAATAATCATTTTATTTTATTACATAATAACAAGTTATATTAAGCCACGTCCGTAAGATTAAATAGTATAATGCTCTTCATAGCGACCTTAGCCAACAATACTGTTAGCTAAGGTATATAAATTAAGAGTTGAATTATATAATTCGGTTTTTATTGAGCAGTTTTTTACGTGCTTCTTCGCGTGCCATGCGTTTCTTACGCGCATCACAAGGTTCGGGACAATCACACACTTTTTCAACACCAATACTGCTTAACCCACCGCAGCTACCTTGAATACTCTTACGTTTAATAATATACCCAAGTGACATGCCTAAAAAGGCCAACAAAAACAGTGCAAAGGCTGCAATGAAAATATTAAGCATTTTTTTGTCCTCCTACAACTACTGTTTTTTGGTTAAAAACGGTTCGAATGCCTTAGTATAACGCTCTTCAAAACCTTTATCTGTCTTAACAATCATGAAAACAGGAATATTCATTTTTTCAGCTAAAGCAAAGCCAGCTTCAGGCCCCAAAACATTTAGCCCTGTAGATAAGCCATCAGCACTCATGCAATTTTCTGCAATCACCGTAATAGAAACTAAATTATGAGTGATTGGTTTTCCTGTTTTCGGGTCAATCGTATGAGAAAAACGAACGCCATCTTGCTCGAAATAATTACGGTAATCTCCTGATGTAGCGATAGAACGGTCACCCGGTTCAATGACCTCTTGTGCTGTTTGGCTTGCCCCATCCGCTGCAGGTTTTTCTATTGCAATACGCCATGGCACTTCTTTACCATTTGTTCCTTTCGTACGCACTTCACCACCGATATCAACCATATAATTATTGATACCCAATGATTCTAAATATTCAGCAACAACGTCGACACCATAACCTTTAGCAATTGAGGAGAGGTCAACGTACAGCTCAGGGATTGTTTTAATTAGGTTATTATCTTGAACAGCAAGTTTTTCGATACCAACCCAAGCGCTACGCTTAGCTAATTCCTCATCCGAAGGTGCTTTAGTCACTCTTCCTTCAGGACCGAAACCCCATAAATTAACTAAAGGGCCAACCGTTACATCTAATGAACCACTTGTCAGCTTATTAATTTCAATCGCTTTTTTAACCACTGTTGCCGTTGCAGCAGATACAGGGAATGGTGTATTCACTTCTTTAAATTGGTTAAAACGACTTAATTCTGAATCTGGGCGATATGTTGACATTTGGTCGTTAACTTCTTCCAGACGTTTATCTATTTCAGCTTGAATAGCTTCAGGCTTTGGCTCTGAAGAGTCTGTAACATATTTAACCGAATAGTACGTGCCCATCGTTTGCCCCTGAAGATTCTGCTGTTCAGGTCCACCACAGGCAGTAAGAAACAGAGCCGCAACAAATAGCAGTATTGGGGTATAGATTCTTTTACTTAGCATAATTTTCTCCGCGTCAATCATGAGCGCATTTTGTTAAGGTCGCCCAGACTATTAACACACTTTACATCGTCACCCATGCAGAGAATGTTCCAGTCAAAATAATTATAAATCTATCGATTAAGCGCTAGCTAATTAGCACTTAATCGATTTACTAAAATCACAAAGAGGGAAAATATTTTCCCTCTTTAAAGTATTACTGTCTACTGACTTTAATAAATCTAATAAAATCAGCTAAGTTGCTTAACCACCGAAGTCATCCAATAAGATATTTTCATCTTCAACACCGAGGTCTTTCAACATTTTAATCACAGCAGCATTCATCATTGGAGGCCCACACATATAGAACTCACAATCTTCTGGCGCCGGATGATCTTTTAAGTAGTTTTCATATAAAACATTATGAATGAAACCTGTATAACCATTCCAATTATCTTCAGGCATAGGATCAGAAAGCGCTACATTCCATGTAAAGTTTTCATGTTCGGCTGCAAGTTGGTCAAAATCTTCTGTGTAGAACATCTCGCGGACTGAACGCGCACCATACCAGAAACTGATCTTACGTTTAGAATCTAAGCGACGCAGTTGGTCAAATATGTGAGAACGCATTGGCGCCATTCCCGCACCACCACCGATAAATACCATTTCTGCTTCCGTTTCTTTAGCAAAGAATTCACCAAACGGCCCAGAAATCGTCACTTTATCCCCTGGCTTTAATGACCAAATATAAGAGGACATGATTCCTGGTGGAACATCAGGGTTACGAGGTGGAGGCGTAGCAATACGCACGTTTAGCATGATGATGCCATGCTCTTCCGGGTAGTTTGCCATTGAGTAAGCACGAACCGTTGGCTCTTTAACCTCAGACACATAACGGAACAGGTTAAATTTATCCCAATCTTCACGATACTCTTCCGGCACATCAAAATCTTCATATTTGACGACATGTTCCGGGCATTCAATTTGAATAAAGCCACCCGCACGGAAAGGAACAACCTCGCCCTCTGGGATTTTCAATTTTAGCTCTTTAATGAAAGTGGCTTTGTTATCATTAGAAATAACTTCACACTCCCATTTCTTCACACCAAAAATTTCTTCTGGAAGCTCAATTTTTAAATCTTGTTTAACGTTGACCTGACACGCTAATCGGCAACCTTCTTTTGCTTCACGTTTGTTGATGTGTGAAAGCTCAGTTGGCAGAATATCACCACCGCCTTCTTTGATTGTCACACGGCACTGACCACAAGAGCCACCACCACCGCACGCTGATGAAACAAAAATACCTTGGTTTGATAACATGCCTAACAGCTTGTCACCTGCTGGAGCTTCAAAGCTTTTGTCTGGATCGCCATTAACTTCAACTTTGATGTTCCCTGTGTTGACTAGCTTGGATTTTGCAAACAGGATTAAACCTGTCAGCACCAAGACAATCAGGGTAAACATCACGACACCTAAAATAATAATTTCCATGAATTCTTCTCGCCTTTATAGCTGCACACCGGAGAAGGACATAAAGCCCAATGCCATTAAACCGGTTGTCACAAAGGTGATACCTAACCCTTTTAGACCCGATGGAATATCTGAGTACTTCATCTTCTCACGGATAGCCGCCAGCAATACGATTGCGAGCATCCAACCGATCCCCGAACCGAACCCATACACGACCGATTCGCTAAAGTTATAATCACGCTGAGCCATGAAAGAAACACCACCGAAAATGGCACAGTTAACGGTAATCAATGGCAAAAAGATACCTAACGCGTTATACAGTGATGGGAAGTAGCGATCTAAAATCATTTCAAGGATCTGAACTAACGCGGCAATAACCCCGATAAAAGTGATGAAGTTCAAGAAGGATAAGTCGATACCTTCCGCAATCGCACCATCACGTAATATCAAGTTGTATACCAAGTTATTGGCTGGAACAGAGATCCCAAGAACTACCGTTACAGCAATACCCAGTCCAAAAGCGGTTTTTACATTCTTCGACACCGCAAGGAAAGTACACATTCCCAAGAAAAACGCTAATGCCATATTTTCAATAAAAATGGCTTTAACAAACAGGCTAATATAATGTTCCATGTTATTAGTCCTTCTCTATCTGAGCTGGTTTTAGAGTACGTAATCCCCAAATCAGCATACCAATGATAAAGAATGCACTTGGCGCGAGGAGGAACAAGCCATTTGGCATGTACCAACCACCGGTTTGTAGTGATTCAAAAACTGTGATGCCAAACAATTTGCCGGAACCAAATAACTCACGGAAAAAGCCGACTAAAATAAGGATCACACCATAACCTAGACCATTACCAATACCGTCCATGAAGCTTTCAATTGGTGGCGCTTTCATTGCATAAGCTTCAGCACGCCCCATTACGATACAGTTAGTAATAATCAAGCCAACAAATACAGAAAGTTGTTTTGATATTTCATAGGCATATGCACGTAAAATTTGGTCAACCACAATAACTAAAGATGCAATGATCGCCATTTGAACGATAATACGTACACTGCTCGGAATATAGTTCCTGATAAGTGAAATAAAGAAGTTAGAAAATGCCGTCACTAAGGTTACAGCAATCGTCATAACGAGTGCGGTTTCTAACTTCGTTGTCACTGCAAGTGCAGAACAAACCCCTAATACCTGTAAGGCAATCGGGTTGTTATCAAATAGCGGCCCAAGTAGGACGCGTTTTACTTCTTTTGAATCAGCCATTATTCAGCGCTCCTTCACGTACTTTTTTCAGGAACGGACCAAAACCGTTATCCCCTAACCAGAAATCAAACATATGTTGGATCCCGTTTGATGTTAGAGTCGCACCTGAAAGGCCGTCGATACCGAATGGGTTATCTGTAGCACCACCGCGCACGATTTTAATTGCCGGAATCCCCTGTTCATTGAACAGTTTTTTACCAGGCCATTGCGCTTTCCACTGAGGATTATCAACCTCACCACCCAGACCTGGGGTTTCACCATGTGCGTAGTAAGTAATACCACGAGAGGTGACACCATCTACATCAACCGCAATAAAGGCATACATCACAGACCACAAGCCAGAGCCGTAAACAGGTAAAATAATTTGTGATACTTTCCCTGTTTCATCTTTAACCAAATAGATTTCAGCGCTATTGGCACGACGGCGGATTTTTGCAATATCCTCTGCTGGAGATAATGCAATACTCGTTTCTTCACTACGTAGCTCGTTATTTAAGTCATAACGGCTAGTGCTATCAGACAATTCATTAGTTTTAAAATTCAAAAGCTTAGGCTCGATACGTTCCTTATATACACTTTGAATTTCCTCAGCGGTCATTTTAGGTTGTAGCAAACCTGCCACACTTAAAATATTACGTTGAGTATCTAACTGAATCTGCTCTTGCTGCTGTGGTTTTAAACCAACGGCAGCCCCTGCGACGACAATTGAGCACACTAGGCAAAGAATAAAAACGACTAGAAATGTTCTGCCGACGCTATCGTTATTAATTGGTTTTTCATTAGCCACGAGCTTTTCTCCGCTTAATATTTGCTTGAACGACCAGATAGTCAAACAGAGGAGCAAACAGGTTGGCGAATAGGATAGCCAGCATCATCCCTTCGGGATAAGCTGGGTTAACAACCCTGATAAGGACACACATTACGCCGATCAGAATACCGTACGCCCATTTACCTTTGTCTGTGAATGACGCTGATACTGGGTCTGTCGCCATAAAAATCATACCAAATGCGAAGCCGCCGAGTACCATGTGCCACCACCATGGCATGGCAAATAATGGGTTGGTATCAGAGCCAATAGCATTGAATAGGTAAGACATTGCAATCATACCGACCATCACACCAGCAACAATACGCCATGATGCGATGCGGAAGAACATGATAAGAGCACCACCAATAAACAGCATCAGTGTTGACACTTCACCAATTGAACCTGGCATGTTACCTAAAAAAGCTTGCATCCAAGTAATCGGCTCATGAGTCACCGTGTTCATTAGCGCATGCTCACCACCTGTTGCCCATTGTGATAATGGTGTTGCACCAGAGAAGCCATCTGCAGCTGTCCAAACTAAGTCACCTGATATTTGAGCAGGGTAAGCAAAGAATAAGAAAGCACGACCCGCTAATGCCGGGTTTAAGAAGTTACGCCCAGTACCGCCAAAAATTTCTTTCGCGACAACAACCCCGAAAGTAATACCTAATGCAGCCTGCCACAAAGGAATAGTTGGCGGCACAATCAAGGCAAATAGAATCGAGGTAATAAAGAAGCCTTCGTTTATTTCATGGCCGCGGATCATGGCGAATAACACTTCCCAGAAACCACCGACTAAGAAAACGACTGCATAAATAGGCAGGAAATACACTGCACCCAGCAGCATTTTACTTCCCCACCCTGCATCCATCGAAAGTGATGCGCCTAAAAACTGTGCTAAGCTATAATGCCAATCACTTGCGAGAACTTGCTGTAACTCAGCTCCGCTATATAATTGGTGCAAAGCTGGGATAGCTTGGTTACCAACGTTATACATTCCCCAGAACATCGCCGGGAAAACCGCTAGCCATACCAATATCATCATACGTTTCAGGTCGATGGTATCCCTGACATGAGAACGCCCTTTTGTTACCGTACCCGGCGTGTAAAAAACAGTCGAAACTGCTTCAAATAACGCATAGTATTTTTCTAGCTTTCCACCGGGCTCAAAATGGTGCTCATACTTTTCAAATAAATTTTTCAGACCCATGGAATCACCCTTCTAGCTCAATCTTGGTCAGAACATCACGTAGCACCGGACCATATTCATATTTCGCTGGGCAAACGTAGGTACATAAACCTAAATCTTCTTCGTCCAACTCTAAACAGCCCAATTCTTGTGATGTGTCAGTGTCTCCAGCAAGGAGATCGCGCAATAAATGAGTGACCATGATGTCGAGAGGCATGACTCGCTCGTAGTTACCAATTGGTACCATCGAACGTTCGCCACCGTTCATTGTCGTTGTAAAATTAAAGCGTTTATTTTTCAGGAAGTGCCCGATTGTGGTACGAGTAATCGTAAATTTATTAACACCTGGCATAATCCAGCCAAATAATTCTTTATCGCGACCCTCGGCTAACACTGAGACTTGATTATGAAAACGACCAAGATAGTGATGGGTATCATCGCATGTCACGCCCCAAAGGACTGAACCCGAAATAATACGGTTTTCACCTGCTTTAAGCTGACCTTGTGTTAGTTCATATAAATCAGCACCTAGGCGAGTACGCAGAAGACGAGGCTTTTCAACTTGTGGCCCTGCTAATGAAATCACGCGGTCTGTGTAAAGGTGACCCGTAACAAATAGCTTACCAATAGCGATTACATCTTGGTAATTAAGGCTCCAAACTTTTTTCTTAATACTGACCGGTTCCAAGAAATGGATATGAGTTCCCGCTAAACCAGCAGGATGCGGCCCTGTAAATTGGGTATAAGAAATTTGGTTATGAGCCGCATTCTTCGGTAAGTCTCCCTCTCCATGACACACATGGATTTTACCTTCCGTTAAGCGACTTAAAACCAAAAGCCCATCGTTAAATGCTTGTTCTTGCTCTTGAATAACTAAAACAGGATCCGCTGCAAGTGGGTTAGTGTCCATTGCAGTGACAAAAATAGCGATAGGTGAAGAACCAGGCTGTGGTGAACGGCTAAATGGACGCGTTCTTAAAGATGTCCACATACCCGATTTTATCAAATTATCTTCAACTTGCTGTTGAGTTAACGTTGATAGCTCATCACGAGTATAAGCTGCAAAAGTTTCTTGTTCGTCACCATCAATTTCGATGACAACGGATTGAAGCACACGACGCTCACCACGATTAATAGCAATAATTTGACCGCAGGCTGGGCTTGTAAACAAAACCCCTGGGTTCTTTTTATCTTCAAAAAGAACCTGTCCTTTAACTACACGCTCACCTTCTTTAACCAGCATCGAAGGACGCATTCCGACATATTCTTCACCTAGCACAGCTACGTGTTGAATTTTCGGGCCGTCTTCTATCACTTGGGCTGGCTCACCTGCGATAGGAAGGTTGAGGCCTTTTTTAATTTTAATCATAAGATCTGCACAAGTTTATCAGTTAAACCCTAAGCTAACGATTCAGCAATGAATGATAGCGACTCATTAAATAAAAAATAGCTCAAGTAATAGTCATCACTTAAGCAGGTATTCTCACATAATTGTTACTAAATTTTATCTTCTGCCAACCATAATTTTATCAGTTCCCACTCTCTATGTCCGGCTATAGAAGTGACATAGTTCAAGCAAATTGCATTAATATTTAAATTTTTCTGTTAACAATTCGTTATTATCGATGCTTAAGCTCATATTTATCGACCAATGTTTAATTTTTAAGCAATAAAGGTTCATTTAAAAACTATTAACAAACTATATTAATTTTCGATTTACTCGTCTAAAATGCATAAAATATGTACTCTTTTTGTTCAATAACATTTTCGTGATATGGCTTAGATATGAAATTAAGTAAATTTTTTAGTGCAATTTTTTTATTTATACTCATATATTCCCCTGCTATTCAGGCGAGTAACTATTCATTTCTACTTAATAATAACGTATCTGATAACCCAAATTCATCTATTTTTATTCAAATATTTAAGCAAGAAGGTTTATTAGAACTCTATCAAAAAACGCCATCAGGAAAATATAAACTGTCGAAAACTTACCCAATTTGTAAATTCTCTGGCGGGCTAGGTCCCAAAAAGATTGAAGGTGACCTAAAAAGCCCAGAAGGATTTTATCAAATTACAACAGAACAGCTCAATCCTAACAGTCGGTATTACCGATCTATCAACATCGGTTTCCCTAATGAGTTTGATAAGGCACAAGGCTATAACGGTAGCTACCTTATGATCCATGGCAGTTGTGTTTCAGTTGGGTGTTATGCCATGACGGATGAATATATGGGTGAAATTTACCAAAGGGTAGAGACAGCCTTACTTAGCGGGCAGCCCGTCATTAATGTCAGCATTTACCCATTTAGAATGACAAATGAAAATATGCTGCGCTACCGCAATTCCAGCCACTATGCCTTTTGGAAACAACTCCAACCTGCTTACGAGTATTTCAACCGTACAGGAAGACCCGCTGAGGTGTCCGTCGCGTTAGGTAAATATGCAGTTATTGACCAACCTGAAACCCCAACAAAATTGTTAGGGTCTAAATCACAATATGCGCTCACCAAGATAGAATAAGACGAAATTACCGGGGTCAATTCGCTGCCAATTTTCGTTACCCGTTAATGGTTGCGTTGCGATGACAGAAACAACATCAGTGGGTGTCGTGCACTGCTCAAAATCGATTTCAATATCTTGGTCGAGTAATTTAGCTTTACCAAATGGTGCCTTGCGCGTTAGCCAATGCAAATTCGTTGAACTAAAGGCCATCATATATTGCCCATCAGACAGCAACATATTAAACACGCCTTTATGACGCAATTGGTCAGCTAAGGTCGCAATAAAACGGAACACACTTTTCCAATTCGATGGCCTGCGTGGGTACTTTTCACTGAGTTGATGAAGTATCCAGCAAAATGCCCATTCGCTATCGGTTTCACCTATCGGCCAATAGCGCCCAGTTTTCAGTGTACGATATCCCTTTAACTGCCCATTATGCGCATAAGTCCAATTACGCCCCCATAGCTCGCGAGTAAAGGGGTGAGTGTTTACTAACGACACATCCCCTCGGTTTGCTTGGCGAATATGAGCAACAATACTTTCTGACTTAATCGGGTATTCCTGCACAAAGCGGGCGACAGGTGACAAAAAACTAGGTTGAGGATCTTTAAATGTGCGACACCCGAGCCCCTCATAAAAGGTAATTCCCCAGCCATCTTTATGTGGGCCAGTTTGCCCACCTCGGGAAATTAACCCACTTAAGCTAAACGAAATATCGGTTGGAACATTGGCACTCATGCCAAGTAACTCGCACATTTAAAAACTCCTGAAACAGTAATAACTGTTATTTCACCATCTCTTTTTCGATTAACTGAATTAAGATATGAATAACTTTAATATGAATTTCTTGGATACGGTCGGCATACCCAAAGTGTGGGACTCGAATTTCGATATCCGCGGTGCCAGCCATTTTCCCGCCATCTTTGCCTGTTAGCGTGATGACTTTCATGCCTTTTTCACGTGCTGCCGCAATCGCTTTAATAATGTTCCCTGAATTACCAGAGGTAGAAATTCCGAGTAAAACATCCCCTTTCATACCAACAGCTTCGATGAAACGTGAAAAAACGTATTCATATCCAAAGTCATTACTCACGCAAGATATATGACTCACATCTGAAATTGCAATTGCAGGATAACCTGGGCGGTTTTCACGGTAACGTCCTGTTAATTCTTCAGCAAAATGCATTGCATCACAGTGAGACCCCCCATTACCACAAGATAATACTTTGCCACCCGCTTTAAAAGAGTCAGCGAGCAGTACAGCGGCCTGTTGAATAGCAGCAATATTGGTATCATCGCTAAGAAAATTCGATAACGTCTCGGCCGCTTCTGTCAGCTCACCACGGATTAAGTCTTGATACATGAGATTTCCTCTTAATTAAGAATACGTTATAGAGAGTACGATTAATTCATATCCAAATTATCCTAAAAGAAAAATGGCGCTCCATGGCAAAACTCAGATAGATATCAGTAATTAATCTTTAATAGTCAGATTGTTGCACAGGGATAATTTTGTTTCTACTTTTGATTGTGCTGTCTTGGCCCTATCGACAAAATTCATCAAAACGCATAACCAATAAGACAAATTACTGCAATAACTTCCTTTACATGACGTTTTTGTGAGCTAAGTTGTAATTAAGATGTAAATACATTGCTAATTCTTTATTAATGGGTATAGATTAAAGCAACAAACAGGTCGGACCTCTTACAAGTAGACGGGAGCTTAACTATGATCCTTCTCAGCATTGTGTTATTTCTCGCCTTAATCGGCGTACTTTGTTATCACAAAACCTCTTTAATTTTTAGCTCGATATTGTTATTAGCCTATACCGCGGTGATGGGCGCAATGAACCTTTGGAGCTACTGGATGTTACTACCAGTCGCCTTGGTACTATTTCCTTTTGTATTCAGCCCAGTACGCCAATCTCTATTTTCCGCTCGTGCGATGAAAATGTTCCAAAAAGTCATGCCACCGATGTCGCGTACAGAAAAAGAGGCGATTGATGCAGGAACAACGTGGTGGGAGGGTGACCTTTTCCGTGGAGCTCCTGATTGGAACAAGCTGCACAACTACCCGAAACCTCAATTAACGGCAGAAGAACAAGCGTTTATTGATGGGCCTGTTGAAACGGTTTGTGGCATGGTCAACGACTTCGAAGTTAGCCATGAACTTGCGGACTTAACACCTGAGGTATGGCAGTACCTACGTGATCACCGCTTCTTCGCTATGATCATCAAAAAAGAATACGGTGGCCTTGAGTTCTCTGCATATGCACAGTCACAGGTTCTACAGAAGCTCGCAGGCGTGTCTGGTATTCTTGCTATCACGGTAGGTGTGCCAAATTCATTAGGCCCGGGCGAATTACTGCAACATTATGGTACTGACGAACAAAAACAACGTTATTTACCTGGCTTAGCTACGGGTGAAGAAATTCCATGCTTTGCGCTAACCAGCCCTGAAGCAGGTTCCGATGCCGGTGCTATCCCAGACTCAGGTGTTGTTTGTATGGGTGAATGGCAAGGCGAGCAAGTATTAGGGATGCGTTTAACATGGAACAAACGCTATATTACCTTAGCGCCAATTGCCACTGTATTAGGCCTCGCATTCAAACTTTCCGACCCTGATAAGTTATTAGGCGGTGAGAAAAATCTTGGTATCACCTGTGCATTAATTCCAACCAACACCCCAGGAGTTGAAATTGGTCATCGCCACTTCCCACTAAATATTCCATTTATGAATGGCCCTACCCGCGGACAAGATATTTTTGTACCTATCGATTACATTATCGGTGGTCCAAAAATGGCAGGCCAAGGCTGGAGAATGTTGGTTGAGTGCCTTTCTGTGGGCCGTGGCATAACATTGCCATCGAACTCAACGGGTAGTTTGAAGAGTATTGCCATCGCAACAGGGGCTTACTCTTATATTCGTCGCCAATTCAAGTTACCCATTGGGAAAATGGAAGGGATTGAAGAGCCATTAGCACGCATTGCTGGTAATACTTATCTTATGGATGCGGCGGCAACTCTCATTACCTCTGGGATTATGTTAGGTGAAAAACCTGCTGTTCTATCTGCTATTGTTAAATACCATTGTACGCACCGGGGCCAGCGCGCCATTATTGATGCCATGGATATTACTGGCGGTAAAGGCATTTGCCTTGGGGATTCAAACTTTGTTGCTAGAGCCTATCAAGGCGCACCGATCGCCATTACGGTTGAAGGGGCAAATATCCTCACCCGCAGTATGATTATCTTTGGCCAAGGGGCTATCCGTTGCCATCCTTTTGTATTAGAAGAAATGGCCGCTGCGCAGGATAACAACTTACATAAATTCGACAAAGCCGTATTTGGCCATATTGGTCATGTAATTAGTAATCAATTCCGTAGCTTCTGGCTTGGTTTGACCAATGGCCGTGGAAGTCATGCTCCGACCAAAGATGAAACTCGTCGTTACTATCAAATGCTAAACCGCCAAAGTGCCAACTTAGCATTGCTATCCGATGTTGCCATGGGCGTGTTAGGTGGCAGTTTAAAACGTCGCGAACGTATCTCAGCACGTTTAGGGGATATTTTAAGTAACTTATATCTCGCATCTGCAACTTTAAAACGCTATGAAGATGAAGGCCGCCAAAAAGCTGATTTGCCACTAGTAAAATGGGCAGTTGAAGATTGTTTATATCAATCAGAAAAAGCGATGGATGACCTTCTGAAAAACTTCCCTAACAAGTTGGTTGCTGGGGTCATGCGCATCACGCTGTTCCCTACTGGCCGTGCGATGTCAACACCATCAGACCGATTAGACCATAAGCTTGCTCAAATCCTGATGGAACCATCAGAAACGCGCGACAGATTGGGCCGTGGTCAGTATTTAACACCTACGGAAAACAACCCTCATGGCTTAGTTAACCAAGCATTACTGGATATCATTGCCGCTGAACCTATTTTCGAACGTATTTGCCGTTTAAAAGAGCGCAAACTCAGCTTTACTCGCTTAGATAAGCTTGCTGACCAATTACTTCCTGAAAATGTGATTACGCAAGAGGAAGCCGATATCTTGCGTAGAGCAGAAGCAAGTCGGTTACGGACGATCAACGTCGATGAGTTTGAATTTGATGATTTGGGTGTACTTCCTACAAAAAAGTCGCCAAATGAGCCATCAAATGAAGAAGCTAGTAAGAAAAAGAAAGCGGCTTGATTGATTTTTACTTGTAAATCAAAGGGAACTCAAGAGTTCCCTTTGACATTCATATTTAAAGTAAATAATCATTGAAATATTCAACCACTTTGTCTTCATCAATACCTAAGTGTCCTTTCCAGCCAGCCCATGGCATCTCCATATCAGAGCGGCCTTTAGTATTGTTTAACTGGGACTCAGTACTCACAAGGTCACCAAAATTAACCATCGATGCTAATGATAAAGGGATAAACTGATTTGGTATCACACCGATTAATGCTAAAGATTGTAAAACCCCTCTATGTGTGTATTTATTACCCGGGATTATTTTGGCTTCTGCCAAACGCTTTTCAAAATGACCGGGGGTTTCATCATCCTTAGCAGAACGGAATAAATCCAATAACTGGTTAAATTTAATTTTATCGTCCCCAAATGGCTGTACTGGCTCAACATTAAGTAAATGTTTTAAATTTAAATAAGCATAAGAGGTATTACCTGTATAGGAATTTCCGTAATATAAGCAGTACTGAAAATAACTATCATTAATATAGATTTTTCGGTTGTAGTCACTGCATACCCAGCAACAGGCTAGTTGTGTTTTTTCTATATAGTCATGAATCTGTATGTTTTGGAGTTTATGGAAAGCACCTAGTACTGAACGTCCTCGTAAATAACTTCCCCCAACACCTGCAATGAAAGCATCAAAACAGCGCTCTTGGCTGAGTTTTTCCTCTTTTTTTAAACTGTTGAACTTGCGCATAATATCAGCATGGTCATTGAAAGACTCAATGTGATTCACTTGCCAATTAATTCGTGTTAGTTCCAATTGTTCTTTGTCTGAAAGTGTACTTTGACTATAAACAGAAACCTCACGCTCAACGTCATACTGGCTATTTTCATACTTATACAGTTTACGAAGAACCCTCATCGCTTTTTGCACCGATTTTTACCTTCTGATTTTTATTGTATTGCGTAGAATTTACATAAGGTAGGTAAAATACATGGAAATATAGATGTGGTGAATCAGAATAACCGCATCTTACAATAATAGCCTATGAGTAAGATGCCGTTATCTATTTATCTATAATGAAAGGAAGGCTTACAACTCCAAAGCCAATAGCTCTTCTATCGTTTGGCGACGGCGAATCAATTGTGGTTTGCCATTCACAAACATCACTTCGGGTAATAATGGGCGGCTATTGTAGTTTGATGACATGGATGCACCATAAGCCCCCGTATCATGAAAAACGAGGAAATCGCCAACTTTTACCTCGGGTAAAGCGCGAGTCACCACTAAACCGCCCTCTAACTGGGTAAATACATCTCCTGATTCACACAGAGGGCCAGCGACAATAGTGTCTTTTAGTTGAGCCCCATCCACATTACGTCCATCTGTAGGTAACAGTGAAATATGGTGATAGCTGCCATACATTGCTGGGCGCATTAAATCATTAAAACCGCTGTCAACTAACACGTAGTGGCGGCTCCCCATATCTTTAACAGCTCGCACTTCGGCTAACAATACGCCTGATTCAGCAACCAAATAGCGGCCAGGCTCTATTTCAAGTTCAATTGCGTGCCCTAAGTGTTGTTCGATACGTTGGCGAGCGTTATCCCATAGGCTGTAATAATGTTGCACATCGATTACTTCATCACCTTCACGATAAGGTGTGGATAACCCACCACCCGCTGATATTGCATGAAGATCAACCCCTGCGGTGGTGACAAACGCCACCATCGAATCACACACATCAGCAAGGTGCTGGTAATCAACCCCAGAACCAATATGCATATGAATGCCAACCAACGACAAATTGTAATGGCGAATTTTCTCTAACGCTAAAGGTAAGTCTTCGTGCCAAATACCGTGCTTACTATTTTCACCACCAGTATTAGTTTTTTGACTATGGCCGTGGCCAAAACCCGGATTGATGCGTAACCAAACCGGATGACCTGCTTTTTGTTCGCCAATTTGTTCAAGCATATCAATCGAGCCTGCATTTACAGGGATATCTAGCTCAGTGACTTTCGCTAATGTCGCTCTATCGAGCACATCTGCAGTAAATACGATTTCTGAGTTTTCACGCCCAGGCTGGAACCCTGCCACCAGCGCACGTTCAATCTCCCCTAATGAAACGGAATCGACTTTAACGCCTTGCTGTTTCATTAAGCGCAGGATATGAATATTCGAGCACGCTTTTTGTGCAAAGCGGACGGTATCAAAAACTTGTAATTGCTTGATACGCTCAATGATCACCGCGCTATCATAAACCCAAACAGGGCTACCATACTGCTCAGGTAATACACGTAAATACTCAGGAGTTAAATATTGGCTTGTTGTCGTTGCGAATGAAGTCATTGTCTTTCTCGTTTGCAAGTTTTTATTATATTAAAAGCTATTATTCAAAGAATAATACGGGAAAAAAAATATCTATTTTGCTAAAGTCTATTCATATTTGATATAGACTTTATTTAAGGACTTTCTATGCAAGCCATTTCATGGCGGCACATCGAAATATTCCGTGCAGTGATGACTACCCCCAACCTGACGGAAGCCGCTGCGCTGCTGAACACTTCACAACCCACTATTAGCCGTGAACTTGCACGCTTAGAATACCTTTTGCAGTTTAAGTTATTCGATAGAGTCAAAGGGCGGTTACAACCTACTGCACAAGGATTACGGTTTCTTGAAGAGGTTGAACGCTCTTATTATGGCTTGGAACGTATTAAAAATTCAGCAGAAACCATCCGCCGCTTCGAACATGCACAAATATCGATAACCTGTCTACCGGCTTTCGCCCAATCTTTATTACCCCAAGTTTGCCAGTCATTTATGGAAAACTACCCAGAGGTCAGCATCACAGTGATCCCGCAAGAATCCCCGGTTCTTGAAGAATGGTTGTCGGCTCAACGTTACGATTTTGGCCTCACTGAACATCTGCAAATGCCACCGGGAACTGAACAACAAACACTGGGAAGTTTAAATGAAGTGTGTGTTTTACCCACAAGCCACCCTTTGACCCAAAAAGACGTGTTAACCCCCAACGATTTCCAAGACCAACGTTTTATTAGCCTGTCATTAACTGACAGCTACCGTCAGTTGATTGACTCAACCTTTGCGGAACACCACGTCGAACGAAAAATGGTCATGGAAACACATTCGGCTTCATCTATTTGCGCTATGGCACTAAAAGGAATTGGAATTTCTATTGTTAACCCTTTAACCGCATTAGATTTTCACCAACAATCCGCTGGCAAGTTAGCGCTGCGCCCACTCAGTTTTTCGATTCCTTTTACTGTTAGCTTGATAAGGCCTATTCACCGCCCCTCATCACAATTGACCAATATTTTTACTCAACATTTAGAGGATAACTTTAATCAAATAAAAACCCAGCTAACTTCCGCGCTGTTGCATCAATAACTGCCAGTGAGGTGAAGTTTCAAACCAGTTAGCGAGATAATCAATCACCACTCTCAGGGCGGTTGGCATTTTTTGCCGGCTAGTATACACAGCGTAAATACCTAGTGGCATTGGCGTATATTCAGGTAATAACTGAACTAACTCCCCCGAAGCCAAATGATTAGCGACTGAATAATAAGGTTGCATAGAGATACCCGCGCCTTGCAATGTTGCTTCAGCGAGAAATACGGATTCGTTAGCACTTAAGCGCCCATCAACTAACACACTATGCTGCATGCCTGCTTTTTCAAATACCCATAAGCTACGACCAAAAAAATTATAGGTTAAGCAATCGAGTAAAACTAAATCCTCTGGTTTTTCAGGATGTTTTTTTCCTTTTAAAAAATCAGGTGAAGCGCAAATAACAGAATGGCAAGTTGACAAGGGTTTAGCGATTAAACTCGGTTCCAGCTGATTGGTGATGCGGATCGCTAAATCAATTCGCTCCTCTATTAAATTAACCGATTTATTCGATATTTGCATATCAATAGCCATATTCGGGTAGAGTGTCATAAACTCAGCAATAGCCACAGAGAGCGCACTTTGGGCAATAGATTGTGAGCAACTAATGCGCACTAAACCGGATAATGCTTTTGCATCATGCTCTTGTTGCACAGGCACCATTTGGGAAATAGCATTAAGTTGCAAAGATTGTTGATATACACCTTCCCCTGCGGAAGTTAAACTTAATTTCCGCGTGGTGCGATTTAGTAAACGGACCCCCGCCCACTGTTCCATTTCCGACAAATAGCGTGTCACCATCGCTCTCGACATATCCAGTTTTTCAGCTGCGCCACTTAGGCTGCCCTGTTCAACAATAGTAATAAATACTTCTGCCGCTTTTAATCTATCCATGCCACTCTCATTTGACCGAATTATGCAACAAACAACACCTAATTATGGGGTTTTTCATCTTATCATTGCAATTTAGTATACACGACATGCAAAACAAACTTTTCTGTATAACTTCATTTTAGGATACAACATGAAATTGACCTTATTAGCAGCAACCACATTATTCGCCACAACTATGAATCTAGCACAAGCTGAAAAACTGGCATTGGATGTTTATAACCCCGGAAATAACAGCGTGTTCCCTGTTTCCTCTGAAATTATTAGCGGCTCAAGTGAAGTGGTACTGATTGATGCGCAATTTCAAAAAAATGATGCACAACAATTGGTTGATAAAATCAAAAAACTCAATAAGAAATTAACCACGATTTATATTAGCCATTCAGATCCAGATTACTATTTTGGGCTCGATACCCTAACAAATGCTTTCCCAGAGGCAAAGGTGGTCGCGACAGCAAACACTGTTGAAGCCATTAAAGCCACTAAAGATGGCAAACTTGCTTACTGGGGCGGTGTATTAAAAGATGAAGCCCCTACTCATGTTATCGTCCCTGAAGTGATTAAAGGAGATAGCTTTACGGTTGATGGCGAGCGACTTGAAATTAAAGGCCTTGATGGCGCTTCGCCAGATAGAACCTATGTCTGGGTTCCATCATTGAAAGCCGTTGTGGGTGGTGTCATTGTTTCTGACAATATTCATGTTTGGGTTGCTGATACACAAACAGAAGAGTCGCGTAAAAATTGGCTACAAACATTAGAAGACATCAAAGCTCTGAACCCAGCAACCGTTGTTCCCGGCCACTTTACGGGGGCGTCTAAACTAGATGTAACGACGGTTTCTTTCACTCAAAAATATTTACAGGACTTTGAAAGTGCATATAAAACAAGTAAAAACTCAGATGAGCTCATCCAAAAAGTTGCAGCGAAGTACCCACAATTAGATGATAAATCAAGCTTAGAACTTAGTGCAAAAGTCATTAAAGGCGAAATGAAATGGCCTCAGTAATTAAGTAATATTCACTATTTCAGCCAGTTGCGCGGTATGCCTCGTATCTACACACTGAATGACTTACCTAAAACAATTTGGCTGATTTAACTAGATGATAGTGGTATTAATCTTTTGATGGTAATGATACAACTTAATTCAAATTACTTAAAAATAGCAAATAAAGAGAACGATTATGAGCAACATCACCCTACACTATATTTATGACCCTTATTGCGGCTGGTGCTACGCTGCAGCACCTTTAGTCGAAATTGCCAAGCAACACCCAAGTATCAACATTGAAATGCATGGTGGTGGCATGCTAGCAGGTGACGCTCGTCTACATTTAGATGATAATTTTCGCCAATATATTCTGCAATCAGATAAGCGCATTGCATCAATGACAGGACAAGTGTTTGGCGATGACTATATAAAAATGCTACACGAACCTAATTTGGTTATGGACTCAACACCACCGCAAACCGCTATATTAGCGGCAACCAAGCAAGGCAAAGGCTTTGAAATGCTTAAAGCCATCCAAAAAGCGCACTATATTTCAGGGCGCCATATTAAAGATGTTGACGTGCTTCTCGACCTTGCAAAAGATATTGGCCTTGATGTACCTCAGTATCTGTCCGACTACAGCGAATGTGAACAACATGAAACCCCAGCCCACATCGAAAGCAGTAAGGCTCTGTTAGCGCAGTCAGGGGCTTCTGGTTTTCCAACTCTGTTGATACAACAGCAAGATAAATGGTTACGTGTTCCATTACAAAATTACCTTGGTGAACCGAGTAAATGGCAGCAGTTTTTAGATTCTTTAGTCACTGCCGCATCTTAATAAATCCCCTTCCCTGAATGCGCGTATGGTTGTCATTTTATTCAATTATTGATAGATACAACCATACGCTAGCACTAATAATTAACGCAGGTCCAAATGGGATTTTCTTCGTTTTCTTAGCTATTTTCGCCCGAGGTGATCTCTCCAAATAAGCTAGACTTGTTTGCTGCTTTTTTGGATATATTTTAGGCAATACCCCATAGGTTACCCAGTACTGTAATAACCCCACGCCTGCGGCGGCTCCCAAAAAGTAAGGTAACTGCCAAAGCCCAAGCCAGGCCGAACAAGCAGCAACGAGTTTAAAATCCCCTCTTCCCATTTGCGGTTGATGCGTTTTTTTCTCAACCAATGTCACCACCATTAGCATCACTAAGTAACCGAGCAACACCGCATAAATAGCGGAAACAACATTCCCATTAGGCAAATGGATTTGATATAACAGCCCCAACCATAATAATGGGTATGTAAGGATATCAGGGAGATAACCTATTTTATTATCAATGATAAATAATGGAATTATTAAATTAATATATAACACTAAAAATAAAACCATACGAAAACTGTTAGATGAGCAATATATTATAAAAATTAATGCACTATATATTAGAAGCAGAATAGTATTTTTTATAATAATTTTCGATTCACCGAAACAGATAACAGGAAAATAGATTAGCAGTTTTTTAGTTGAGAAAACCGATATTAACAGCATAGAAAAATAAATAAAAATAACAGTAAAATCAATTAAATAAATGTTAGTTTCATTTTGACACGATAATGTAAGTTGATCCGACGGCGAAATAATAGATATGACCGATGACATTAAAATACAGATTAACTCCTTCATATTAACTCCTTATTCCTTTATGGAGATAAAAATAAATATACTGTGAATTTTCTCTACTCCAAACACTTTAATTCCGTAGGGTATAATCGGTTTATTCGAATATCATTATCACCTAGCTCACTTTCATTGCGGTTTAAGATGTCGCTTATGGCACAGACATACTATAAAAGGCCAGTATTTCGTTATAAACTAGGTAGCAGTGCTTGAGTTTAACAATTCAACCCCCATATTCATCAAAGCTATATTATTTATTAACCCTGTCTGTACTAAGGAAAAACTATGCGCGTTCCACGCATTTATCACCCAGAGCCTCTTCAAATAAATACAACGATTTCTCTTGGTGATGATGCTGCAAACCATGTAGGTCGGGTACTACGCATGACTGCGGGCCAAAAACTCGAACTTTTTGATGGCAGCAATCAAATCTTTAGCGCTGAAATTACTGAAGCTACTAAAAAAAATGTATTCGTGCACATTGAAAATAGCCAGATTGACGATAGAGAATCTCCTCTCGATTTACACCTAGGACAGGTCATGTCTCGTGGGGAAAAAATGGAATTTACCATACAGAAATCTGTTGAACTCGGGGTTAACACCATAACACCTTTATTATCAGAGCGTTGTGGTGTTCGTTTAGACGGTGAACGACTGGAGAAAAAATTACTGCAATGGCAAAAAATTGCGATTGCAGCCTGCGAACAATGTGGCCGTAACCGAATTCCAGAAATTCGCCCAGTGCAGACACTGGAAGCCTGGTGCGCGGAAAATGACGGTGCGTTTAAAGTTAATTTGCACCCACGAGCAACAGAAAGTATTAATACGTTACCCACTGAACTGAAGAAAGTACGATTGTTGATTGGCCCAGAAGGTGGCTTATCAGCAGACGAAATTGCCATGACAGCAAATTATCAATTTACCGATATACTGTTAGGGCCTCGAGTATTACGAACAGAAACGACTGCGCTAACCGCTATCACAGCACTGCAAGTGCGCTTAGGTGATCTGGGGTAAGGAGAAAAAATGATCAAGCTCGGTATAGTGATGGACCCTATTTCGTCCATCAAAATCAAGAAAGACACCAGTTTTGCAATGATGTTGGAAGCTCAGCGTCGTGGTTACGAAATCCATTATATGGAAATGAATGACCTGTATTTACACCAAGGTGAAGCTCGCGCACAAACTAAAATCGTGACGGTCGAAGAAAACCCAGAAAAATGGTATGAATTTCAGGGAGAACAAGATATTGCCCTGAGCTCTCTTGATGCCATTTTAATGCGTAAAGACCCGCCTTTTGATACTGAATTTATCTATGCGACTTATATTCTAGAAAGAGCGGAACAAGCTGGCACCTTAATTGTGAATAAACCGCAAAGCCTACGTGACTGTAATGAAAAACTCTTCACGGCTTGGTTTGCTGAATTAACACCAGACACATTAGTCACTCGCAGCCCACAAAAGTTGAGAGAATTCCACCAAAAACATGGCGATGTTATTTTTAAACCACTAGATGGTATGGGTGGCGCTTCGATTTTCCGCCTCAAGCAAGATGACCCAAATGTGGGTGTGATTATTGAAACGCTAACAGAACATAGTTCCCGCTACTGCATGGCACAAAACTTCCTGCCAGCAATTAAAGATGGTGATAAGCGTGTCTTAGTTGTTGATGGTGAACCCGTTCCGTATTGTTTAGCACGAATTCCAGCTCAAGGCGAAACCCGAGGTAACCTTGCTGCGGGTGGCCGTGGTGAAGCGCGTCCATTAACTGAAAGTGACTGGGCCATCGCACGTGCTGTTGCGCCAACATTGAAAGAAAAAGGCTTAATATTTGTTGGCCTTGATATCATCGGTGACCGTTTAACTGAAATTAACGTGACCAGCCCAACGTGTGCACGGGAAATTGAAGCCGCATTTGATATCTCCATTACCGGTATGTTAATGGATGCCATTGAACGCCGTCTCAATAAATAATTTATAGCGGTGGTTTATTTTTACTGATGATTTTTATTGTTTTTACACGGTAAACGTCATCAGTTTGTTCTACCACCGATAATTTAGCCTTTTATTGTATTCTATTAATTGTGATTAAATTTGCTGGAGTCTAAGTTTGAATCTGCAAAACCATTTTCTTATCGCCATGCCATCCTTAACAGACCCTTATTTTGAACAATCGGTCGTTTATGTGTGTGAGCACAACGAAAAAGGGGCGATGGGGATTGTGATTAACAAACCTATTGATGACTTTTCCGTCGATACGATGCTCAAAAAACTCGAAATCACGATTTCAGATAAAATTGATGATCGTAATTTAAAAAAGCCTGTTATCGCAGGTGGCCCTGTTGCAGAAGAGCATGGGTTTATCTTACACACTCCAGTTAAAGGCTTTTTATCTAGCCTGCACTTAAATGATGAAGTGATGGTGACGACATCAAAAGATATCTTAGAGATGTTAGGAAGTGAACATTCCCCCGCAAACTCATTAGTTGCACTAGGTTATGCAAGTTGGGAACCTGGCCAACTTGAACGGGAAATTATGGAAAATAGCTGGCTAACTGTCGAAGCGTCTCCTCAGCTTATTTTTGACACACCAATTCATGAACGCTGGACCGCAGCAGCTAAATTAATTGGTATTGATATTCATACAATTTCAATGCAAGCGGGGCATGCTTAATGTCTGGAAGAACATTGTTAGCCTTTGATTTTGGAACCAAAAGCATCGGTGTAGCGGTTGGGCAAGAAATTACAGGTACTGCACGGCCATTAACCTCACTAAAAGCCAGTGACGGCCGTCCTGATTGGCAACAAATCGAAAAGTTACTTAAAGAATGGCAACCTCAGTTGGTTATTGTCGGCCTTCCCCTTAATATGGATGGTACCGAGCAACTTGTTACAAGCCAAGCCCGTAATTTTGCAAATCGGATTCATGGCCGTTTTGGTGTTAAAGTCGAATTACACGATGAACGTCTTTCCACTGTTGAAGCAAAAGCTGGCCTTTTTGAACAAGGTGGTTATCGAGCACTAAGTAAAGGCAAAGTGGATTCAGCCTCTGCTGTGGTGATCCTTGAAAGCTGGTTTGAGCAACAGATATAAGTATTGCGCCTTTTGTGTGGTTATTTTTAGCTTAACCTCATGCAATGGTGCCGTTCTGATGTAATTTGCTTTACACTATGGTCAACAGTCGCTATTCATGTATGACATGAATAAAATAGTATTGAATAAACCATATTGAATAAAATAATGACCATTCAAAATAATATCTCTGATGTCACCGCGCGTATTGAGCATGCTGCCGCAGAGTGTCAGCGCTCACCACAAGACATTACGCTACTCGCGGTAAGTAAAACAAAACCTTGTGAAGCTATTTTAGAAGCCATTGAGGCAGGTCAGCGCCAATTTGGTGAAAATTATGTTCAAGAAGGTGTTGAAAAAATTCAATATTTTTCGAACAGAAATGACCTTATTTGGCATTTTATTGGCCCTTTACAGTCAAATAAAAGCCGCCTTGTCGCTGAACATTTTGATTGGTTCCATACCTTAGACAGAGCGAAAATTGCCCAGCGCTTAAATGACCAACGCCCTAGTGAAAAAGCCCCACTCAATGTGCTAATTCAAATTAATATCAGCGATGAAAACAGTAAATCGGGTATAACGCGAGAAGAAGTGGCAGACCTCGCTGCACAAGTCGCGGCTATGCCCAACCTTGTGTTACGTGGGCTGATGACAATCCCTGCACCTGAAACGGATTATGAGCGCCAATGTGCTGTGTTTCATCAAATGAATGAGGCATTTAAGCAATTACAAGCTACTTATCCCACGGTTGACACGCTTTCAATGGGAATGACTGACGACATGCGCGCAGCAATCCATTGCGGTTCAACACTTGTTCGCATAGGAACCGCTATTTTTGGCGCGCGCCAATATCACCAATAAATAGGAGAACAGAATGCAACATCGTAAAATTGCCTTCATCGGCGCCGGAAATATGGCTCACGCCATCATTGCTGGGCTGGTTAACCATGGCTACCCTGCATCGATGATCACAGTGTGTTCTCCTACGCCTGTACGTCGAGAAAAACTGGCTGAACAATATGGCATCATTAGCAGTGATGATAACTTAGCTGCTGTAAAAGCTGCGGATGTGATTGTCCTCGCCGTTAAGCCGCAAATGATGAAAGACGTGTGTGAGCCACTGCAAAATGCGGCTAATTTTGATCAAAAATTAATCCTCACCATTGCTGCTGGGATCCCCGCTGAACGCTATAACGATTATTTCGCTCATCCGTTGAATTTAGTACGCATCATGCCAAATACGCCATCATTGGTGGGAAAAGGCGTTAGTGGGCTATTTGCTCAAGGGAAGGTTTCAGAGCAAGACAAACAATTTGCACAAGAACTGATGCAGAGTGTCGGCTCCACGATTTGGTGCCAACAAGAGCAAGAAATCAATAGCATTATTGCCATTACTGGTAGCTCCCCTGCTTATTTCTTTCTATTTATGGAAGCGATGCAACAAAAAGCAGAACAACTCGGTTATGATAAACAGCAAGCTCGAGAGCTCGTTCTTTATGCGATTGAAGGGGCTGTAGAGCTTGCTAAGTCGCAAAACGACACGGCTTTTTCGACTCTACGTGAACAAGTCACCTCTAAAGGCGGTACCACCGCGATGGCTTTAGAGCAATTTTATAATGGAAATCTTCCGCAGATTGTTGCCGATGCAATGCAAAGCGCAATAAATAGAGCTGAAGAAATGGAAAAACTTTTTTAAATTAATCGCGGAATTCACCATGCAGACCTTAGTATTTGTCGTTACGACCCTGATCCAACTGTATATTTTTGTATTACTACTGCGCGTATGGATGCAGTGGGTACGTGCAGATTTTTATAACCCTTTTTCGAAATTTGTCGTTAAAGCAACACAACCTATCGTCGCACCATTGCGCCGAGTCATTCCTTCTTTTGGCGCGATAGATACCGCATCTGTCGTTGTTGCGTTCATTTTAGCTATTGCAGCCATTATCTTTGGTATGTGGGCGACTAACTTGCTCCCAATTTTAGGCATAAGTATTTTGCCTATGGGGCTGATTTTATTATTAACCTATACAGGTAAATTGATTTTTTGGATGATTTTAATCCGCGCAATTTTAAGCTGGGTCAGCCAAGGCCGTAACCCTGTAGACTATTTATTGTACCAATTAACAGAGCCTTTAATGGCGCCAATTCGCCGTATCATCCCTGCGATGGGCGGGTTAGATTTCTCCGCAATGATTGTTATGTTTATTTTAATCGCTCTGAATTATTTGCGTGTTGATATCTCACTGATGATTGACCCATCATTAACTGCAATGATGTATTCCATTGGTATTATGTAAAAACGAGTTTTAAATAATGCAAAAAGTTGTTTTAGCCACCGGTAACCCCGGAAAAGTGAATGAGTTAGCTGACCTACTACGTGATTTTGGGATGGATATCGTCGCACAAACCTCATTAGGTGTTGAATCTGCAGAAGAAACGGGCTTAACCTTTATTGAGAATGCGATCCTAAAAGCGCGCCATGCAGCAGCGCAAACCGGGTTACCCGCAATTGCTGATGATTCAGGAATTTCCGTTGATGCACTTGGTGGCGCGCCGGGGATTTACTCCGCACGTTATGCGGGGGCAGATGCGACCGATGAGCAAAACCTGATAAAATTACTCGAAGCTATGAAAAATGTGCCTGACGACCAACGCCAGGCTCAATTCAACTGCGTTCTAGTCTATTTACGCCATGCAGAAGACCCGACACCATTGGTTTTTCATGGTCGTTGGCACGGTGTCATCACTCATGAACGCAAAGGCCAAGGCGGCTTCGGTTATGACCCAATATTTTATGTTCCTGAATTAGGTTGCACCTCAGCAGAGTTAACTAAAGCAGAAAAACAAGCCGTTTCACATCGTGGAAGAGCACTCACAATGATGTTGGATGCGCTAAAGAATGCTTAAATTACCCCCGCTGAGCCTGTATATCCATATCCCTTGGTGTGTGCAAAAGTGCCCTTATTGTGACTTCAACTCACACACACTTAAAGGGGAAATCCCTCAGCAAGAATATGTGGCGCACTTATTGGCCGATTTAGACATCGATGCAAAATTAGTTGCTGGGCGTTCGGTAAAAACCATTTTTATTGGGGGTGGAACGCCCAGTTTATTAAGTGCTGAGTCAATGCAGGCTTTAATGGATGGCGTACGTCAGCGAGTTGATCTAGATCCTCACGCAGAAGTCACCATGGAAGCAAACCCCGGCACTGTTGAAGCTGAGCGTTTCGCAGGTTACCAAGCAGCAGGAATCAACCGTATTTCTATTGGTGTACAAAGCTTCGGTAATGACAAATTAATCACTTTAGGCCGTATTCATGGTGCTGACGAAGCGAAACGAGCGGCTCAGTTGGCCACTAATCTTAATTTAAGAAGCTTTAACCTCGATTTAATGCACGGGTTACCTGCACAAACTCAAGTTGAAGGTTTATCTGACCTGCGCCAAGCCATTGAACTTGCACCTCCGCACCTGTCTTGGTACCAATTAACCATTGAACCCAACACCCAATTTGGCTCACGTCCTCCAGTATTACCCGATGACGATACGCTGTGGGATATTTACACCGAAGGCCATAAATTATTAAGTGCGGCAGGTTATCAGCAATATGAAACATCCGCCTATGCTAAACCTGGTTACCAATGCCAACACAACCTCAATTACTGGCGCTTTGGTGACTATTTAGGCATCGGTTGCGGTGCTCATGGAAAAATTTCTTTTGAAGATGGCCAAATTTTACGAACCGTAAAAACAAAACATCCTCGGGGTTATATGGAAGGCCGATACATGCATCAATCTTATGATGTTGACGCCTCCGATAGGCCATTTGAATATTTCATGAACCGTTTTCGTTTACTTGAAGCCATGCCTCGAAGTGAATTTACCCAATATACAGGGTTACCAGAATCAACAGTTAGAGCGGCTATTGATGAAGCCTTAGCTAAAGGTTATATCATAGAAACTGTGGATGAATGGCAGATCACAGAGCATGGAAAATTGTTTCTCAATTCCCTATTAGAGTTATTTTTAGGTGAAGAATAGCAATTATTCCGTTCATTTATAAATCATTTCGCTTGTAAATTAGATGAAAGCCCACTTCAAATTAAAGTGGGCTTTTTATTTAGAGGTAAAAATGAAATAGACAAGAATAACAATTGAGGTAATACATATTGCCACCATCAATAAGACAGCGGCAGATATCAGTTACAGTGCATTAACTACCGCATTAACTTGTTCAGTTAAGCTGACTAAACCACCACCTGACAAATACCATAAGTCAGATTGCAGGTAAGTAATTTTGCCATCTTTATAAGCTTTGGTTTCTTGAATATTGCTATCTTCAAATACCGTTTTATCCAATTTACCTGCTCCAATCGCTTCGCTACGGTCAACAATCAGGATCACGTCAGGATCCGCTTGAGCAATAGTTTTGGTATCCACTACACGGCGTTTTGCTTTATCTGCACTTTCATCAACAGGTAGTTCAGAACGTTGCGCTTTCACAACGTTGTAAACAACGGCTTGGCTGTTTGGAATTAATTTACCGTCGTTATGCATCAGCACTAATACTTTCTTATTAGAATCAGCCGCTTTTTTCTGAGCGTCTACAATGACTTTATCTAATTGTACCAACTGCTCATCAACCGCTTTTTGGTTACCATAAAGTTCGCCAATCACACCAATATTGGCTTTCACAGAATCAATATAGTGTTTGCTATCAGAACCTAAATTAATGGTTGGTGCAATTTTTGATAACTCATCATAAGACTTACCTTGACGACCTGTGATCACAATCAGGTCAGGTTTTAATTGCGCGATTTTGGCTAAATCAGGTTGTTTCATTCCACCTGCATTTTCCATTGATGCAGGAATGCTGCCTTTTATATAAGCGGGAGCATTGCCTGTTGGTAGTGCAACAACCTTGTCACCTAAGCCGAGTTTTTGCATTGAGTCATAAACACCGAAATCAAACAGAACCACTTTTTGTGGTTTTTTCATGACTTCAGTTTCACCTGACAGGTGTTTGATCGTCACTTTTTCAACACCTTGTGCTGTCACGGCATTTGGCGTGAAAGTGGTAGATTCAGCGCTGAGAGCGAAAGGCGCAGAGAATGACAACACAGAAACAAGCAGAGCAGGTATGAATTTTTTCATTTAAATGATCCCAATTTAAGTCATTAAGCCAAACCCGCATTGTAAAGTGAGCAGCTTAGATGTCAATCAAATAAGAATCAATTTCATTTTCATTCCCATTAATGGAATTAATATCACACAAATTGATGATGACGATAATATTGATAAATAAAAAAACAGTAATGTACAAAAAATACATTACTGCTCATAAGGTTATTTGATTGAATTAAGTAATGAGACGCGTTGTTGTTCGATTGAGGTCACTTTAGAACAAACTTGTTGGCCAAATTGCTGGAAGCTTTTCTCTTGTTTTTTCCATTCAGATTCAAGCTCTTGTTGTAACCCACCTAAGTTCCCTAACACACCTTGTAGCGCTTTACTGGCGTCACCACCCGATAATAATTGCTTGCGCCCCATTTCGTTGATGCTGTCTTGTAAAATGCCGCCTAAACTTTCATTAACTAGCTCGCGCCCTTTCGTTTCAACGGTTTTCATGGCTTCATGGTGAAAAACATAACCACTAGGGCGAGTCTCAATAATTTGATTGATTTGCCCATTAAGCTCTTTTTCTAATTTTGTTAACCGGTTACGGATATTGCTATCGCTACCGACCACTTTAACGACAACTTTGTCTATCGTTTCCCTTGAGGTTGATAATTTTTTTTCTGATTCTAGTTTTATCCAAGGTAAGTCCTGACGAATAGCGGCTTGGTAACGAATAGCTTGCTGCTTTTGGGCCTCTGTTGCAGCAATATTTTTACCGTTAAGTGTGATATCACCATTTGGCGTAATTTTTAAATCGCCACTCGCACCAATAACTTGCACACTTTCAGGAGTCATAACGATGTCATCCTTTGGTGTTACAGAACAGTTATAATCTGCAGCTTGGCTCGTTGCACAAGCAAGGAGTGAAAATGCAATTAATGTACGGCGTAACATAAAATCTCCTAGTAGAGCATGAATTAAAAAACAGAACGCCCAATTCGTTTCGATAGCAACTCTAAAGCCGCACAGCCGACTAAAGAGTTCCCCGCCGAGTCTAGCTCAGGTGACCAAACCGCGACAGTAAATTGGTTTGGTACTACGCAGACAATCCCCCCGCCAACGCCTGACTTTCCGGGCATTCCTATCCGAAATGCAAACTCACCAGAGCCGTCATACATACCACAAGTCATCATTAATGCATTGATTTGCCTTGATTGTAGCGGTGTGATGATAGGGTCAATGGAGCAAGATGACATTCCTTGCGATGTTA
Organism: Providencia sp. PROV076; assembly: GCF_028483405.1. Classification (NCBI taxonomy): domain Bacteria; kingdom Pseudomonadati; phylum Pseudomonadota; class Gammaproteobacteria; order Enterobacterales; family Morganellaceae; genus Providencia; species Providencia sp. PROV076. The sequence continues at coordinate 26,099 of NZ_JAMPRR010000029.1, read as the reverse complement.
AATAGGAAAAACATCTCGCTAATTCAACACAGTTCATACTTAGAGAACAATAATGAAAATAAGTTTCGAGAACCGTTAAAACATCATTTTCAAAATTCCCAAAAGATTTCATAAGATAAGCAATGGCTGCATTACGACTGGCGTGTTCCAATTCTGAGCGAGCAACAACCGTGTCATAGCTGATATCAGGTTCGCAAGATAGCTTTCGGACAAACTCCAACATACGCTGTTTAGGTGCGCTTAGGCGTGATTGCAGCATATCCGCAATAACAATGGCCCCCGCATTGATAAACGGGTTTCGAGGTATCCCCTTTTCCATTTCAATTTGAATTAACGAATTAAAGGGTAGCCCTGAGGGTTCTTTACCTACGCGGCTCCAAATTTCCTCTTCCTCATAACGCGTCATTGCAAGTGTAAGGCTTAATACTTTTGAAATAGATTGGACTGAAAAGCGTTGGTACGCGTCCCCTGCGGTAAAAATATCGCCATCGATTGTGGATACCGCAATGCCTAAATGATGGGAAGGCACGCAACCTAAAGCAGGAATATAATTTGCAACACAACCTTGCCCAATCAGTGGGCGAACTTGGTCTAGGATATCGTTGAGTAGCTGGTTAGAAAACATGGCGCTCAAAACGTTGACTCCAGATAGTATTTGCAACAGAAAATAAAGGCACCCAATTTTTGGATGCCTCTTCAAGCGACTGAAAAATCAGTTTATTTATTGAGATTTACTCAATAAAATTATTATTCCCACCAAACATCAAAAAGCTCAGAAACGACGACGTCATTCATCCCTTTTGATTTTAGCCAATTTTCAACAATTTGGCGGTGCTCTTCGGTACATTTACCAATTTTTTGCAGGCAAACGATCCCTTCCCAGCTCATATAGCCACTAGCTTCAAACGCTAAACCATTCGGTTCAATCGCTTCTGCAATCAGTTGGTCAACGGTGCTGTCAACTTCCTCAATCGGCGTACCTTCTTTAAAGCTCCACTTAACGGTAAAGCCTAACTCTTGGAACTCATCCAAGCGTAATTTTTTACGTAAACGACGACTACGTGGTTGTTTAGCCATTATTTGATCCTCTCAAACATTAAATCCCATACACCGTGCCCTAACCGCTGGCCGCGCTTTTCAAATTTTGTTTCTGGTCTTGTTTCTGGACGAGGAACGTAATCACCTGATGGTGATAAGTTTTTATACCCTTCGACACTCTTCATCACTTCAAGCATGTGCTCTGCATAAGGCTCCCAATCCGTTGCCATATGGAAAACACCACCAATAGCTAGTTTGCTGCGAATTTTTTCTGCAAATGGAACTTGCACAATACGACGCTTATTGTGTTTCGCTTTATGCCATGGATCAGGGAAAAATAACTGAACCATTTCAAGGCTACCATTTGGGATCATGCAGTCTAAAACTTCTATTGCATCATGGCACATCACCCGTAAATTAGTGATATTTTCTTCTTTTGCCGATGCTAAACATGCGCCAACACCAGGTGCATGAACTTCAATGCCTAAAAAGTTTTTATCTGCATTTTGAGATGCCATGGTCACCAATGAGGCGCCCATCCCAAAGCCAATTTCCAAAGTCACTGGATTTGAGTTATTGAATACTTTGGCAAAATCAAAAGGCTCATTGATAAAATCGATGCCTTTTTCTGCCCATTCTTTTTCTAATGCGTCTTCCTGACGTTTTGTCAGACGCCCTTGACGGCGGACAAAACTACGGACTCGGCGCATAACCCGCCCATCTTCATTATATTCGGGGGAGATAACATTATTGATCATAATAAAGGTTCTAAAATGAGTGCCCAATTAAGTTAATGTGCCAACAATCAAGTGGATAAGATGATGAATTACCAAACCCATCAAACTATAGCCCTATATGCCCAAGTTGTAGTAACTAACCTTACCCTTGAAACATGGTGGATACCGGAGTTTAGCAAAACTTCCACAAGGATGCAGTTGATAATTCGCTAACTTTACACTAAACAACACAATAGCGGTTTACAGCCCCCTTCGTCTATGTTGCAATTCCTATCATGACTGGAAATATCAATAAAAAATAAAATTATTAATGGAAGCTCAACAATTTTCATCTGCAGTGCTCAACTGGTATCACAAATACGGTCGTAAAACGTTGCCATGGCAACAGGAAAAATCGTCCTACCATGTGTGGTTATCAGAAGTTATGCTGCAACAAACCCAAGTGAGTACTGTAATCCCTTATTTTGAGAAGTTTATCTCTCGCTTTGAGGATGTGACCGCCCTTGCCAACGCACCTCTTGATGAAGTTTTACACTTATGGACAGGGCTCGGCTATTACGCTCGGGCTCGAAACCTCCATAAAGCCGCTCAAGTGGTCGCAACTCAATATGGTGGCTCGTTTCCCACTACATTTGATGAGGTTTTAGCGCTGCCCGGTGTTGGTCGCTCCACTGCTGGGGCAATTTTATCATTATCACAAAAACAGCATTACCCTATTCTCGATGGTAATGTTAAACGCGTATTAGCTCGCGCTTATGCGGTTGATGGCTGGCCGGGTAAAAAAGAAGTCGAAAACCGTTTGTGGGAAATCAGCACTGATGTCACCCCACAAGTGGGAGTTGAATTTTTTAACCAAGCGATGATGGATTTAGGCGCTATGGTCTGTACTCGCAGTAAACCAAAATGCGAACTATGCCCCCTCAATTTTGGCTGCGTAGCCTATGCCAATCATTCATGGCAAAACTACCCAGGCAAAAAACCTAAGCAGAAAATCCCTGAGAGAAGTGCTTGGTTTTTGATTATGCAGCATGACGATAATGTGTGGCTAGAACAGCGTCCACCATCTGGCATTTGGGGTGGCTTATTTGCCTTCCCACAGTTTGACTCTTTAAAGCAACTTAATGATTATCTGGCCGAATCAGGCTTAGAATATTCTCAATTAGAGCAATTAATTTCTTTCCGCCACACATTTAGCCATTTTCATTTAGATATTATCCCTGTAAAAGTTAACATTCAGGCATTTAATTCTGCCATGGATGAAGGCAAAGGACTCTGGTATAACTTACACCTAGGCGCAACTATCGGCCTTGCAGCCCCAGTTGAAAGTTTACTAAAACAGCTCGCCTTACTACCTGATATTTGAGGAAAAATTAATGAGTAGAACCATTTTTTGTACATTTTTACAACGTGATGCAGATGGGCAAGATTTTCAGCTTTACCCAGGTGAGTTAGGAAAACGTATTTTTAACGAGATTTCAAAAGAGGCGTGGAGTCAGTGGATGACAAAGCAGACCATGCTCATTAATGAAAAGAAGCTCAATACGATGAACCCTGATGATCGTAAAATGTTAGAACAAGAAATGATTAAGTTCTTGTTTGAAGGCCATGACATCCATATTGATGGCTATACACCTGAAAAATAATCTGTTTGTCTACCTACTCAGTAGGTAGACTTTTGCCCCAAGACTGTGAATCGTATGAAAAAACTATTTGCGCTGAGTTTATTGATCCCTCTAATTGTCTCTTGTTCTAGCAAGCAAAAACCTGACTTTAACCCGGATTATGTCAAAGATACTAATGGGTTCAATATCTTAATGGGCCAATTTGCCCACAATATTGAAAATATTTGGGGCATTAAAGAAGTGTTAATTGCTGGTCCAAAAGACTATGTAAAATATACCGATGAGTACCGAACTCGTAGCCATATTAATTTTGATGCAGGGACCATTACTGTAGAGACTATTTCAGCGGTAGAACCTTCACAGTACTTAAAAAAAGCTATTGTCACCACTTTATTAATGGGAGACGACCCCAATTCCATTGACCTCTATTCTGATATCAATGATATTCCCCATAGCAAAGAACCCTTTTTATTTGGTCAAGTACTCGATAACACAGGTGAAGCGATTCGTTGGGAATGGCGAGCCACAAAGTTTGCTGATTATCTGGTAGAAAATAAAATGCAGCGCCGCCAATCTGGTATGAATATTGTTTGGTCCGTAACTATGCAACTAGTACCAAACCATTTAGATAAACGGGCTCATAAATATTTACCTTATATTAAGAAATCCTCGGCCAAATATGGCGTAGATGAGTCCTTAATCCTCGCGATTATGCAAATTGAGTCGAGTTTCAACCCTTATGCGGTTAGCCGTTCTGATGCGCTTGGCTTAATGCAAATTATGCCAAACACAGCTGGTAAAGATGTTTTCCGCTCACAAGGAAAATCCGGTGTTCCTAGCCGTAACTATTTATTTGACCCAGAGAAAAACATTGATACGGGTACGGCTTACTTAGCTATATTGCAAAACAGCTACTTAGGCGATATTCGTAACCAAACCTCACGCCGCTATGCTGTTATTACCGCATATAATGGCGGGGCTGGTAGCGTACTACGCGTCTTCCACAGCGATAAAAAACAAGCCGCACAGCGCATTAACAATTTAGAACCAGGTGAAGTGTATGAAACCTTGTCCACTAAGCACCCAGCTGCTGAGTCACGTAATTACCTCATTAAAGTGAACAAAGCACAGAAAAATTATTTACGTTAAAATTTTTCCAATATTGGATGCCAGCCAAAATCGGATTTAAGGCTGGCATCAGTTATTAACCTTAATGATTTTATGTATTTTCGATTAAAAACTAGCTAACATGTTGAAAAAAAGCGCATACAGTCAAAAGTTTATTGAAAGCGCCTTGACTCAACCAATGAAATCAGGTTTAATACGCTCCGTTGCCCGGATAGCTCAGTCGGTAGAGCAGGGGATTGAAAATCCCCGTGTCCTTGGTTCGATTCCGAGTCCGGGCACCACTCATTCAAAGAACCCGCCCAAAAGGCGGGTTTCTGCTTTGTATCTCTCTGAAGTCAACACTCGCCCAATTTCAACTAAATTCAACTCGCCCCCATATGAACCCCATTGTGCGAGTATAGTTACGGGTAGGATCACCCCAAGTGGTTACAACCTACTATAAATTAAGTAGGTTTCGATATTGTTTAAAGAAAGCTTTCAAGCCCACCTATTGATAGCGCCTGTGGAGGCTAATTAGTATAAAGCTTTCTCTATCGGAAAATAAAAATACGGTAACGAAGACTAAACATGAAATAATTTATAATTCTAAATATTTAATAATGTTAACTCTCATGAATTTTACCTTAATAAACTTAGGTGTTATTGCGTCAAGAACCGGGCCAAAGCTATGATAAAAATCATGCTCCCAAAAATAGGATTTAAATTGATATCTTCTATTCCAATTTTTGTCTGATTGTATAGTTACCCTTAATATATTCCCTAATTCATTCAATGATGAAATAGTTACTTTTATTTCCGACTTATTTTTAGCAATTGCATATACAATCCCTATCTTAGGATATAAGTCATAGTTGATACACTCATAGAAATTACTTTCATTTAAAACCCTGATTACTCTACTAATTGGCAAAATCATAATAATCCTAAAATGATGCTATATCATATAGCATCACATATTATATATTTATATGACTAATGATTGTGTGAATAATTTTTGTATCTATATCCTTGAGACCTCATGCACTCAGCAATAAGTTCAGGCCTATCAGTATAGCTCACGAGTGCAATACCGATATCGTATTTACATTTTGACAATACATTTTGAGTGTCATCATAATTAACACCTTCTTTATACCACCCAGGACCTATTGCACACCCATATAGTATAAATATAGAAAGCGTCACAATGATTTTTAAATTATTTTTTATCATATTATTTAAAATGAATAAGTCATTCCAATCATATTTATTAATCCATACTTCTGTTTAACTATTGGGCTATTTACTGAATCACCTAATAGATAATACCCACCAGATTTCAGGTTCAAATATAAATCATCAAACAATTTGTAGTTAACTCCAAACAGTACACCTACATCCTTAAACCCGCTATTAGGCGTATAAGGTAAATAGCTTGTTTTCATTGATTGCTCTTCGGTAACACCAAAGTAAGCTTGATTATAATTTTTATTCACATATCTAATAGAAACATTTGAATCAATCGACCACTCATTATTTAATTCAAAATTAGAATTAATACCGAATTCATATCGTGTTGCATTATCGATTTTTTTCCCGCCATAATTTCTATGCCCAATAGCCGTTAAAGAGTTTATATAGAGAGAATGCTCGTTTATAGCATAGCTAATCTCTAAGCCTGCTGCAACAGCTCCTTTTAGATCCCCCATGCCTTTTAGATCAGTATTTTTATTTCCAGAAAACCCTATTTCCTCTTTTCTACCTTGCAAGTAAGTTCCAATAACCCCAACATTAATACTGTCATATATATTATATTGCCATTTAGCCCCCTCTGTTCCAATACTGAATATCCCATAGTCATCAGTTAATTCAGTGTATTGAATCATAGCATCTGGAGTTAGTATATATTTCTTAGCCCCCTCATAAGGAGTTACCACTCCAGCACCTACTCCTATTTTTAATTCACTAGCAGATATGCAAGCACAGAAAAACATCCCAGTAATAGGAAATATATAATTACGGTTCATTAATATCCTTTTTTTAATGCTTATTGAAGTTGACTAATTAAAGACATTCTTGATTTTTCAACATATAAACCCAAACCATCTTTATCGTAAAATGCTTTTTCATTTCCATTCCTGAGAGATTCAAGTTTATCTTTAAGACCAAATCGCTCACCTTTACTGGCTACAAATATATCGACTTCTTGGTTAGCCAACACATAATAACTATGTTGTAAATCTTCTATTATTTCAGGGTAATTTAGATTGTTGACCAAGTAATACCCCGGGGTAGCTAAACTATCTGCATATATCAATTTATCTCCATTATTTAATTTAACGCGCCAAGAGTTAGAACCAGGTAAGTGGCCTGGTGTAAATAAAGAAGTGAATACAACACCACCTAACTCAATTTCTTCTCTGTCATTTATGTAAATATCAACATCAACAGGAGGAAATAATAATTTATCACCTAATGCAAAATCCTCAGCGCCACCCAATATTAATTGAGCTGCATTGATTCTATTAGAAACAACCTTGGCCCCACTAACTTTTTTTAAATATGCAATTCCACCAGCTTGATCAAGTCTCGCGTGGCTATTCAAAATATACTTAATATCCTTGAGTTTAAAACCAAGTTTCTCAATATTATTTTTAATCAATTCCGCACTTTCGTTTAATCCAGCATCTATTAATACATGACCTTTATTTGTTGTTATCAGTATTGAAGTCAGATTATTAGTTCCTACGTACCATACCTGTGGAGCCATCTGAAAAGACTCTATTGGTTTTGCCCATTCTAAAAAAATACTCTTTGGCGGTACTTCAGAGAGCGGCTGTTCAGGATGCAATGCAGCACTCATAGATGCAGGAAAAAGCAAGCCGTGTAAGCCAATCAATGCTATAAATTTTATTTTTTTCATAAAACTCAGGTTCGTTTGTAATTGAGGGTAAATGATAGTATAAACAAAATGAATACTGCTCAATTTAATACAAAGAAAATGAACCTTAATCAATTTGACTTTAATCTTCTAAAAGTTTTATATGCTCTTCTTTTAACATCTAGTACAAAGGAAGCCGCAGCTAAACTCCATATTTCTCCTTCAGCAGTTAGTCATGCACTCAGCAGGTTAAGAGCATCACTTGGCGATCCCCTATTCAAAAGAGAAAATAATAAACAAATTCCAACACCTTTTGCTTTGAGTTTAAAAGAGAAACTTGTTCCATTATTTATATCCCTTAATGATGACCTTTTCACTGAGGCTATAGACGGCTCTAGAACATTTAAGGTTGTTTGTCCCCCAGCTTTAATAGACATTATTACCCCAATACTATCTGAGCAGTGTGAATTAGCTGGTTGTTATATTGAATGCGTAACTTACCAAAGGCGTTCGTGGCGAGATGAAGTTCTAGATGGTTCTATTGATTTGGTGTTCGCTGTTGGAAGTGAACAAAAACCAGTGTCATCCTTAAAATATGAAACAATCGGTGAAAGTAAATTGCTTGTAATATATGGGAAAGATGCAAAACTGGAGTTCAATAATTCCACAGAAATTAGTTTAGAGGAATTAGTTAAATACAAACACGTATATTGTTTACCTTGGTTGCAAGATGAAAATGAATTAGATAGACAACTAAATAGAAGGGGAATGTCTCGTAATATAGGATTTAAATGCCCTGAATACTCACAAGTGATCCCTGCATTGAATAATAGCTCAATGCTTGCAATTGTTCCTGAGCCCTGGCTTCGTAACAGTGGTCTCAAAAATACAGTAAATATTCGAAACCTGCCTGACGATTTGGCATTGGGTCGGTTGTTCATAATGTATCGAAAATCAATGCAACCCTGGAAAAAAAAGATAGTGGCAATACTTAAATCAAAAGCTGGTCAGTATTATGAATAAAACAAGTGGCCTAGCCATGATTTTTCTTATCATCAATCTCCCACAACCATAAAAGTGAATAAAAATGACTGAGCGAAACGCTCTTCATCACAAATTACTTGTGCGAAGAAGATAACTTGTGCGGATAAAATTAAAAAGTAATGACGCCTTATCATCTGTTTATCCGCTGATTTAAAATACCAATTAACCCGCTATTTACCTCTCACCTTGAGTATCAACCAATAAGCGCTGGTTAATATATTCAATCGTCTCATCTATAGTCATGATTTTATTCACAACGTTAGTAATTCCTTGCCCGATAATGACCTCAGCTTGGCGCAAGTTAAACAACTTACCGTTTGGAATTGAAGATTCACGGATCCCTCGGTTTATTTCTTGGTAAGCAAGGGGCATCCATGGGTAACGATAGCAAACCTCTTGATTATGGCTGAAATCTTGATGATTACTGTTGCCCCCCAATAAAATGAGGTGATCCATTACTATTGGTGAATAAAGCCAACGATAAAATTGTTCTGCATAATGGTTTTTTTGGCTGTAGCGAGAAACACCTAATGCCCCACCGCCCAATTGAGGAATACCCCCAGGCACAGAAGCAAAACCAATTTTAGGGAAAATATCACTATGAGCGACATCGTTAAACAGGTTCATATAAGCAATCAACATAGCAAGTTTTCCTTGCTCAAATTGCTCAACGGATTCACTCCACCATTTATTATGAATATTTTCTGTAATAGAAACTTGATGAAGATATTCACTTAATACCTGGCCTGCTAATGGCATTTCTAATCTAGGAATATGGCCATGACTTATTAACCGTCCACCTGCTGCGTAATACCTTAATAAATACTCAGTGGCAATTAACCCAGCGCTGCCTAACGTCGTTGATGCACCAAAAGGCCGTAAAAACTCCCCTTCTTCATGTAGCTCTGTGAAAAATTGAGTTACCTGGTCGTATTCAGTAAAAGAAATGGGAACGGTTAGCTCTTGTCCCGTTTTTTCGTAATACATTCTTCTTAAAATAGGATCTTCGAAGAGATCTTTACGATAAAATAACATTTGTGCACTGGCATCGAATGGCATGGCATATGCTGTATCATTCACCAAACTAAATTTTTGCTGTGTCGGTAAGGAAAAGTTACTTAATAAATCCGTTACTCCATTTCCTATTTTATCCAATGGTTGTAGGATGCGTTCCGCAAACCAAGGAAAACAGGCCATATCAATACGTAGTAAGTCATAATAAGGGTGTAAATGGAGCTGCCCTAATATTTGGTAAACTTCATCATAAGGATAAACAGCTAAATTAACCTTAATTCCTGTTTGCCGATAAAAATGTGGTAGTAGTTTTTTAAGTGCGTTTGTTGAAGGGCTGGGTAAAGTGAGTAAATTTAAGGTTTGATCAGATTCATTGTCAGTAATTATTGCTGGTGTTGCCGTATAAAGGTTGCCACTTTGATTACGAACGTAGACAGTATTCTTCCCCGAAGTTTTCTTTTCGAGATCTTCTCTCATCAGTTCATCGACCACTTCCAATCCTAATTGTGCATAGTTCATAGGAAAACAATGCAACCCTTTTAGTATCGGAGGAATGTTGCCACTTAAAGCAAAAATTGCAGGGCAATCGCCTTCACTTCCAAAAAAACTTGCCTGGGTTAAAAAACTGGCTTTTTCAATATCTTCAGCAACAAATAAATCAGGTATTTGCTCCTCAGAGAAAAAACCAAAAGCCGCCTTATAAGATTCATCATTAGAAGCACGAATAATAATAAATTTTTTATTCGGGGCCTTCTGTTTAAGGTTATTTTGTAACTCACTGACAAAGGTGGCGTGCTCTAAATCGCCATGATCATCACTAAAAATACCCACTAACTGGCTTCGACTTGCCGCAATTTGTTGGCAAATGGCATCAGCTGCCTGAGAGTAATCCAATGTGAAAAAGTGGTAAGCATTTGCAGGCTGACGATAAATAAAAATAATTTGAGAAGCGGTTAATTTTAAGGTGTCAAAATAGATGGTAGCATCCTGCAAACAACTGACTGCCACAACTTGCTTATAACCGCCAGCTGCAATTTTTTGTAATGCATCAAGTTCTGTCGTTTCCAGATCATCCGTCAAAAATAGATCATAAGTTATCTCAGGATACTGGGCCATCGATTGCCTAAATGAATTAAAAAATATTGCATACTTATCAGACACTAATTGCGGTAAAAGTATTGCTACCTTCTGGCTCTTATTGGTTCTCAATAATTGAGCTTGTGTATTTAACTGATATCCCATTTGCTTGGCAGCTTTATAGACTGCTTCAATTTTCTCAACACTCACATTTCCCCGCTTATTCAATACATTAGAAACGGTCCCATGAGAAACACCTGCTAATTTTGCGATATCTTTGATTGTTGCCATTTGTCTTTTTCACCTTGATTGTTGCTACCAATAGCATACCTGAATTATTCATCGCGACTACCGATAATTGTTTTGAACGTTCCATAGAAAATTAGTTTACAAAACAAGCTAATAACATAGATATTGCAGTTTTTACCCATTTCTTAACCCATTAAAACAAAAATCAATTAAATCAATAATATGAAAAATATTTTTTGAATGAGATCACTGAACAAAGTAACAACTATTGGCAAAGCAAACCCTCGATATTATTATTGGAACGTTCAAATTAGCTTGTTTTTTGTTTGAACATCAACATCAGGGATCAAAAAACCCAAAATAAAACAATAAAATACAGGTAATTATTATGAAACTTCACTTTTTAGGCACTGCGGCTTCTGAAGGTATACCAAATCCTTTTTGCCGTTGTGAGCACTGCCAGAAAGCAAGAGAACTTGGGGGAAAAGATATTAGAACCCATTCTTCCGCGATTGTGGATGATCTTATGCTGATCGATGTTTCCCCGACATTTAGCTATCAGCTAATGCGTGATGGAATGGACGCAACTAAGTTTGAAAGTTTACTATTTACCCATACCCACCCTGACCATTTTAATGTCGGCGATTTATTCAGCCGCATGGAAGGTTATGGTTTTGAAATTCACCATCCATTACATATTTTCGGTAATGACCGAGCAATTAATGGCTGCCTTGATGTTCTGCCTGGCTACAGCAAAGAGCGTTTCGATTTCCACTGCTTAATCCCTTTTGTCACCGTCGAAAGAAATGGTTATAAAATTACGCCATTACTCGCAAATCATGCTAAATGGGAATTGTGCTACGTCTATCACATTGAAAAGGATGGGAAAACTATTTTTTATGGACATGATTCAGGTTGGTTCCCTGAATTAACATGGAAATGGCTAGAAAATAAACAGCTTGATATTGTCGTATTTGAATGCACTTACGGACTCAATGGGAAAAATCGTACAGATAACCACATGAGCCTAGAAACCGTATTTGCCGCTAAAGAAAAACTACAACAACAAGGTTGCCTGCATTCAGAAACTCAAATTGCTGTTTCACATATTTCCCATAGTGGCAAATTACTTCATGGTGAATTAGAAGCGGTTTGTGCGCCTTATAATATCCGCGTTGCTTATGACGGATTAACTCTAGAAGCACATTAAGAGGAAAACTAATCATGGACATGAAAATAACCTCTCGCTTACTGATTATGATGTTTGTGCAATATTTCATGCAAGGCGCATGGAATATGACCATGGGACTTGTGTTAAGTACTTATGGGATGGCAAATATTATTGGTAATGCTTACGCTTTATTAGGCGTGGCAACCATTATTTCTCCTTTATTTATTGGTATGGTTGCAGACCGCTTCTTTGCCTCACAAAAGGTAATGGGAACACTGCATTTAATTAATGCGGTCGTTATTCTATGTGTTCCTCAATTTATTGAGGCACAAAATAGCGGTATGACCTTGTTTATGATTTTTATTATTGGGCTACTGTTTTATCCAACAACTGCACTCTCTAATAGCATCAGCTTCTCTCATATCAATGGCGTGAAATATTTCCCTATTATTCGTGTATTCGGTACATTTGGTTTTATGGCTATCGGATTTATATTAGGGGAAATGGGCTTCTCGGGTAGTACCATGACTTGGTATATTGCATCCGCTGTTGCTGTATTACTGGGTTTCTACTGCTTTACTTTGCCAAATACACCACCAAAAGCGAAAGGTAAGCCTTTCTCCGCTAGAGATATTTTATGCTTAGATGCACTTTCATTATTTAAAGACCGCTATTTCGCTATCTTAATGTTTAGCATCTTTGTATTAATGATACCCAAAACAGCTTACTCCGCTTATATTCCTGTATTTATTAAAACACTTGGATTCGATAATGCGGCATCTATCATGCAAATTGGTATTGCATGTGAAGTCCTGTTTATGTTCGTTCTGTCCTTCTTCTTAATGAAGTTCGGTTTCAAAATTACCTTACTTCTTGGCGCGGTGAGTTGGATTATTCGCTCAATATTATTCTCCTATGCTGCGGTAGATTCCGGTTTTTACTTCATTATTATCGGATTGATGCTTCAAGGATTATGCTGGGACTTCTTCTTTACTGCCGGTGATATCTATGTTGACCGTAAAGCAAAACCAGAGATACGAGCACAAGCTCAAGGTTTACGCTTTATTGTTTCAAATGGCTTCGGTTTGCTATTTGCTTCAACAATTTGTGGTGAAATCTTTAATTCAACTGTCACAGAGACGGGTAGCGCGGCATTACCACAATGGGAAACATTCTGGCATTACCCAGCTATCGTCGCCGCTGTTGTCACTGTTTTCTTTATCTTCTTCTTTAAAGATGATGTGTCTAAAAAGAAAAATAACGAAGGTGAAAAAGCAGTAAGTAACGTTGCTATACCCAAATAATTCGAGTTGCAGGTAGGCGACAAGCGAAGATAGACGGGGAATAGAGATAAACTATGTGGCTCGGCTAGCTGAGTGTAGTCAACACCGCTGCAACTTGAGGGGTTACGAGTATACACAGTAAAAACCAAGGAAAGAGTAAGCCTACGTCAGGAGCAAGCCATGGATTTATTTATACAGTTTGTTGACACCATTGGCCCTTTATCACTATCAAGTATCGCTAAACTACTGGCCGCCTTTGTTTTAGGCGGCTTAATTGGCTTAGAACGTGAATCAAAGGGAAAACCTGTTGGTTTTAAAACTTGTGTCATTATCGCCGTTGCCAGCTGTTTATTAACTATCGTTTCTATTCAGTCAGCGGAGTATTACGCCAATATCTCTGACAATATACGTAGCGACCCGATGAGATTAGCTGCACAAATAATTAGTGGAGTGGGATTTCTAGGCGCTGGAGTTATATTACATCGTCGCGATGATGCAATCTCAGGTTTAACAACAGCAGCCATAGTTTGGGCATCAGCCGGTGTTGGAATAGCCTGTGGCTCAGGGTTTTACTGGCATGCTGTCATCGTTACAGTTCTTTTTTTCTTAGCAATACAGCTCAGCCCGCAAGTTGCGTTATTTCAGATGAAAAATCAAAAATTAGGAAAAATAAAAGTTCGTATGTTATTTACTCATGAAAAGGGGGTTCCCTTACTTATTGAGTACCTAAAAAGTCACAAAGACTTAATTGAGAATCTCACCATCAGAGATATCAAGAAAGAGCGCGTCGAGGTAAATTTAAAGCTATTAGTACGCCAAAAAATCACTTTACCTGAATTTTACTGTTCCTTAAAACAGTTAGATTATGTGCATTCTGTTTCTCTAGATCACTAACCCTCTTCTTTTCAAGGTGCTATCTTTTCATATGAGCTTAAATAACCTGCTTACATTCGCAGGTTATTTACCTATAAATTACCTTTCCCACTATAAATTCCGTAAATCCTCTGGAATATTCTTTTTCAAAATGCGCCAGAAGTCCTCTGCGGTTTTATTTAGTCGTGTATCCATGCGATAGATGTACGCTTGGATAGGTATTGTTAATTCAGGCGTATCCAAACAAACCAGTTTTTTTTCTTTCAATTCATTCACTACGGAATAAATGGGTAACCATGCAATGCCATGGCCATCCAAAGCCATATTTTTTAGTAACTCACTCATTGATGACATAAAAAGTGTTTTCGAATTGATCGCACCAAACTCACTTAACCGACGATTAACTAACCTTCCCATATATGAAGCACTGGTGTAATTCAGCAACGGCACTTGAGGTTGATAGATATCAAATAGCGGCTTACCATGCTCATCCGCTGCACAAATTGGATATAATTCAGATTCAAATACATTCAATGAGGAAAATGGAGATTGCATTAAATCCTCATCATAAAATGAGATAATAAAATCACTTTTTCCTTCTCTCAATGCGTTCACAACTTGTACCACATCAATGGCTTCAACATGGTAAACAAACTCCTCACCGTAACCAGACAGCCCATGAACCAATTTAGGCAGTAATGTCAGTGACAACGAATGAGCGGCGGCAATTTTAATATTCGGTAGGCTCAATACATTGTGACCGGATAGTTCATTTAAGTTACATTCCAGTTGTTGTAATAAACTACGCGCTTGAGAATGAAAAATTTTGCCCTCTTCAGACAACTGTAAAGGGGAAGTCGTTCTATCAAATAATTCAACGCCAATGGCTTCCTCTAAAGCTTTAATACGACGGCTAAATGCGGGCTGAGAAATACTCCGCTGTTCTGCTGCATGAGAAAAATGTCGACATGATTCTAGAGTTAAAAAATCATATAGCCATTTTGTTTCTATATTTTTCATCTTATTAAGCCTTAAATTGACTTGCTGTTAAAATATAAAAAACTAAAAGTATTTTTATTGATATTTTGAGTTAATGACTAGTTAAATAACAAAGCTAAATTTGTAATAGCGTTATTTGTATTATGCATAGCCCTACCATTTAAAACATTAACAAAAATCAAAAATAATTTTCATTTAATTTATTTAATTCATAAAACCTAGTCTATTCAGGCCTTCAGAGCAATTTATAAAAATATTTTTATTTTGAATAAAAGTTCTTAATGCGTATCTTGCATCAAACCATACTTACTTGCATTTCTCATCCAAGACAAACATTGATAAATATTAACCACAAGTTAAGCAGCAATAAGTAAGTTAATAATCACTTGAATATTAACCAATATGTTAAATAAATGAAGAAAGATAAGCATTTATTGATTTTTATTTTATAAAAAGGCTAATGAAATGCAGGGGTATTAAAATGAAAGGTTTAATTGGTGTATTAGGTGGTATGGGGCCTGCCGCTACTGTTGATTTATTTAATAAATTTGTAAGCTATACCGTAGCAAATAGAGACCAAGAGCATATCCCTTTAATTATATCATCTATTCCTGATATACCGGATCGAACAGAAGCGCTATTAAACCATGGTGAATCACCTTTACCTTTAATGACTGACTATTTAAAGAAACTAGAAAGTGCCGGGGCCGAATGTATTGTTATACCTTGTAATACAGCACATTTTTGGTTTAGTGAACTAAAAAAAGCTTGCCATGTCGACATGCTAAGCATTGTTGAAACGACAATGAAAGAAGTACTAGCAACCAAGAAAAAAAATATCGGATTACTTGCAACAAATGCCACTATGTATATGGGACTATATCAAAAAAACATAGAGAATAAACATTTAAACTGCATTACTCCTGATAAAAAAAGCCAAGAAAATGTAATGGAAAGCATTTATTTATTAAAATCAGGAAATAAAAAAATTGCTGAATCCATTATGAAACAGCAAGCTGAAATTTTATTTTCCCGAGGTGCCGAAATTATTGCACTTGGCTGCACCGAGGTTCCCGTCATTCTTGAAAATGAAATTAATAGTTATCCAGATAAATATATTGACTCAACCAGCTCATTAGTCAGAGCAAGTATTCACTGGTATGAAAACAGAGTCGGAAAACAAAATTTAATGATAAATAAAAATATTTAACTTATATCAACTATCAAAAATTAATTTTTTAATATTACTAATGACAATATATTGTCTATTGGAGACGATTATGGTTTGGCTAGAAATCATTGTTGTATTAGGTGCAATATTCTTTGGTATACGCATGGGCGGAATAGGTATAGGACTCTGCGGTGGGTTAGGATTAGCGGTATTAACTATCGGATTTGGTTTACCTATAGGTTCACCACCTGTTGATGTTATTCTGATTATTATGACGGTTGTGGTAGCAGCATCTGCATTACAAGCTGCGGGCGGGATGGATTATCTAGTCCGCCTAGCCAGTAAATTTATGCGTAAAAATCCTAAGTATCTAAACATTATAGCGCCAATCACCACTTGGGTGATGACTATCATGGCTGGTACAGGTTTCATTGTGTTTTCTATGCTGCCTGTGATAGCAGAAATTGCGAAAGATTCGGGTATCCGACCATCTAGAACATTAGCAGGCTCAGTGGTTGCCTCACAAATTGCTATTTCGGGCTCTCCAATCAGTGCAGCAATGGCAGCGATGTTGACAATCATGGAAGGTAATGGCATCACTTTTATCGTTGTCATGTCAGTATGTTTACCCGCCTCTTTTGTTGCTGCCATGGTTGCCGCTTTTATTGCATCACGTCAAGGCTGCGAACTTGAAAACGATGAGGTCTATTTAGAACGTTTACAAAAAGGCTTAGTTCATAAATATGAAGAGAAAAAAGGCGAGAGCACAACGAGAGAAAAATTCTCTGTTGTTCTATTCATTATTGCCACGATTGCTATCGTGATCCTCGCTGCATTCCCACAATTACGTCCTGGTTTTGATATCGGTAAGCCGATGGGAACACGAGATATCATCATCATTTGTATGCTAAGTGCAGCATGTTTGATGGTGGTTTTCTGTAAAACATCACCTGATTCTATTGTATTAGCACCAACATTCCGCTCAGGAATGAGTTCTCTTGCAGTGATCCTCGGAATTGTGACATTAGGTACCACTTTTGTTGATGCCCATATGGACCAAATCAAGGCCATCGCGGGAGATGTATTATCTGCATATCCTATTTTATTGGCTTTAGTTCTGTTTTTGACCTGTGCCTTGTTATATTCACAAGGTGCCACAACACCATTAATAATTCCATTAGCCATTGCCTTAGATGTCCCGACATGGGCAATTTTGGCCTCTTTTGTCGCCGTCACCGGGGTATTTGTCTTACCCACTTACCCAACATCATTAGCTGCCATTGAATTCGACTCTACTGGGTCTACTCGAGTCGGAAAATATATTTTAAATCATCCCTTTATGTTACCAGGGCTAGGTGGAATTATTGCCGGTGTCGCCTTCGGCTTTATCATTGCACCAATGATTGTCTAGCACTAGGGTGTGAGTCTCCCTCACACCCTTTACGCTGTAATAAAATGATTTTATTGACAAAATGAAGTTAAACTTTGGCTCTATTTAGCTTTATACTTTGTTTAATTGGTAAAATACAATTACGAGGTATAAAGCTATTTTTTTTCATACCTATAGGTATATCTGCAAAAAATATTATGACAGCGTATCAAAATGGCTCATTACTCTATTTAATTTTTTAAATTAAATTTTATAAATTAAAAATAATGGCCTATTAGCCATTCAATATCTCTTTATTAAATGTAGTTTAAATTTGTTTTCATTCAAAAGTGTGAGCTGAAATGTTTTTGCATGAATTATCCGCTTCTGAAAATAGTTAAAATAATTATACTCGGCTTCATATTCATTTCTAAAAAAACAAAATAAGGAATGAATTAAGATTTTTATCATGATTTTCATCATGTTACAGATTCAGTTTCGGCAGTCTCATTTCCCAATGAAAGTACTCAATTAAGTGACTAAAATTAGGGCTTGAATCACAAATTTTAGTTTTTAAGATACTTACTTTCAAAAATGACGACGTCGTCATATTAAAAAAAATTTATTTTATCTATAACATTAAATAACCATTTTTCTTACATACATACATTGTTCATAGTTAAGCGTTAAAAAACTAAAGC
The DNA here is from genome assembly GCF_028483405.1 of Providencia sp. PROV076. NCBI lineage: Bacteria > Pseudomonadati > Pseudomonadota > Gammaproteobacteria > Enterobacterales > Morganellaceae > Providencia > Providencia sp. PROV076. The sequence goes on along the minus strand of NZ_JAMPRR010000029.1, from coordinate 7,763 downwards.
AAATGCGTTATAAAAAAACGCTTAATGTTGACGTCAACATTAGGGTTAACAACTAGAAAGAGGTCTTAGAACATGAGTAACCTACCTGAAAAAATGAAAGCGGTTGTTTGTCATGGTCCACATGATTATCGCTTTGAAAACATTAAAAGGCCGGCACCAGGATTTAGAGAAGTTGTCATTAAAGTTGATGGATGTGGGATCTGTGCTGGCGACTGCAAAGCCAATGATGGCGCTCAGATGTTCTGGGGAGATGATCCATGGATAAAAGCCCCCGTTGTTCCTGGCCATGAATTTTACGGACGTGTTGCTGAACTTGGTGAAGGTTCTGCTGAAAAATTTAAATTAAAAATAGGCGACCGGATCTTAGCTGAACAAATTGTCCCATGTTGGGAATGCCGTTTCTGTAAATCAGGCAAATACTGGATGTGTGAAACTCATGATATTTACGGTTTCCAAAAAGAAGTTGCCGACGGTGGTATGGCTGAATATATGCGTTTTTCAGAACGCGCCATTATCCATAAAATCCCTGATGAACTGTCTGATAAAGATGCCGCATTAATTGAACCAATGGCTTGTGCTATCCACACAGTACGCCGTGGTGATATCGATTTAAATGACGTCGTCGTCATTGCTGGTGCAGGCCCACTCGGGCTGTGTATGATCCAAGTCGCAAAATTAAAAACACCGAAAAAACTGGTTGTCATTGATGCGATTGATGAACGCCTTGAATTAGCAAAAAAATTTGGTGCAGATGTCGTTATCAACCCACTGAAAGAAGATGCCATTAAGCTAGTCAAAGATATGACGGAAGGCTATGGCTGTGACGTTTATATTGAAGCAACGGGCGCGCCTATTGGTGTCACTCAAGGGCTAGAAATGATCCGCAAACTTGGCCGTTTCGTGGAATTCAGCGTATTTGGTAAAGAAACAACGGTTGACTGGTCAATCATAGGTGACCGCAAAGAACTCGATATCCGCGGAGCTCACTTAGGGCCATATAGTTATGAAGTCGCTATTGACCTATTTAGCCGTGGCTTAGTTAGCGCTGATGATATCGTTACTCACTTCTATTCCATTGATGATTGGGAAGAAGCCTTTGTCATGGCGAAATCGGCAGACTCAATTAAAGTCGTCATCAAGCCATAAACATGTTTTAACTGGTAGTAATAATTGATAATTCAAATAAACACTAAATAAGTAAAAACCCTACATATAATTAAACGCTCTTTTAGGAGAACATCTTATGCTGAGTAAATTTAAAAAGTTAGCTGTAGTTGCAAGTGTACTGACTTTAGGTATGACATTTAACGCTACCGCTAAGCCAGTTTCAGTGGGCATGTCATTTCAAGAATTAAACAATGAATATTTTGTCACCATGAAAGAAGCCTTAGAGAGCGCAACGGGTGATATGGGCGCACAACTATACATTTCTGATGCGGCTCATGATGTATCAAAACAGACCAGTGATATCGAAGATATGTTACAGAAAAAAATCGATATTCTGTTAATTAACCCGGCAGATAGCGTGGGTGCTGAAACGGCTGTACTGGCAGCGAAAAAAGCGGGAGTTGTTGTTATCGCTATTGATGCCCAAGCAAATGGCCCAATTGACTCTTTCGTTGGTTCTAAAAACTATGATGCTGGCTTAATGGCTGGTAAACGTTTAGGTGAAGCATTAGGCGGCAAAGGCGAAGTGGCAATTTTAGATGGTATCCCTGTTGTGCCAATTCTTGAGCGCGTTCGCGGCTTTGAAGCGGCGATGAAAGAATACCCGAATATTAAAATCGTAACTAAATTGAACGGTAAACAAGAACGCGATACCGCAATGAACGTGACAGAAAACATGTTGCAAGCAAACCCAACGCTCAATGGGATTTTCAGTGTTAACGATGTCGGTTCTTTAGGTGCGTTAGCGGCGATTGAGTCCTCTGGTCGTGATGTCAAATTGGTGAGTGTTGACGGTTCTCCTGAAGCGGTTGCTGAAATTGCCAAAGGTAACTCGCCATTTATTGCTACTTCGGCGCAATTCCCTCGTGACCAAGTTCGTATTGGTTTAGCTATGGGCTTAGCAAAATACTGGGGTGCCAATGTCCCTAAAGAAGTCCCAATTGATGTTAAATTGATCGACAAAACCAATGCTAAAGACTTTCACTGGTAATCGTTAGTTATCAATAACCAATGTATTGCACCTGTATTTCTGATGTTCGGTGCAATACATTTTCATAAATATTAATTATTAAATGCATATTGGAATAAAAATTCCAAATGGCTTTGTTACCCATTTTTAAGCAGTTGAGAAATATAGGGAAGCAATATGATGCAATTATTAGCATTAAAAGATGTCAGTAAAACTTTCCCTGGGGTTAAGGCGTTAGATAATATTAATCTCTCCCTAGAAAAAGGGGAGGTTCACGCATTATTAGGTGAAAACGGCGCAGGTAAATCAACGCTAATGAAAGTGTTATGTGGAATACATAAACCTGATAGCGGACAAATTCTGATTGAAGGCAAAGAACACACCTTTCATAACTACAGAGATGCAATAAAAGCAGGCGTAGGTATTATTTTCCAAGAATTTTCTCTTATTCCTTATTTAAATGCTTTTGAAAATATATTTTTAAATAGAGAGTTGAAAAATAAGTTTGGTTTATTAGATAGAAAATTAATGCGAAAAAAATCGCAGGAAATCCTAGCTGAACTGGGTGTAAACATTAATATTGATGAGCCCATTAGTCATTTAAGTATTGCAGAACAACAGTTTGTTGAAATCGCAAAAGCACTGTCTTTGGATGCTAAGATTTTAGTGTTAGATGAGCCAACTGCGACATTAACACCCAATGAAGCAAACCATTTATTCGATGTAATGCGCGATTTAAAAGCTAAAGGGGTTGGAATGTTTTTTATTTCCCACCATTTAGAAGAGATTTATGAAATCTGTGACACCATCAGTGTACTACGCGATGGACAATATATAGGGTCGCGTAAGGTCGATGAAACAGATTTAGACGTTATTATCGAAATGATGGTTGGCCGTGAAGTTGAAAATATTTACCCTCATAAACGCCAATTCAACGAGCAAGAAGTCATCTTAGATGCGGAAGTTCAGCGTTTTTCATATAGCCCAACTAACCACCTTCAATTAAAAAAAGGTGAAATTTTAGGGCTTGCTGGATTAGTCGGTTCAGGTCGCACAGAAACTATTCTTGCCATGATTGGTGCTGATAAGGCTTACAAGAAAAAAGTTGTTTTAGAAGGCAAAGAAGTTAAAGTTAAATCAGCTGCGACTGCACTGCAATTAGGTATCGGTTTATTACCAGAAAGCCGAAAAACTCAAGGACTTGTATTGCCATTTTCCGTTAAAGAAAATATATGGCTAAACAATCACGCTCAAAAATTATTTTTAATTCAAAACAAAAAAGAACTCACTTTATCTATTGATTTAATTTCCCAAGTAAAAGTTAAAACACCAGAGCCTCACACTGCAGTTTCTACTTTAAGCGGTGGAAACCAGCAAAAAGTTGTTATTGCTCGCTGGCTAAATAAACAAGCCAAAATTCTTATTTTCGACGAACCCACTCGAGGTATTGATGTTGGGGCAAAATCAGAAATTTATCAATTAATGCGCTCTCTAACTGAAAAAGGAATTTCCATTATTATGATTTCATCGGAGCTACCAGAAGTTATTGGTGTCAGTGATAGAGTTTTGGTTTTTCGAGATGGTGAAATTGCCGCTGAGTTAACTGGAGACGAAATAAACTCAACTCAGATCATGGTACATGCGGCCGGCAATATTATATAGGATAACGACTATGTCTAATCAAAGTGCAATTCCATTAACTAAAAATAAATTTAGTTTTTCTAAGCTAACAAAAATACCTGCATTTTTACCACTCGTTGGTTTAATTCTTTTATTTGTCTGCATGTCCATTTTTAATGAACATTTTTTAACTGTAAATAACCTTTCGACAATTGCTCGTCAGGTTTCTATTAATGCCATTATCGCTATCGGTATGACATTTGCTATCTTAACAGGTGGAATTGACTTGTCCGTTGGTGCTGTTATGGCGCTTTCTGGAACCTTGATGGCAGGCTTAATGAAGTATTATGGAATGGACCCTTACGCCGCAATTGCTCTGGGTTTATTATCCGGTGTTGCTTTTGGCTTCATTAATGGAATTTTAGCCGCTTATGGTAAAATGCCACCAATTATTGTCACCTTAGGTGCTATGATTATTGCTAAAGGGCTAGCCTTAATTTATACCGGTGGCTACCCAGTGTCAGGATTACCTCAAGAGTTTGCTTTTTGGGGACGCGAAGAATTAATGGGAATTCAAGTTCCTATTTTATTAATGCTTGGCCTTTATCTTATTTTCTATGTTGTACTAAATCATGTCTCTTTTGGCCGTTATATTTACGCCATTGGTGGTAATGAAGAAGCTGCGCGCCTCAGTGGTATCCGCGTTGAACGTTATAAAATGTTAGTTTACGTCATTAGCGGTTTTACTGCTGCATTCGCTGGGTTAATATTTACCTCTCGAGTAATGAGTGGGCAACCCAATGCAGGGGTAGGCTTTGAGTTAGATGCGATTGCTGCGGTCGTACTCGGTGGCGCCTCAATAGCAGGAGGCCGTGGTATGATCATTGGCACACTCATAGGCGCAATGATCTTAGGTGTACTTAATAACGGTTTAAATTTATTAGGTATTTCACCTTATGTTCAATATATTGTAAAAGGCCTAATTATTTGGGGTGCGACATTAATTAGCTCAATGAAACGCTAAATTAATAGTCCTTCATCGCCATTAAAATAGGCAGGTATCGCTACCTGCCTATTTACATTTTTCATGCTTCAAATTGTATGGATGTCGATTGCACTTACATACAACTCGAATTCTTTAGAGTATATAAAAATCATAACCTACTTTAATTCTAAATATTATTAATAAACAACAAGTTTTCCATCAACAAATATTTGTTTTGTTTTATGATCTTTATGTGAATCTCGCTCTATCTCAGAAAATAATAACTCTGTTGTTAATTCACCAAGATATACCGAATCATGATGTACACCAGAAATAGATAAATGGTAAGTATCTGCATAGGGTGGTAAATCTACAGAGAAATAACGGCAAGAAAGTCCTAGTTCTAAAATAATTTTATACATCCCTGCCGTAATAATTCCATTCAGCCCAACAATATACATATTAGGCGTATAAAGCTCTTGAACTTTTTTTCTTAGATAATCTTCATCATTCTTATTAAACATATAACTGCTGTATAAGACATTAATATTTTTTCTATTTGGAAAGTTTTCATATATACCCGCTAAACGAGACAAACTAATTTCAGATCCTTCAGGCCCTGAAACAATAAGTGTATTTTCACTATTTTGCTGGTTAAGAAACTTTCCTGTTAAAGCGCCAATTTCAAAGTTTTTCAAAAACAACCCCGAATACTTATTCTGATAACCATAAATTGAACGGTCAACAAAAACTAAAGGCACATTATGTTGGTCAATTAATGATAAGTAACTTGGTTGATAGTCTTTATCATCACGAACTGGCGACAGTAGGATCCCACTCGCTTTGTAGCTGACTAACGTTTCGATTGCTGTTTTTTCTGCTTTTTCATCGCTATCTGAATCGAAAATCATGACTTGATAGCCTTTTTCTTTCGCTAAACGTGAGACCGTTTGAATCAGTACGACATAAAAAGGGTTAAATGTACTATCAGTAACCACACCTATTATGCGGCTATTTTTATTTTTCAGATTACGTGCAAAAAGATTTGGCACATAATTGAGTTCTTGCGCTATAGCTAATATTTTATCCCGAGTTTCCTTCTTTACCATCTCAGGATGATTAAATGCCCTAGAGACAGTAATATCCGTTACATTAGCACGTTTAGCTATATCAATTATCGTTGTTGAGCTATCTTGTTTTGTCATAATTATACTAGTCAACCTTTAATGATTACCCAGAAGAATATATTAGTAATCCATTGCACTATTATCAGGGTAGAAAAATGCGATGGTTCATTATACCTTTTTGAGCTTGAAGATAAATCAATTTCACTTTCTTTAAGAAGAATAAGTGACTGATAATTCAAAATAGTGACATACAGCATAAATTATAAAAATTTAATTAATAATCTGATATTTGAAATTTATTTCAAATGACATTTAACTCAATTAATACTGATGAGATCAATCCTAAAGCGACAAAGATGACAACACTTGAAAATAGCATTTGAATGGTTTTATTAGAAATATAATGTGTTATTAACCGACCAATTAATAATCCAATGACACATGAAACAATAAAAACAACACTAATTTCTCTAGGATATTGGAACCCATTCCAGACATTAATGAAAATACTAATACTACCAATACAGAAAATAACCATTAACGATGTTGCAATAATGCTCTTCATATTCAAATTAGTGAACTTTCGCAATGCAGGAACAATAATAAAACCACCACCGACACCTAGCATACCAGTAAGTAACCCTGTAATGACACCAATCCCCCCAAAGATTAACGCTGTTTTAGTGTTCCAAATAAATTTCCCAGTTTCAGTATTAATTAAACAATGTGCATCATTTTGCTCATCAACCCTATTGAAAAATATACGCCCCCCGACATAAAGCATAACAAGGCTAAAAATAAGAGTTAACCAAACTGGAGGAACAATATGGGCAAGATAAATACCATACTTGGCAGAAGGAATACTCAGTAGTGCTATCCAAATAGCCGCTTTATAGCGAATATTCTTTTTTATAAGCCCTTGAATAACACTAATAAAAGCCGCTATTGTAATAGCTAAAAGCCCGACAGGTGCAGCTAATGCTACACTCCAATCTTGGCTTGCCATTAAAGCAGGAACAGCAAGAATTCCCCCGCCAGCTCCCGTCAAACCTAGTAGACAGCCTATCAATAACCCTTCTAATATCAGTATTAACATTATGAATGTCTTATCATTATTATTAAATATATTCGCTGAATATTAACGCTTACTGAGCGTTTTTTCCAATTCCATTAGTACCTTATTAAATGGCATTTCTCCTGCAATAATATCGATTAACCGAGTATCTTGAAAAACCGCAATTGTCGGCACTGATTTTATACCATATTGAGGTGCCAAAGTAGGAGATTGAGCAATATCAACAATGCCAAAAATGATGTTATTTTCTTGAAAATATTCAGAAAGTTTAGTAAAAATAGGTTTCATATTTTTACAAGGCAAGCACCAAGATGCCGAAAAATAAACGACAACCGTCTGATGGCCTTGCGACCCTAAAGGGTAAAGTATATTTGAGAAATTATCACTATCTAGTGATAAGATATTGTGCATTATATGCTGCCTTTTTATCAATTTATCCTGAACTAACATACAGAAACAATATACTAGATAATATACCACTTCTTATCCATTAGTTGATCAATATTAATTAAATATTTCATTATTCTTATTTAAGATAAATAAATTGTTAAAATAGTTTTCAAGCACCATCAACACTTATATTAATCTATATTTTAAACGTTATAGCAATCATATTATTTAGCAAAATATAAATATTTTTATAATTAAGCCATACTCTTCACACTTATTAAAACCTTTAGTTTTTTTATTTAGATTATGGCAGAAAGGCATCTGACGGATCTCAACGAAATCCAACTGCATGAGTATGGCAAGTTCAACTCTTTAGCTCCTTAACATAACATTTTCCAAATGGCTGATCACGGTGCGTAAAGCACGTGG